>CAYHGJ010000051.1:0-1668 GCA_964356235.1 uncultured Candidatus Saccharibacteria bacterium | reverse complement strand
CTTACCTCTAAGGCTAAACCAAGCTGGTGTTATTCCTATAATCTTTGCCATGTCCATCTTGCTTTTCCCCCAGATGATATTCTCGTTTCTAAACAGTTGGCTAACCAATGCCACCTTACTTTCCATATCCGGCTTTGTGATGAAAATAATATCTAATCAGTGGTTTTATAACAGCACATACTTTGTTTTGATTTTCTTGTTTACATATTTTTACACAGCCGTCACTTTTGACCCCGCTCAGATATCAGAAAATCTCCAAAAAAATGGAGCGTTTATCCCTGGTGTGCGACCGGGCTTCCCGACTGCAGAATTTGTCTCGAAGGTTGTAAACAGGATTACTATGGTTGGGGCTACATTTCTTGCCATTGTTGCCCTTTTGCCACTTCTTATACAAGCCGCAACAGGTATCACGGCTATTGCAATCGGCGGAACATCAGTACTCATCGTTGTTTCCGTTGCTATAGATGTAGTCAAAAAGGTGGACGCCCAGGTGTCAATGAGAGAATACTAGTCTTGAGAGATGAAATTTATCTTACAAATTTTGGCCCGCCCGAAAGGGCGGGCCAAACACTATCTATAGAAAGGGTTGGTTGGAGTGGAATATGAGCTAAATTAAAGTTAATATAGTGATATGCTCAAAAATTTTATATTTATAGGCAGGTCTGGTTGCGGCAAGGGGACACAGGCGGAGCTCTTAACGGATTACTTAAAAAGGGAGACAGGTATCTCTGTTTTTTATGTTGAAAATGGTCAAAAGTTTAGAGATTTTCTTCAAAGGGGCGATAATCCCACAAGTCAGATTTCTCAAAAAATATACAAAGAGGGGGGATTACAGCCGGAGTTTCTTTCTGTTTATATGTGGACAGACCAACTTATTGAAAAATTTGATAATAAAACACACCTAGTCATAGACGGAGCACCACGGAGACTGCCCGAGGCGTCTATCTTAGACTCCGCTTTTAGGTTTTATGGAAGAGAAAACCTTTATGTTTTACATATTGATATTGGCAGAGCAGAAGCAGAAGAGAGACTACTGGCGCGTGGCAGGTCGGATGACAAGAGTAGAGAAGACATTTCTAAACGTTTGGATTGGTTTGACTCGGATGTAGTTCCGGTTTTAGAGTTTTTTAAAAATAATTCTCGTTATAAATTTCTAAAAATTGACGGAGAGAGAAGCATAGAGGACATACATAAAGATATAATTCAACAAATTTTCAGTAAATAAATTGTGTCTGCAATTATCAAAACCAAAGAAGATATTGAAAATATGAGAGAGTCGGGTAGACGACTTTCTTTTGTGTTACATGAGGTTGTAAAAGCGGTTGCTCCGGGAGTTAGCACAAAAGATTTAGACAAGCTTGCGTATGACTTGATTATCAAAAATGGTGATGCGCCGGCATTTTTGGATTATACCCCCGAAGGTGCCGATAGAAAATATCCTGCCACTTTGTGTGTTTCAATAAACAACGAGGTGGTGCATGGCATACCAACAGAAAATAATAAAGTTTTAAAGGGTGGAGACATTGTTGGACTTGACTTGGGGCTTATTCATAAGGGCATGATTACTGATATGGCTATTACTGCTCCTGTTGGTAAGGTTGATGATTTAGCCATGGCTTTAATAAAAACAACAGAGAAGTCGCTTTATGATGCTATAGAGGTTTGCAA
>CAYHGJ010000050.1:0-1926 GCA_964356235.1 uncultured Candidatus Saccharibacteria bacterium | reverse complement strand
CCGGGCAATACTCTAGAACGCGACTCTTTGTGTAGCTACTTACAGCAATAAGACAAGCCGCACCTCTATACGTGTATCTCTGTAAATGGCCGGATATAAAATTTGGTAGAGAAAATATCGAGTAAGTACCGTGCAAGGTTATTAAATACGGTTTTTTGGAAATGACAGAAAGTATTTTTGCAATAAGTGCAAAAGGTTCAACAACGCAGTGAATAATATTTAAACCTTTACTTCTGTATTTAAAATATATTCTTAAAGCTAGAAATGGAGACAATAAAATATTCCTCTTCCAACTAAGTGGAAAACTAATATTTTCTACAAAAACCTGAATGCCCTGAGCTTCCAGTGTTTTTATAAGATCGTGCGTATATCTTCCCCATCCTGACTTTACATCCATTGTGGATGTGAGCACAAGTATCTTCATTTGATTTCTTGTATGTCTCTTTTGTGCTTTATAGTCCAATTGACAAGTCTTTTCAGTCCCGCATCAACTGAGATTTTAGGCGACCATCCTAGTAATTTTTTAGCTTTTCTAATATCTGCAACAAAAACAGGTTGATCGCCTGCCCTTACAGATGCACGAGTAATTTTTGTTCTGAGGCTGTATTTTCCTTGTAATGACTCTAGAAGCTCTATCAAAGACAGAGTATTTTTAGGACCCCCTCCTATATTAAATGCTTGTCCATTAACTTTATTAATTTTTTCAATAGCTTTTTCGTAAAGCCTTACCAGATCATCAACAAAAAGAAGATCCCTAACCTGCTTGCCATTGCCATAAATAGTAAGCTTTTTCTTAAGCATAGAGGCAATGGCAAACCATGCCACCCAACCTTGATCTTCAACGCCAAACTGATACTCACCATATATACAAGATTGTCTAAATACAACAGTCTTAATGCCGTATATTCTTGAGTAATCAATCACATAGTGATCAGCCGCGCCCTTACTACATCCATATGGTGAGTGGAAATCAATTACGGCATTTTCATCTATTCCGTAGCTTTTTTTATTTCTGTCTTTGAACTCATATCTTTTCTTTTTCATCACAACCGGAACTTCTGGTAAGGAACCGTAAACCTTATTTGTTGAAGAATAAAGCAAAATGGGCTTATTTTTTGACAGCCTTATTGCCTCTAGAATATTAAATGTCCCTACAACATTTACCAAAAAGTCATGTCTTGGGTTAAATATTGATGTGGTAACAGCCACTTGAGCTGCAAGATGTATAACAACATCATTCAATCCTATTTGCTTACTCAAATGCGCAAGGTCGGAGACAACGTCCGCTTTAATAAATTTTATATTTTTGGGGTAGTCTCTCATGAGCCATGAGAGATTTTTCTTTGTGCCCATACGAGAAAGGTCGTCCAAGACTGTAACTTGCCAGCCCTTCAAAGCAAAATATCGAGCAGAATTAACACCAATAAACCCCGCTCCTCCAATAATAAGCATCCTTTTCATGAACTATGATTCTATGTTATTTCTGGGTCAGATTCAAATAGCGCGAGATGCAAATTGAATGATACTCCTTGCCCTATTATCCCAGGAGTAATCTACAACCTTGTCAAGGGCTCGTCCTGCACGAACCTTAGCCTCTTCGCTCTCTTTCAACGCCTTATTGATAACTTGAGCCAAATCCTTTGGATCATCAGAAATAAAAAAATAGGACATTGAATCGTTGAGTATTTCCCGTATAGATGGCAAATCCGAGGCAATTATGGGCGTACCACTTGCCATATACTCAAAAAGTTTCATGGGAGAAGTGTATAATCTTGAAATATCTTCTTTGGCGCTATTGGGAATAACGAGTAAATCTGCCGCCCTCAAGAACATAGGTATGACCGTGTGAAGTTTCCATCCTAAAACAGAGATATTTTTAATGTTCTCATATCTCTTTTTAAAGTCGGAAACGTGCTTTTCTGTACC
>CAYHGJ010000049.1:0-1949 GCA_964356235.1 uncultured Candidatus Saccharibacteria bacterium | reverse complement strand
AGTAAAGGAAAGGTATCGTAAATACGATGTCTTTATTATGGATGATATTCAATTCCTCTCAAATAAGGAAAAGACTCAAGAGGAGCTCTTCCACCTCTTCAATACTCTTTACGACAATAACAAGCAGATTATTTTCTCTTCCGACAAGCACCCCAACCTCATCCCTTCAATTGAGGACAGGCTGAAAGGCAGATTTGCCGCGGGTATGACGGTGGATATCGCTGCTCCAGACAGAGAGTCCAGAGCAACTATTCTTTCCTCAAAAGCGCGCACGAGCAAGGTTCCCCTAGAAGATGACATTATTGATTTTCTTGCTGAAACAATCAACGGCAATATCCGGGACCTCGAGGGAGCCCTCAATATCATCATCTGCCAAATGCAGCTAAAAGGCAGGCCACTATCAATAAATGAGGCAAGAAACTGCATAAAAACCAGTGCCAAACCAAAAAAATCTGTTTCTATCAAAGAGGTGGTTAAGATGGTGGCTGATTTCTATAGAATAGAAGAGATAAATATTTATGAGAAAACTCGCAGAAAGGAAATCATAAAGCCCCGCCAGGGCGCAATGTATATACTTAGAGAAGATTTTGGTATTTCCTATCCATCAATCGGGCAAAAAATGGGAGGAAGAGACCACACTACAGTAATCCACTCTTGCGAAAAAATTAAGGTTGATATAAAAAACGATCCGGAGCTTCTTCAGGATATAAACCAATTGCGGTCAATGCTTGTGTAAAAGTTGTGAAGACTCCGTGGATAACATATGACAACTTTCACTAAAAAAGCCGATTTGCAAAAGAAGTTAACAGTGAGTCAGCATTGTCCCCAAATGTATCCCCAACAAAAAAACCATACAGCGGAGCAAATTGACCACATTTTCAAAAAACAGAGTTTTGCACACTACTAATTGTAATAATAGATTTATATATGAAGATTGAATGTATAAAGGAAAAGATTTTGGCGGTGATTTCAATTGCCGATAAGGTTACTGGGAAGAACCCCACCCTCCCTATTCTTTCTGCAATTTTTCTTGAAGCTACACAAAATTCACTCGTCATCAAAGCAACAAATTTGGATGTAGGCGTTGAGTTTTCGGTCCCTGTAAAGGTGGTTGAAGAGGGTGTGGTGGTGGTTCAAGGTAATGTTTTAGCAAATCTTCTAGCCAACCTTAGGGACGAAAAAGTAGTTTTGGAAACAGTTGAAAGTGGTTTCGCTGTTACCTCTGTGAGCACTGGGGCAATACTGAAAACTTTCCCTGTGGAGGATTTCCCCATAATACCCAAGATTGAAGAAGGCAAAAAAATCATCATGGAATCGGGGGTTTTCCAATCTGGGCTCACCGCGGTGGGGTACGCTGCCGCGGTCACTAGTGTGAAGCCCGAACTTTCGAGTGTTTTCGTTTACAGCGATGGTGAAGAGCTGGTGTTTGTGGCCACGGACTCGTTTCGTTTGGGTGAGAAGAAGGTTTTGGCAAAAAAAACAAAAGATTTTGACGGGGCACTCATCCCCATTAAAAACATAGCCGAAATCAGTAGGTTCCTTGACCTTTCACGTCAGGATGTGGAGGTTACTATGGGGGCTGGGCAAATTTCCTTCTCCAAAGAAGGCGCATATATGGTCTCTAGGGTGATAGATGGGACTTTCCCCGATTATAAACAAATTATTCCTAAAGAATTTAAAACTGAAGCAGTGCTTTTGAAGCAAGATCTTGTGGAAGCGCTAAAATTGGCCCATGTTTTTTCAGACGCGTTTAATCAGGTCACTCTTCGTCTCATTCCCGGAGAAAAGCTTTTTGAAATTATGACAAAAAACACAAATCTTGGGGAAAATCACAGTGCGCTTGACGCCGTATTAAAAGGAGAAGATCTGGAGTTGTCTTTTAACTACAAATATCTAATGGACTGCTTCCAATCAATTTCAAGCGATAGTGTTACCCTTGCGTTTCAGGG
>CAYHGJ010000048.1:0-2028 GCA_964356235.1 uncultured Candidatus Saccharibacteria bacterium | reverse complement strand
TGGGGGGAGCCGACAAAAAATGGAAAGGAAATTTTTGGTTTTGCTTCGCCGTATTTAATAATATACTAAACTGGTATATACCACAACAGGGTATATTATGTTAATATCTATATGCCAAAGAAGAACCGAGCAAAATATCAAAAACTTACCGCAAAACTCCGTTCAGCTCGCCTAGAGGCAGATTTAACGCAAGTAGACGCAAGTAAAAAGCTAAAGAAACCTCAATCCTATCTTTCCAAAATTGAACGAGGAGAGCGTGGAGTTGATGCGGTAGAATTGGCAGAGTTTGCGAAGGTCTATAACAAAGATATCAATTATTTTTTATGACAACTACTTCTGAAATACCCATTTTGAAAAATCCTAATTCAACATTTGCGTTGAGTGAGTTTATCGGACAAGAAAAAATCATTTCTGATATAAAAAAGCGTATTGATTTTTCAAAATCAAACAAACAACATTTTCCCAATGTTATTTTAAGTGGACAGCCAGAAATGGGTAAGAATTCATTGGCCGTTGCCATCTCAAATGAATTGGGTGTTATGGCAAAATGTGTTTCTGCGGAAAAAATAGAAAAAATTCCTGACTTGGCAAGTATTTTAACAAATCTGTCTCCAAACGATATACTAATTATTGATAATATTTCAAACTTTAAAAGAGATGTCGGAAAAGAATTTTATCAAGCTTTGGAGTCTGGTCACTTGAATATAATTATAGGTAAAGGACCATCAGCAAGAGAGATAGAACTGGAACTCCCTCCATTTTCAGTAATTACGACGACATCTAAAGTTTGGCAGATTGATGAAAAAATTCGTAGATGGTTTGTTGTCTATGATTTCTCATCATATTCGTTAGAAAATGTTAGAGATATTTTAATAAAATTAGCTAGTGAAAAAGGATTCCATATCAGCAATGAGGTCGCGGAAATTCTCGCTTCATATTGCAACGGCTCACCAGGAAATGCCAGTGTAATGATAAAGAGGATTTCCGGATTTCTTAAAGCGATATCACCAGAGTTAGAGGTAAATAACAAAAATATTTCAAAAATACTTGCCCATTTGGGTTTTGGGGAAAATTATCCTCATTCTTTAAGTTTGGTAGATAAGTTTGCTCATATGTCTGGCGTAGATTTTGAGCAATGGGTCGCAGATCATTTTCGTAAAGAAGGTTACGAGGTCAGGATGACAAAAACCACTGGAGACCACGGGGTTGATTTACAACTTTATAGATCAAACAAACTAGTAGGCGTAGTTCAATGCAAAAATTGGGACGGGTCAGTTGGAGAACCAACAGTGAGAGATTTTTATGGCTCACTGATAAGTATGAAGGCACCAGAGGGTTTTATTTTTGCGGCGACAACTTTTACCCAACAAGCAAAGGATTTTGTGCAAGACAAGCCAATTAAGCTGGTTGATTTAGAGGAATTAATTAAGTTAGCAGAAAAATAAAATATGCCAGAAGAGATTATAAGTAAAGATTATGAGCTTAGACAAAAATGGATAGACGATCTTAAATCGTTAAAACAAAAAACCTATTCTGACCTCATTGGTTCTATATATAAAATTACTCAAACAATAGGAATAGTTGCGGGTTTTGGTTTTACAGCAATCGGAATGGTTGAAAGTTTAAAGATGTTTTTATTTGGTGAAGCACTTTTGTTTTTCTCAATTTTTTATGGAGTTTATAAAACACATCTTTTTTATGAAAAAGAAAATGCTTGGATAGATCGTATGGTGAAAAAAATTGATATTGCGGGTGATAAATTGAAAGACCAAACAAAAACCGTAAATGAACGACATGATAATTTCAAAAGTGCCATTCTCGATGATGAAAAAAGTGAACTGATAAAATCACCTCTTTTTGTCATACTTTCAGTAGGAATTGCGGGAGCAATTCTTCTATTATTTTCTTTTGTTCACTTTTGTATCTTCTAGGGAGGCAATCCCCGCCGTTTTATAATATCTCCTAAAAACGGCGGGATTTGTGCGCGCACAGGGCGGGCGGGGCAAGCACATATAGATTTGTTTGTGC
>CAYHGJ010000047.1:0-2092 GCA_964356235.1 uncultured Candidatus Saccharibacteria bacterium | reverse complement strand
AAAATAAATTTTATTTAACAGAATTCACCCTGTTAAATGGTTTTTTATACCAGTAAAAAACCAAAATTTAATCTGGTTAAATTTCATTTAACAGGGTAAACTTAAATATATGTCGCAAAATATAGAATCTCTCAAAAGGCAGTTTTTGGAGTACGTAGAAATAGAAAAAGGCAGAAGTCTCCTCACAGTAGAAAACTACGACCGCTATCTCTCCACCTTTTTTATTTGGTCCAAGATAACAAATCCGAAAAGTATAACCCCAGATCTCGTAAGAAATTTTAGACTTTGGCTAAACCGCCGTGAAGGTGTCTCTGGAAGTCTAAAAAAGAAAACACAAAACTACTACCTGATAGCTCTGCGACTTTTTTTGAAATACATAAATAAAATAGGGGTTGAAGCAATGTCCCCAACAGAAATAGAACTCGCAAAGGTGTCAGAAAGACATCTTGACCTTATAAATGAGGATGAACTTTCTCGTCTACTAAAAGCCCCAAGTGGAGATTCTCTGAAAATACTGCGTGATAGGGCCATACTTGAACTTCTTTTCTCCACAGGACTTCGTGTATCCGAACTTTGTTCACTAAATCGAGACATCGACCTAAAAAAAGATGAGTTTTCTATAAGAGGTAAGGGTGAAAAGATCCGCCTTGTCTTCATATCCGAAGAAGCAAAAAGGGCGATCGGGGAATATTTGGAAAAAAGAAAAGATATGGACGAACCTTTGTTTATAAATTTTGGCAAAGGACAAAAAGAAGAAAAGAGTAAACGACTTTCTCCTCGTTCTGTTGAGAGGATTGTAAAACATTATTCTATAAAAGCCGGCATCACCAGAAAAGTGACACCTCACACTATCCGCCATAGTTTTGCCACAGACCTTTTGCAAAATGGAGCAGATATTCGCTCCGTCCAGATGCTTCTTGGCCACTCTAACATTGCAACCACACAAATATACACGCACGTTACAGATAAACACCTCAAAGAAGTGCACAAAAATTTTCACACCAGAAGAAAAAACTAGCAAAAAAGAAAAGAGAGGCCGATAACCTCTCTTGAAAACAAACAGTAACCTATAAAAAAGACTGAGGGAGGGTATCTCTCGATTTCGGTTGAGATCGAGATGCCAAAACCTCATCAAGAATTTCTTCCGCGTCAGAGGTGCTAATCCACACTCCACAGGAAGAAGCTTCTGATGCAAGTGTTTTTATCACTTTTAAAGCACCAAGAAGTATCCTTTCATATTCCTTCTTATTTTTGTCATTTTTATCACGAGGAACTAATTTTGGAAGTTCTTTAACGGCCTCTTGTGAAAGATATTTGATGAAAAGTTTTACCCCTTCCTCACTCAAAGGAAGAGTGTAATACTTGACCCCATCTTGAACAATGTGCTTTTCTGCCTCAAACGCCCAAGGTTCAAATGGAAAAATATTTTTGTGTCTTCTCGTCACTTCGTTCACAAAATTTCGAAGACTTAGACTATTTCTATTTCCTGAAGGGTCCATTCTTCTTTCCTCCTATTGCCTTTCTATTTCAAAACATACAAATCCTGAATAGTTTTATACCAATACCAACAAAAGTGCAACTGCCTAACATCACTAGCAAACTTATATTAAATTAATTACAATGGTTGTAGGTCAAATTATAAAAAATATCGCCCTGTGAGTTGCTTTTGGCATCGTCTGCCGATCAAGCAGACTGACCATAGGTCAAATGCCAAAATCTACTACGGGGTAAAAAACATTATGGATCCAAATAATATGGGGGGACAAACTCCTCCACAAAATAATATGAATATGGGAGGCACCCCACCTCAAACGCCTCAAGCAAACGACGACAAGCTTTGGGCAATCTTGGCTTATGTCCTTTTCTTCCTGCCTCTCTTGAAGGACAACAGGTCACAATTTTTAACATTTCACACAAACCAAGGAACGATTTTGTTTATACTTGGCTTTGGAGGAAACATCATTCTTTCAATGATTCCCATTCTTGGATGGATACTGCTTCCTATTCTAAACATATTCGTTTTCATATTGTTCATTCTTGGAGTAATCAACGCTTCCAAAATGCAGATGAAAAAACTGCCTATCATCGGCGG
>CAYHGJ010000046.1:0-2100 GCA_964356235.1 uncultured Candidatus Saccharibacteria bacterium | reverse complement strand
TAAAAATATGGAGATGGCAACGGTTGCAGAAGGCTGTTTTTGGTGCACGGAGGCTAAATTTTTCAAAGCTGTTTTATTCTACCAATATAGATCCCATCATTGAGTCAGCATGGGCAGAGCAATGGTAAGGATAAATACCCGAAGTCTTAAGCACTATTGAGTAAGAACCCCCTTTTTTAAGTACTCTTGAATTTTGCTCGGGATAATAAGTGTGTGCTGGATGCGAATCGGTATTTACGTAGTGCTCTGTCTCATCATCATTTATCCATGTTATCCTTGTCCCCTTTGTAATTCTGATATTCATTGGCAAAAATCTAATTTGAGACATTTTTATAGTTATCTGTCCTTGACCTGTCATATTCTCAAACGAGGATGCTTGATTTCTGTCGATTGCAAACTGGAAATTTCCGTCATGGCATGATTTATCCGGCCAGCAGGCGTCATAATTTACAGTATAAATCCCATCGGGAGAATTAGAATCCATATCTTTTCGCATTGAAAGCTTATTGTCATCAATTACGGTTTTTCCAACGCCATAGTCTTTTCCGTCTTTTTCTATCTTAATTTCTGAAGGGGCCGCCAGATCAAAGTTAAAATTAATAACAATATTTATAGGAACCCCTGCTATAGTACTTGCGTGCTCTGGTGTGTTGCTTTCGAAGTGGGCAGATTTTTTAGGATTCTCAAAAGAAGGGGATTCTTTGATCGTCTCTTCGCTTGATTCAGTAGTAACAGATGAAGAAGATGGTTTGTTAACAAAGGGTCTCCCAATAAGAAGGTAGCCTCCCAAAAGTAAGAGGATTACAACTGCCGCTATAATAATCAGTTTATTCATTCATCTTGTTATATCTTTTTTAAAAACCCTTGTCAAATAAAACTGTGGGATTATAACATCAAATGTTTTGAAGTTTTTTGTTTAGTGGTAAAATATAGTTGATATATTTTTTATATGGAGTCTTTTGTAATATTCTCTTTGATTCGAATCGGTGCCGCATTATTAATTTTTAAATGGCCTCTTTTTGGTGTCTTACTATCTGCGCTTCTGGACGGGTATGATTGGGATTTTTTACATACAACAAAAAACTTCAATTATGATTTGTACCAGACATGGGATAAGGCAATGGACATAACGTACTTGACTGTAGCCATAATAATAGTCAGACATTGGAAGGACATGATGGCAAAAAAAATCGCGGTATTTTTTTACGCTTTAAGAGCAAGTGGGATACTTTTCTATTTTGCTTTCCACATAAAACCTCTTTTGTTTTTCTTTCCCAATATTTTTGAAAATTTTTTTATCTGGTATCTTATATTTACACATATAAGCCGCAAGCATACCATCTCAAAATCAGGAGTTATTTGGGGATTTATTATCTTGTGCATCGCTATCCCGAAAATTATTCACGAATATATAATGCATATTAAAAATGTGCAATTATGGTATATCGTAGATTTTAACTTTATTGATAAAACAAACGAAACACTCAGGCAGTATACAAACTGGTTGGGATGGGGAAGTATTTTTTACATTATTCCTTTTTCCATTGCACTTCTGGATGCTACAAAATACAAAAAAAACTGAGCCGCATTTCTAGTGTTTAAGAGTTAGAATAATTACATCGTATCTTTCTACCGCCATGCTCCCCCTGATGCCTGCCCGCCTCTGGAGGGGACGACGTTAGAACCTATTTTATCTATATTTAGCTGAAACTCTCATTTTTCTGTATAATCTTTTGTATGGATGATTTTGCCGACGAGTATTTTAATAAAATAACAAAAATAGCTTCGGATTTTAAAGGGAGAAGGAAAGAACTAGCGGAATCTAGAATCAAAATGTTTGTTGCTTCTATTTGCAGACAGCTTGTTGATTTTAATGAAAAATATGAAATTGTGTTGGGAGCTGGAAATAGTGGATTATTTATGACAAGAATTGCCCAGATGACTTATGAATATTTAAATATTAAAACACCTTTTATTTTGAATTTACCAATATACAGATTCAAAGAAGACGGCACTACGCCCAATGATAACTCTTTTCTGACGCAACAAGTTAAAGAAAAGCTGCAGAATCTTGATTCAATAAATAATATTCTTTTTGTT
>CAYHGJ010000045.1:0-2283 GCA_964356235.1 uncultured Candidatus Saccharibacteria bacterium | reverse complement strand
TCTTAGAGCAAAATCAGAAAATAGAGATATAAAAGAATATGTGGATTTTTATGCCGGCAAATTTAATGATTTAAAAAAATCACTAAATCTTTCATATGATGTTTTTATAAGAACTACGGACCAAAAGCACATAGAAGCGGCTTGTGAGCTATGGAGGAGGTGCCTTAAAAATGGCGATATAGAAAAAAGAAAATACAAAGGATTGTATTGCGTTGGCTGTGAGCTGTATCTCAAAGAAAGCGAGCTTGTTGGTGGCAAATGTCCTATACATCCAAGTCTTTCATTAGAGGAAATAGAAGAGGAAAATTATTTTTTTAAATTTTCCAAATATCAAAACAAATTACTTGAATACTTGGATGATAAAAATGTTATTTTGCCAGACTGGCGTCGCCTTGAAGCCATAGATTTTGTAAAAAGAGGATTGGATGATTTTAGTATCTCTCGTTTGAAAAGTAGGATGTCTTGGGGGATAGGGGTGCCGGGCGATAGTGAACATGTTATGTATGTTTGGTTTGATGCTTTGACTAATTATATTTCCACACTTGATTGGCCGAAGGAAGATGGAAATTTCCAAGATTTTTGGATAGAAGGTAAGACAATCCAACTTGCGGGCAAAGACCAGATTAGGTTTCAATCTCTGATGTGGCAAGCAATGCTTATGTCTGCGGGAGTTTTAAACACGGACAAAGTAGTTTATCACGGTTTTATAACAAGCGGTGGGCAAAAAATGTCAAAATCACTCGGCAATGTCATAAGGCCGTACGACCTTATAAACGAGTATGGCACAGACGCCGTTAGATATTTTTTACTGCGTCATATACATCCGTTTGAGGATTCTGATTTTACTCTTGAAAGGTTTAAGGAAATATACACTGCAAACCTTGTAAATGGGCTTGGCAACCTGGTTTCTCGTGTCATGAAGATGGCCACTACTTACGAGGTGCGTTTAAAGACCAAAAAAGATGGTATGGAATTTAGTCCGTGGGAAGGAGGTAGTCATTTTGAGGATTTTCGTATTGATGAATTTTGCAATAATATTTGGAATATAATTTCTGGTCTTGATGAATATGTTCAAAAAAATGAACCATTCAAAACTATAAAAACGGATGAAGCTAGAGCAAAACATGATGTTCATTATCTACTCCGTCGTCTTTTTGGTGTTGCGGTCTCACTTTCTCCGATAATGCCAGAAACAAGTGAAAAAATAAAAAGCGCTATTTTAAATCACCAAATGCCTCCGCCATTGTTCCCTCGCAAATAATTTTGTGCATAGTTGTTATGGAATACATAGATATACACTGTCATCCCAACTTTCCAGAGTATGATAAAGACAGAGAAGAAATAATACAAAAAATGAAAGATCAAAAGGTTTTGGGTATTTGTGCTGGCACCGATTTTGATAAATCGGTTTCTTCAGTAGAGCTTGCCAATAAACATCACAATCTCTATGCTACTATTGGCCTTCATCCAACACATGCACACGATGGTTTTGATTATGACAAATATATGGAGCTGGGGAAAAATAATAAAAAAGTTGTTGCAATAGGAGAGTGTGGACTTGATTATTTTAGAAAAGAGGGGGATGCAGATGAAAAAAGAATACAGAAAGAAATTTTTCTCCAACATGTAAAATTGGCAAAGGCACTCAATCTGCCCCTTATGATTCATTGTAGGCCAAGTGTCGGTTCAGAGGATGCCTATGAGGAAATAATAGAGATACTAAAAAAAGAAAAGAATGAAAAATTGCGAGGTGATGTACATTTTTTTGTTGGCACTCCCAAAATAGCAGAAGAATTTTTAAAACTTGGGGTTTACATGTCATTTACTGGGGTTATTACTTTTGCTCGTGATTATGATGAAGTTATAAAAATGTTGCCACTTTCAAGGATTGTGTCAGAGACCGATTCACCATATGTGGCGCCGGTTCCATATAGAGGCAAAAGAAATGAACCGGCCTATGTCAAGGAGGTGATCAGAAGTATAGCCAGCATCAAAAATATAAGTGAAGATGAGGTAAAAGTGGCCATTATGGATAATGCCAAGACCCTTTTCGGGCTTCAATAGAGCCGAAAGGGAGCCATTGCAGAAGCCCAAATCGTGTGCTAATATCAGGAAACTATTCGTCCCGTAGTAGAAAATGGCATCGTCCATGGACAAGGCGGGGATAAATATAAATATTATTAAATAAATTAAAAATTGGTATAACAACTTCTCTTGCGAAGCAAAGTGCCATTTTTTACTACAGAATGAGTGAAAGAGATATGGATTTAAAGGATATAAATA
>CAYHGJ010000044.1:0-2383 GCA_964356235.1 uncultured Candidatus Saccharibacteria bacterium | reverse complement strand
GGCTCTATATGAATATCTGATGATCCTTGAAGTATGGCGTGCTTAATGAGAGTATCCACAATACGAACCACTGGTAAATCTTCCGCAATTTTTTTTAAATCACTTTCGGAGATATTATCAGCACCTTCTTCTGGTGAAAGAGTTTTCAGAGAAATAGATTCTCTTTGAATAATATCTCCAAATTCTGCTTTCAAACTTTTTTGATATTGTAGAAGAACATCTTTTATAGAGTCAACATCAGTAAGTCTCGGCAAGATTTTGAGCCCTGTCTTTTTCTTCACAAAATCAATGGCGGGCAAGTTGTCAGTATCTAACATAGCGACTTCTAAGTTTTTATCAGATTTTTTGTAAGCAACTATGTTGTAATTTCTAGCAACCGGCTCTGGGATAAGAGACAAAATTTCAAAATCTATTTTCTGGTCTTTGAGGCCTACATATGGAATGCCCAAGATATTGGCTTGTATTTTCCTAAAATCATCCTCGGAAATATACCCGCGATTTATAAGAACATCGCCCACTTTTACTTTTCTATCGAGAGCTTCTTTTTCGGCATTATCATAGTCCGGCTTGGAGACAAGTCGTGAGTCTAGTATAAATTCTTTTAGTTTGTCTTGTTCTAGGTGCATAGATTAGTTAAAAGTTCATAAAGTTCGTAAAGTGAAAAGTTATTAAAATTATAGCAAATGGAAGTCTTATTTTATAGTTTCCACCATCAAAAAACCACTGAATTTATTGCACAATTCCGGCGGTTTACTCTTCTTTTGACATTTTTTCTCTTACTTTTTGAGATAATTTGTAAGCATGGCCGTGAGAAAGCATCCCCAGATAAGATATAAAGCTTTGTCTAGATGGGTTACTATCTAATTTTTTAAATATTCTTCTTTTTGTTGTTGTCCTCAAAACCCTATGTGTCGGGAAATTAACCCAGCCAAGAAAATCAATACCGGATGAGTAAGTTTTTATAGAGATCTTGTTTGGATGTAGTGAAAGCTTTAGACCCTCATTGAGAAAATTGAAAATTTTGATCAACAATTCTTCAAGGTATTTTTTATTCTCATGTAAAACCACAAAATCATCTGCATAGCGTACATAGTATCTTGCTTTAATTTTATGTTTTATAAACTGATCAAACTCATTCATATAAATGTTTACTAAAAGCTGGCTTGTTAAATTGCCCAAAGGTAAACCCATTTTACACATATCAGCGATAGCGTATATGTATTTTTGAGAAGAGAAACTATCTATCACCTGCCCCAAGAGCCAAAGAATATTTTTGTCTTTGATATACTTTCCTAAAATTTCTTTTAAGATTTCATGGTCAATATTGGCAAAGAATTTCCGAATATCGCATTTTAGAACGTAGCAAGTTCTTGTGTTGTTTTTGGAAACTTGGTAATAAAAATCGCGCAGTCTGTTTATAGCTCTATGCGTGCCCTTGTTTAGTCGGCAAGAATACGAGTCATAAATGAATTTTTTGTCAAAGTAAGAATAGAGAATTCTGTAAATCGCATGATGAAGCAATCTATCTCGCACTGTTGCTTTGTGTATATTTCTAGGCTTGGGGTCAGAGATGTTGAAGGCCTTATAGCCACCGTGGATGTAGGTTTTAGCTTTGAGATCGTGGTGCAAGGAAAGAATGTTGTCCATCATTTTTGCTTGAAACAATATAATATCTTTCTTGTGTTTCTTGTTGCACAAAAATTCTTGCCATGCCAGAAGCAAGTTTTCAACGCTTATGATATCATCGTAGGTATGAGTAAATCGGTTCATAAATTCGCACCCCCCCCGAAGCGCCGTCGGCGCTTCTAAAAGCAAAAACTGCTTATTCTTCTTGGTTTAAAATTTATAATGATTTTCCAAAAGCACATCGCTACGTTTTGGGCAGCAAGATTGAGACATATTTTCTCGGACTTTTAGAAAATATTTTTATTGCTATATACCTCTCACCGGAACAAAAAGTTGCTAGATTGATTATATCAATTTCTAAACTGGATGGGGTTAAATTCTTTTTGCAAATTGCCTGGGAAAACAAATGCGTGAAAACAGAACAATTTACAGAATTGTCTGAAAAATTAAACGAAGTCGGCAGAATATTGGGTGGCTGGAAAAAAGGCATAGAAAGCAAACAGCAAAAGAAAAACTCCCCGACTTAATTCGGGGAGAAACATCACAGTTTCGGAACCACGATACGATGACGATACTTGGCGTTCCAGACGTTGTCGTTATCGAGCGAGTTCACATTCACGTTGAGGCGACCGTTGTCGTCGACATTCACGTTGGCAACAAAGAAATGTAGGGTGAGCCATCTGTACCACTGTCCATTTGAGCTTTTGACGCAAAAACCGGACTGTATTTTATCTGGGGGTATAAAACCCTGCCAGCT
>CAYHGJ010000043.1:0-2437 GCA_964356235.1 uncultured Candidatus Saccharibacteria bacterium | reverse complement strand
TGCTGTTTGGATCTCCGCCTTGAATCATAAAACCTTTTATAACTCTATGAAATTTTGTACCATCATAAAATCCTTCACTTGCTAGTTTGAGGAAATTGGCAGTTGTGTTTGGCACCCCACCTAAAAGCGCAATCTCTATATCTCCTAGATTTGTCTTCAATACCACCACCTTCTCCACAGCATCGCTTGTTGTATCCATGTTTTCTACTTTTTTATTACTATCAAAATAAAACCACGCCCCGGCGATAATTATAACCACTAAAATTATTATCCAAGTTTTTTGCATAATATGATTTACTTTATGAACTTTATAAACTTTCCACTTTATAAACTACACACTCTGCTCTCCTCTCATCATTCTTTTTATCCTCATAGCGCCACGCTTCCAAAGACTCTCTCCTTTCTCCTTTCTTTTAACAAGTTCCCTCATCATTTCATCTCGCGCCTCATCTATGGAAGCATACAAATCATCTTTTATTGACTCCGTTCTCATAAAGCCTCCGTCTATGGTCATGTTTATTTCTGTTCTAAACACGTCTCCTTTTTGATGGTGTTTTGTAGTCTTCCCTACCTCAACATCTGCCATCGGCTCCTTCCCCCCTTCCTTTATAAACTTCTTGAGAGACCCCACTTTTTCATTCACATAAGAAGCGATGGCCTCTGTGGGATCCATGTCTTTGGTCACGATATTGATCTTCATATTGTTTTAAATAGTTAGCTTGCCTATATTATACATGTATATTTTATCTGTTGCATTAAGCCCCATTTTTGCTATTATTTTGCTTGTTATTTAAGAATATTCCGCGGCCCGCCTCGCATCGACAAGCTCCGCGAGTCGAGGCGGGTAGCTCACAAAGCACAATGCCATATGTATATACCTTAAAAAGTAAGAATTTCCCAAAAACATACACTGGCAGTACAATAGACATTAATCGCCGAATTGTTGAGCATAATGGTGGTAAAAATATCTTCACTAGACGCTATGCACCATGGGTCGTAATATACAAAGAGACATTTGACAATCTTTTTTCGGCGCGTAAAAGAGAAAAATATCTAAAAAGCGCAGCTGGGCGAAGATTCATTAAACAAAATAATATCATTCCGCGGTAGCTCAGTTGGTAGAGCGCCTCCCTGTTAAGGAGGATGTCCTAGGTTCGAGCCCTAGCCGCGGAGCAAAATAAAAAAGTCTCCTCAAAGGATGAGGAGACTTTTTTATTAGCTCTAAATTATTGAGCTATTACCATATCCTAATCAAGACCTTTGCAACACTCCTTGTGTGGTTTGATGATTGATTCCCATATGTAGCCTCTCTGTATTGTAGTATTTTAGATATATCACACGCCCCCTTGTGGTAGATTTTTGCTCTAATAAAAAAATAGATAGGTGCTATAATATTGACATAACAACTAATATCAAAATATATGGGGGATTTTAAAAGAGGAGGTGGCAAGCGTTTCAATGGTCCTGGGGAAAGATACGCCAGAGCAAACAATGCCAGAGGTGGCTTTGGTGGCGGAAATAGAGAAAGTCGTGGTCCGGTCACTATGTATCAGGCCATTTGTAGTAAGTGTGGCAAATCTTGCGAGGTGCCTTTTAGACCATCTGGTGATAAGCCTGTTTATTGTAATGATTGTTTTGTCAGAAAAGATGGAGGAGATAGAAACAATGACAGAGGTAGAGACAGATTTCCTGAAAAGAATCGTGGCAACTTCAAACCAGCTTTCAAACCAGAATATAAAAATAATGTAGGTGGGGGTGGTAATGACGACCTAAAAAGACAGATTGAAAACCTGAATGTGAAAATGGATAAACTTATAACTCTCATGGAAGGGGCACGAACGACCAAACCAACTGAAACAATAAAAAAGATAAGACTAGCATCCAAAAAAGTACCCCTAGCAAAAACTAAAAAATCGGCAAAAAAGAGCGTTAAAAAATAAAAAATGAATCCCGTAGTAGAAAATGGTATTGTTTATTAAACTATTAAGAGGCAATATAATAAATTATTATTAATAATAAAATTTTGGATAAATTGCGAGCTATTGTGTAGCAATGATGCCATTTTTCACTAACAGGATGAATAAAAAAAAAATCTGGTCTTTAATCATCATAATAATCATAGTCGGCGCAGGATATTGGTATTACACAAACAGCACAAAACAAGAGACGGCTGATTTAAACGACAAAGAAAACTTTGACCCCAAAAATGCCACGTATGATATAGATGGCAATATTGTCACTCTTGTAAACGGAGAAGCAGAAACAGAAATAGTCGCGAGTAGTGTTTCAAAAATATCAACTTGGTATTTTGGAAATGTTGCTTATGGAGATCTAACATTTGACGGCAAAGATGATATGGCATATCTTGTAGCCCAAAATACAGGAGGTACCGGAGTTTTCTACTATGCTGTTGTTGCCATAAAAACAGATGATGGAT
>CAYHGJ010000042.1:0-2604 GCA_964356235.1 uncultured Candidatus Saccharibacteria bacterium | reverse complement strand
ATTTTTAATAAAGTTATAAATGAGATTGAAAAATATTCAGTAATCCTAAAAAATCCAAGTATATTAAGCAAGATGTCGCAGGTTGGTTTTGTCATTTTGGATAAAACCGGGGTGTTTGTAGAAGAGGAGTTAAAACTTTCAAAAATCTACACACTAGATTCTGTTCTAAATGGCGCTTTTGATGCGGACAAAAACAGAGAGGTGTTAGATATGGCGGTTTTATCATCGGAGACTTTCCTCTCAAATGGGGTAGGCAATTATGGCTCGCCGATAGACAGGGCGATTATAGCGGGCGGACTACGCGCGGGGGTATCTCCATCTGCTCTTATAAGGAGGGGCTTTAAGAGACTTGATTTTTTGCCTTTTTCTAGAGAAAGATGGTTTTCTGCCACTCTCCATGATACCCCATCTTTTCCAAACAGGGTTTATTTTTCTGGGGAGCCATTGAAGATTTTATCCAAATGCCAGTTTATATGGAGAGGAAGTGAAACTCCCAAAAAGACGACCCTATGGGAAGAAAAAATACTACAAACTCTCAAAGAAAAGACAGGGGAAGGATTTAAGGTTGTCGCTCTTTCGTACAAAGATGTTTCTTGGAAGAGTATTCCAAAAAGTGGCGAAGTAATGGACGACTCTGTTTTTGTTGGTTTTTTGTGTTTTGCCGTGAAAACTAAGGAAGGGGTTTCTAGCTTAGTGGAAAAAACGAGAGCACTTAGAGTCAAACCTGTGTTGGTTTCTGGAGACTATCCGGAGAACGTCTCTCTTTTTGCAAAAAGTGTGGGTATTATAAAAATAGGGCAGATACTTCTTGGGAGTGATTTGAAAAGTATGACCGACAAGGAAATATATGCTTCTTTAAAAAGGGACACTGCTTATGCCAGAGTTTCTCCAAATGAGAAGTTAAGAATTGTACAGATATTGAAAGATTTTGGAGAGGTGGTGATGGCGGTTGGAGAAAAAAATGAAGATGTAAATATTATTTTAAGTGCTGATGTTGGAGTGGCTTCTCCTATCGCCAATGATGTTATTGTAGAAGTTTCTGATGTCGTCTTGAAAAGTGGTTTTGCCGGGGTATACGGGGCGCTTCTTTCTGGAAAGAAATTCCATAATTTGACCTCACGTCTTAGAAAAATGTTTATGATAAATACAAGCTTGCAAGCGGTTCTAGTCTTTTTTCTTATTAGCGCAGGGTTCGGTGTTGTCAATGTGGTTATTATGATGCTTTTGTTTGCCATTTTTGGGCTAGTTTTGGTGCCAAAAACCAATAAAAGAGTTTTCTCCTAAACTCTGCTAAAATATAGTTATGGAATTATTTTTAATCATAACCAATGTAGTTCTCCTTGTTTTTGTGGCTACCTTGTTATGGCGTGTTTTAAAGCCGAAAGATAGTGACAGCGATGACAAGTCATTTTTACTTTTACAAAATCAGCTTAATGATTTGGCAAGGAATGTGGATGCAAAACTTACCGATACTTCAAAGACAATGAACGAATCTGTGCGAAATCAGTTTTCTGAGTCAGCAAAAATCATAAAAGAAGTGACAGAAGGGTTGACCAAGCTTGATGAAACGAACAGACAGGTGGTTTCTTTTGCAGACCAACTTCAAAATCTGCAAGATATTTTAAAAAACCCAAAACAACGGGGAGTGCTTGGCGAGTATTATTTACAAACAGTGCTCGAAAATGTAATGCCACCAGGGAGTTTCCAGATGCAGTACGGCTTTTCAAATGGGGAAATTGTAGATGCAGTCGTGTTTGTGAAGGATAAAATAATACCGATTGACTCAAAGTTTTCTCTTGAAAACTATAATAGCATTTTGGAAGAGAGAAACCCCGTTGAGCGAGAAAAACTGGAGAAGCTTTTCAAAACTGATTTGAAAAACAGAATTGATGAGACGAGCAAATATGTTAGACCAAGCGAAGGCACGATGGACTTTGCTTTTATGTTTATTCCTTCCGAAGGTATTTATTATGACCTTCTCATAAATCAGGTAGGAGCAGTAAAAACTTCTACCCGAGACCTTATAGAATATGCGTTTACAAAAAAAGTGATTATTGTTTCACCGACTTCCTTTTTGGCATACTTACAAACTGTGCTTCAAGGGTTAAAGAGTTTGCAGATAGAGGAGAGCGCAAAAGAAATAAGAAAGAGGGTAGAGGAACTTGGCAGGCATTTATTAAACTTTGAAGATTATCATTCTAAAATGGGTAAGTCTTTGGAAACGACAGTTAATCATTTCAACGCTTCTAGAAAAGAGCTTGGCAAAATTGACAAAGATGTTTTGCGTATTGCAGGAGAGGGGACAGGCATGTCAGCTCTTGTCATAGATAGGCCGGAGAGTGAATAGGTTAACATTTTCTAATAGGAGTATAATATGGCTTTTGGCGGAGTTCCAAAAGTTTCGGCTTATGCTGGGAGTATACTGAAGTCCTGTTTGCGAAAGCATACAGGAATGTCAAGGCGTACCTAGTTAGAGAGGTCCATCCGAAATGACTGCCATATCGAGGGATCTTCTTCACGGGGGTACCCATGGTATGGTCCAAAGATTTTGTGGACAGATCTGGGGGATAAGGGACTCCGCTCCCTATTTGAAACAAACAAAGA
>CAYHGJ010000041.1:0-3062 GCA_964356235.1 uncultured Candidatus Saccharibacteria bacterium | reverse complement strand
CCAATATCAAAATTATCGTTTGATAGTGGCAAGTAAACCTCTATATTCCTACAGCTTTGCAAACTCAATTTATACTGTAATGACCCAACAGAAAATCTTTCCGTCTGCATTTTCCCAAATTCACTATCAAGGAAGTGAAGCAGGAATCGGGGCAAAACATTTTCGTCCTTTGTCCTCACCCTAGCTATATTTTCGGTAAAATCGCAAACATCTACTTCTTTTTCTAAAATTCCCACTCCTCCAATCGTACCAACAATTGTAATAACAACGTCATCTTTTTTCAGTTGATAATTTTGTATCCCCTGATGTATATCTTTTGTTATCTTTGCCGCATCATCTATGTTTACTTTTAGATTTTTTACATCAGTTGCGCGAATATAAGGGACTACGCTCGTTTCACTCTCTTGCATTACTGTTCCCTTTGGTAATCTTTTTCCACCATTAACGTCGGCAACCGCTTTCAACTTTGTGAGTTTTCTATTGCTTTTCTTTGCTGTTCGTAATTCTTCAATTTTATTTTCAAAAATAGGATTAAACCAAGCACAATCAAACCGATCATCTTCATCGGTAAGATTAACCCCAAAAGTTAGAGGTATTTTTTCAAATATAGTTTTATTTGTAGTCGCCATTTTCAAATTTTCTAAATGAATCAAGGATGCCACCTAAATCGCCCCAACCTTCTTTTTCGTCCGTTATTCTTCCAGCGTCGTTATGTCCAACATTATTACTGATGGCCATAAATACTTTTGGCTGTTTTTCTAATGAACTGGTCTTTTTGGTTAGGTAAAGCACCGAGGTTTTTACTCCAGCATCGGCATTAACAAATGTATTTTTGGGAAGAGAAATAATTGCTCTGACAATAAATCTTTCCCTCAACCATTCTCTAAATTTTTGCATGACTTTGCCTTGACCCTCTGTATTAAGAACACTTTCATCAATGACTGTTAAAAGTTTTCCGCCCGGTTTCAGGAGATCATTATAACGCTCAATGAACATTATGTTTGATTTTAACGACTTCGCTAAATCGCCCCCGAGCGTTGCCAGTCCATATTGTTCCAAAACTCTTTTTTCATCCGGTTTGCTTTGCTCATATTTCATGCTAAATGGCGGATTTGTAAGCACTACATCAAATTTCTGATTCTCAAGTAATTTTTTCAATTCCTGTATTTCCGTCTTTCTCTCGTTATCCGTTCCAGCTTCAACATATGACTCTTTGTCGAGAGTATCAGCCAAAAAGATATGACTTCCGCCATCGCCATGGAGATACATATTCATGCGAGTAATGGGAACAATATCATCTTCACTCGCATCAATACCAAACAGAGCCTGCTCGCGTATTTTTTTCTTTAGTTTTTCTTGATCGGTGGGTAAATTTTTTGCTTTATCAAATAAATCACTCAGTGCAAAAATTAAGAAACCGCCAGTTCCACAAGAACCATCAAGTACAGTGTCTGGTTCGTACTCCCCGGTGTCGGCATTTTTCTTGATACGCAGTCTGGATAGCTTCGTCATAAATTTAACGACTGATCTAGGGGTAAAGAATTGTCCCAATTCTTTACCGCGTACAGTTGCTTCCAAAAATGTTTCAAAAACCTTGCCGTTTATATCATCTTCGACACTTCTTAGATTAAAATTTTCAACCATCTCAACAATCGCCTTGATCGTTGATGCAGAAAGATTTATCTTTTCATCTTTTTGAAAAATACGTTTTTTCTCGCCACGATTTACTAAAACTTCTAGTGCATCTCTGTATTCTTGGAATAGAGTATTTATCCAATTCTCGTTTATTGTTTCAATGGCATGAACGCTAAATTTGAAATCCTTTATAGAAACGTCCTCGCCATTCTCTTGCTTCTCTTGAATTTTTTTATCCTCATTCATTTTTACAAAAAGAACTTTCGTAAACTCATAAAATGCCTTCTTGGGTCCAATTTTTTGCTTTCTTCGTATCAAATCGTGAGCTTGTGTTAATATGCCCTTTAACTCTTTTAGGTCGGGAGTACGAAATTCAAAAACTTCTTCTTTCGGAGTGATTGCACCCTTTTTGAAACTACTGAGCGATATGAACTCTTTGAGTTTTTTGTATTTTTCATTTGAATCAGAAAAATCCTCAAAGCTCAATTCCAAGACAGGCTTATTTTCATCAACCCTTGCCAACTTTGTTTTCATGCCATTGGTAGCTAAAACGAATTGAATCGGATTTTTTCCAATGAAACCTCTATTGACTACGATTGCGTAGTCCTGCGCTTCAGTTATGTATTTGTCTATCGGCTCCTCCGGATGTTTTGCTTCGATTATCAAAATGGGGGTTTTTCCTATGCGAAGCTGATAATCGGGAATATGGCTTTGTCGCTTTTGTCCCTTGCCAATCACATACGCCGGAATAGCGTGCTTGGTTAAAATGTTCGTATCTTTATATCCCAAATCTTTTATAAAACGAGCAACGAAAAATTGCTCAACATCACTTTCATTACGGAGAACAGATTTTTCGCAAAATTTATTTTTCATAAATTTAAGTTATCCACTACTGTAAGCATAGCATAGTTCTCATCCGGCGTACAGCAAATCCTGCTTGGTGTGAAAAACTCCTATTTACCAAGCAAAACATCAACAGAAACACCTAGTGCTTTTGCGATCTTTGACGCAGTATCCACAGTTGGATTTTGAATAACCCCGGACTCTATTTTGATAACTGTATTATACGCAACGCTCGCGTTTTTTGATAATTTATCTTGAGATAAACCCTTGTTTGTCCGAAACTTCTTTATGTTTTTTCCAACTGTGGAAATTTGTTTTTTAGACATAGTAGCCATTTAATGCTATCATTGACATAGTAGTATGAATTTCATAAACTTTATATACTATCATTTACATAATACATTTTTTTACAGTTATGGTCAAAAAGATTAAAGGGAGTTCCTTAAACTTTTCCGCGCACGGGTGGTGGGGCAAGGAAAAGAATGTCGCCGAAAAATCCGTCCGTCCAAAAGTTTTGGGGGCGAAGCCAAAGCAGGCGGGCAAAAAGGAAGGGGGTGGGGGGGAAGGAATTTTTGCCCGCCTGC
>CAYHGJ010000040.1:0-3110 GCA_964356235.1 uncultured Candidatus Saccharibacteria bacterium | reverse complement strand
ACACCACTTGATAGAAGTATTAAGAAAAATTGGAAAAAATTGCTAACATAATAATCAAATACATTTAATCCAGAGAAAGCAAACTCTGTGATAGGCCCAAGCCAAAGCGTCAGTGGATAGAAAATTATCATCACAAGAACCCCAGCGATGCCCCCCATGATAGCGCCCTGGACCACAAACGGCCCACGCACATGCCTATCACTTGCTCCAACAAGCCTCATCACCCCTATTTCTTCTTTTGCAGAATAAATGGCGAGAGTGATGGTGTTAAAAGTAATGACGATAGAAAGAACAACAAACAAAAGTATGGTAAAAAAGCTTAGTGTATCTATGGCGTTGATGATTTTTGTCAGACGGTCAATCACTTCTTTGTTTCTATGATAATTGACACTATCTATGATAGAAACTCCGCTTGATGAAATAGCGCTGTCAGTGTCAAAAAATTTTGAAATACTTTCAAGCTGCGAAATCTCTTTTGCTTTTATATTTATATTTGCTCCGAGCGGGTTTCTGCCTATAACTTCAAGCGATTGCAAAATAAGCTCATCATCAGCGTGTTGCATCTTAAAATTTTCAAGGGCTTCCTCTTTTGAGATATATTCCACACGCGCTACCTCCGGCAATTTTTCTATTTTGCTCTGCATTTCCAAAATATCTGTCTCAGTGGCCTCCGGCACAAAATAAACTGTTATGTCTACTTTGTCTTTCAAAGTGCCCAAGAGATGATTGAAAGACGCGCCAAGGAAAAGAAGTGCCCCTATGACAAACAAAGTGGATGTCATAATAATAACTGGCGCAAAAGAAACCACACCGCCCCGCCAAAAACTAGCGAGCCCAGATCTCCATATTCTTTTTATGTTTATCCAAAGCATGTTTCTTAATACGAATAAATCAATTTTAGCACGAATAATACGAATTTATTTACAAGCCATATTTATTGCATTATATTCGTGGCATTCGCATTTATTCGTAGATTAGTATTACATTTTACTTACATTATATACTTTCCATTTGGGTCATCACGCACGATTTTGCCCTTATCCATCGTTATCACTCTCCCACCGAGATTGTCTATCACCCCTTTGTTGTGTGTAGTAAGTATAACAGTAGTGCCAAGGTCGTTTATCTTCTTCAAAATCTGAATAATCTCGTATGTGTTTATTGGGTCAAGGTTTCCTGTCGGCTCATCGGCGACAACCACGTCCGGCTGATTTACTATAGCTCTTGCTATGGCTAAGCGCTGTTTTTCTCCGCCAGAAAGCTCGTTGGGGAAATTCCACATCTTTGGACCCAAATCAACAAGTTCTATAACATGCGGAACATCCGCCTCTATCTCCTCATCACTTCTCCCTGCCACTTCCATAGCAAAAGCAATATTTTCATAAGCGGTTTTGTTTGGCAGGAGTCTAAAATCTTGGAAAACCATACCTATTTTTCGACGAAGGTCGTTTATCATATTTTTGTTCAATGAGTGAATATCCTCCGAACCAAAAAACACCTGACCCATCGTCGGTTTTTCTTCTGCCAAAAGAAGTTTCAAAAGCGTGGTCTTGCCCGCTCCCGAGTGCCCCACAATAGAAACAAATTCTTTAGGAAGTATGGAAAGAGATACGTCATCAAGGGCGATAGAGCTGTCTTGATATATTTTTGAGACTTTGTCGAAGAGAATCACCTCACCATTCTATCATAAATTTTCCTCGGCCTCAATAAATAAGTTTGCTTAGGTTGTATGTATTTCCATACCTTATTAGCCCAATATATGACCACCTTGTTGTCTCAGCAACATTTTTTTGTAAAGTTTTAAGCATTCTTCTTTTAGTATTTGTTCTTAATATTCTATGGTATGGAAAACTAACCCAGCCTAGAAAATCCATTCCGGAAGCAAGAGTTTTAACATAAACTTTATCTGGATGAAGTTGTAATTTTAGTTTTTGTTCTAAAAAATCAGAAATTTTTGGAAGTAAGTTTTCAAGCTCTATTTTATTATTTTGCAAAATTACAAAATCATCTGCGTATCTGATATAATATTTTATTTTTAATTCTCGTTTGACATATTGGTCAAACTCGTTCATGTAAATATTTACTAGTAGTTGACTCGTCAAATTGCCCAAAGGCAAACCCTTTTTACACATATCAGCCATGGCGTACATGTGTTTTGGAGAGTTAAAACTGTCAATCACCTGTCCCAACAGCCAGAGAGTATCCCTGTCAAAGACGGTTTTTGACAATATGTTCTTCAGATTTTTGTGGTCAATATTTGCGAAGAATTTCCTGATATCGCATTTTAAGACATAGCAGGTTTTGGTGTGGTTTTTGGAAACTTGATAATAAAAATCTCTTAATCTGTTTATGGCTTTATGCGTACCTTTGTTTATTCTGCAAGAATATGAATCGTGAATAAATTTTTTGTCAAAATACGGGTACAGAATTCTATAAATTGCATGATGAAGCAATCTATCCTTCACGGTTGCTTTGTGAATATTCCTGGGCTTGGGGTCGGAAATATTGAAAGCCACATAGCCGCCATGTATGTATGTTTTGTTTTTTAAATCTTGGTGTAAAGAAAGAATATTGTCCATAAGTTTTGCTTGAAACAAAATAATATCTTTTTTGTGTTTCTTGCTACGTAAAAATTCTTGCCAAGCCATGAGCAAGTTTTGCACGCTTATGATATCATCGTATGTATGGATAAATCGGCTCATATTTCTAGGACCCCCCCTCAGCGCCTTCGGCGCTTCTAAAAACAAAAACTGCTTACTCTTTCTGGTTTAAAATTTATAATGACTTTCCCAAGGCACACCGCTATGTTTTAGGGGGTAAAATTGAAGATTATTTTCTCGGTCTTTTAGAAAATATTTTTATTGCTATATACCTCTCACCGGAACAAAAAGTTGCCAGATTGATTATATCAATTTCCAAACTAGATGGTATCAAATTTTTTCTCCAAATTGCCTGGGAAAATAAATGTGTGCAGAATGAAAAATATGTTTCTCTCTCAGAACAATTAAATGAAATCGGTAGAATGCTCGGTGGCTGGAAGAAAGGCATCGAAAGTAAACAGCAAAAGAAAAACTCCCCGACTTAATTCGGGGAGAAACATCACAGTTTCG
>CAYHGJ010000039.1:0-4127 GCA_964356235.1 uncultured Candidatus Saccharibacteria bacterium | reverse complement strand
CTCCAAATCTCTGGCCACCACCTTGGGCTTTACCTACAAGAGGTTGTTGGGTAATAAGCGAGTATGGCCCGATAGATCTCATATGCAGTTTATCTTCCACCATGTGGTCAAGCTTCATGATATACATATATCCGACAGAAATATCTTGCTTAAAGGTGTCCCCAGTTCTTCCATCAAATAATTTCATCTTTCCGGACTCGTTAAAACCCGCTTTCATAAGTTCTTCTTTTATTTCAACGTCAGTTGCTCCGGCAAATGGAGGCACGATAGCTTGGTAGCCAAGAGTATTAGCGGCCATACCAAGATGAAGTTCAAGTATTTGCCCCAAGTTCATACGAGAAGGCACCCCAAGTGGAGTTAAAATAATATCTATAGGAGTACCATCTGCCATGTATGGCATATCTTCCTCTGGCAATATTTGTGAAATAACACCCTTGTTTCCGTGCCTGCCTGCAAGTTTGTCTCCCACCTTTACATTTCTAACCTGCGCCACTTCTATAACTATTTTCTTTATTATTCCAGAATCCAAAACATCCCCGTTTTCTCGTGAGAAAACTTTTATGCCGATAACCCTACCCCTTTTGCCGTTTGGCACACGAAGTGATGTATCTTTGACATCTCTCGATTTTTCCCCAAAAATAGAACGAAGAAGTCTTTCTTCTGGTGTAAGCTGACTTTCGCCTTTTGGTGTAATCTTGCCAACCAAAATATCCCCTGGCCTGACCTCTGCCCCAACACGCACTATCCCATCCTCATCCAAATTTTTAAGTTTAGTCTCACTGACGTTTGGTATATCATAAGTCGTAAGCTCTGGCCCAAGTTTTGTATCTCTGACATTCAAAGAAAATTCTTCTATATGAACACTTGAAAATTTGCTATCTTTAACAAGTCTATTTGATATAACAATAGCGTCCTCGTAATTTGCCCCTGACCATGTCATAAAAGCAACAAGAATATTTTGACCAAGCGCCATCTGGCCTCCATCTGATGAGGATGTATCTGCCAAGAGGCCACCCTTTTTTACTTTATCCCCAAGAGAAACAGATGGTCTCTGGTGAAATACCGTGAAGCCATTTGTTCTTGAAAAATTTACCAACCCGTACTCTGACTCTTTTCCTTTTGTGTCTTTTACTTTTATCTTCTTTGCATCAACATAGCTTACTGTACCGGATTCTTTTGCATATATCAGTCTGCCACTGTCTCTTGCTATATCTTCCTCTATGCCAGTAGCAACGAGAGGGGCCTCTGGTATAAGGCATGGCACTCCTTGCTTTTGCATGTTTGAACCCATGAGTGCTCTGTTTGCATCATCGTGGTTTAAGAAAGGAATCATCGAAGTAGCTAGCGAGAAAGCTTGATTTGTGGCGATATCTAAATATTGAATTTCTTTAGTGTTAACAACTATTGGCTCCGCGTTAAATCTGGCTTCCACCCTGTCATCTAAAATTTTGCCGTCCGCATCATAACTTACAGAAGCGTGGGCAATTTTATATTGCTCTTCTTCAAGAGCATTCAGATATACTATTTCTTTTGTTATCTTGCCTTTTTCTACTTTAACATATGGGGTTTCTATCATTCCAAAATCATTTAGTCTGGCATAAACTGACAAATGCAAAATAAGGCCGATGTTTGGACCTTCGGGTGTATGTATTGGGCAAAGTCTGCCATAGTGTGATGGATGGACATCCCGCACTTCAAATCCGGCTCTTTCTCTTGTTAGACCACCTGGTCCAAGCGCAGAGAGTCTTCGCAAGTGTTCAATCTCCGCCAAGGTATTTTCTTGCGACATAAATTGGGAAAGTTGGTTTGTGGTAAAAAATTCTTTTATCCTAGCTTGAAGTGGACGAGGAGAAATAAACTGGATTGGTAGTGTTGCTTCTGTATCAATAGTAGACATTTTATCCTGAATATTTCTCTTCATCTGGGACATAGCCACACGCAATTTTTGCTGTATCATTTCGCCAACAAAACGTACTCGTCTTGAAGCCAAATGATCTATATCGTCGCCGTTTGCCCCGGGAGTATTTTGCAATTTGACCATATGAGCAAAAACAGTGGCAATATCATCTAAGTTTATAGTCCTTCTTTCTATTTCTTTGTTATCAAGAGATTTATTAAATCTATTATTAAACCTAAATCGTCCCACTTTTGATAGGTCGTATCTTTCATCACTCAAAATAGCATTTAAAAATTCTCTGGCATTTCCCGCTGTGGCAAGATCACCGTCTCGCAGTTTTTTGTGTATCTCAATATAAGCTTCATCGGCGTTTTTTGCGATATCCTTAGCGAGAGTATTCTCTATAAACAAGAGAGATTGTTCGTTGCCTTTGAAAAGTTTCTTTATATCTTCATCTTTCTCCGCACCCAAAATCCTAAAAAATGAGGTTACTGGGAATTTTCTTTTTCTATCAATCCTGACATAAACGGCTCCATTTGGGTCTATCTCTATCTCTATCCATGCGCCACGTCCAGGGATAATCTTTGAACCAAAATATTTTTTACCCTTTATCATTTGCATCGTAAAAAGCACCCCAAATGACCTAATAAGCTGTGGCACTATTACTCTTTCTATTCCATTTATGATAAATGTCCCATGCTCGGTCATAAGAGGCAGGTCAGTCATAAATATTTCCTGCTCTTTACTTGCGCCTATTATTTTGTTGTTTAGACGAACAGTGGCCCGAAGTGGTGCCTCATATGAAAGTTCTTTATTTTTTGCATAATATTCGTCGTACTTTGGTTCTGAAAGTTTGAAATCTGCAAATTCTAGCTCAAACTTTTTACCAGAATAATCTTTGATTGGAGAAAATTCTTTGAAAATTTCTGATATGCCCTTTGCGATAAACCATTTGTAAGAATCTATTTGTGGCGCCACTAGGTTTGGTGTAGGAATTAGTGGTTCTTTAAATTTTGCGAAATATTTTTTGGGCCTTTGCATAAATAAAATAAAAAAACAAAACCTTTCCTCACCGCGAGTGCGATAAAAGGTTCTTATTTATAAATTTATCTTTGTACCTTAATAAAAATAAGAGTAGCAAGATAAGATGAGCTATTAAAAAATCCCGTTTTAACGAGGGCCACCCATAACTCAATCTTGCCCATATTGGTGGGTATGATAATACAACTGAAACTACAAGTCAAGGGTATTTTAACCCTCTGCAAACCCATGTCTGTGGATAACCCTGTGAATTGCTTTTGGCATCGCGAGTACTGCAGGTACCTTGGCCCACAACAGGCCAAATGCCAAAATCTACTACGGGGTGGATAACTCCCATAGGTTACACCTATGTACATAGGTGTAACCTATGGGATCAAACTATATTTAGCTTTTGCGGAAATTGTCTATGTTTTTATGATGGCCAGAAAGTAGAACCTTAGGCACTTTGTATTTCTTTTTGTTATATCCGTAGGTTTCTGGTCTTGTATAGACATCCTTGCCCGCTATTCTCTTTTCTTCCAAAGAATTTTCATCTTTAAGAACTCCTTTTATCTGTCTTGTAATAGCATCCACCAAAATCATTGCCGGCAATTCCCCACCCGTTAGCACATACGGCCCAACAGAAACTTCTTCTGCTTTTGTTATTTTTTTGACTCTAGCGTCAATACCTTCATAATGACCTGCGATAAGAATAATATCTTTGTAGTTTTTTGAGAGTTTAATCGCTTCCTTGTTTTCAAATTGTTTTCCTCTGGGAGAAAGAATTATGGTTTTTATATTTTTACTTTTTCCTTTTGCTTTATTCCATGCCTTAATAATTGGGTCAACGGCGAGAACCATCCCCGGACCCCCACCGTATGGTCTATCATCCACTTTCTTGTGCTTATTCACGCTAAAATCTCTCGGATTATAAATCTTGATCTTTATCTTTTTTGTTTCCTTGGCCCTTTGAAGCATGGATTCATCAAGGTATGAGAAACTATTTGGAAAAATTGAAATTATATGGAAAGTAAGCATAAAAAATATTATCTAATAGATATTAGATAATAGTTAGGCATAAAAAGCAAGACCAATCAAAAAACCCCTCGCTATACACAAGGGGTTTTTTGGTTTTATTCTTCTTTCAATTCTTTGATGGCGTCCTCTACGCTGTCAGATGCACTCCTTCTTGAAGCGCCTTCTGGCTCGT
>CAYHGJ010000038.1:0-4215 GCA_964356235.1 uncultured Candidatus Saccharibacteria bacterium | reverse complement strand
GAGCTTGCAAGTGATATAAGCGCAGGCAAGGTGGCGGAAATTTTGGTAGAGGGGGACAATCTCAAAGTAAATTATGCTGACGGGGTCTCAAAAGAGGTCCAAAAAGAGAGAGATGCATCCCTTACTGACACATTGGCAAACTATGGAGTAAAACTTTCTGATATAGAAAATTTAAAAATAAAAGTAGAAAGTCCAAGCACTCTTTCATTTATTCTCATAAACATCGCACCATTTCTTTTGCCCATAGTTTTTATTATTTTCTTGATTTGGTATTTATCTCGACAGGTCAAAGGAGCCGGTATGCAGGCACTTACCTTCGGTCAGTCAAAGGCCCGCTTTATTGACCCCAATGACAAAAATGCAAGGATTCTTTTCAAAGATATTGCGGGTGTGAAGGAAGCAAAAGAAGAACTTGTAGAAATTGTAGACTTTTTGAAAAATCCTAAAAAATTTATTGATATAGGAGCTCGTATTCCAAAAGGGGTGCTTCTCATGGGGGCGCCTGGCACCGGCAAGACTCTTCTTGCGCGCGCTGTTGCAGGTGAAGCCGGTGTGCCGTTTCTCTCAATCTCTGGCTCGGAGTTTGTGGAGATGTTTGTTGGTGTCGGGGCATCTCGTGTGCGCGATCTTTTCAAAATGGCAAAAAAGTCAGCCCCAGCCATTATATTTATAGACGAGATAGATGCCGTTGGTCGGGTGCGTGGTACTGGTATTGGTGGAGGGAATGATGAGCGAGAACAAACACTAAACCAGATACTCGTTGAGATGGATGGTTTTGAGCCAAATGAAAAAGTTATAATAATGGCCGCCACAAATAGACCGGATGTGTTAGACCCTGCACTTTTGCGTACGGGCAGATTTGACAGGCGAGTACGCCTTGATTTGCCGGATAGAGATGACAGGGAAGCAATTTTACAAATTCATGCTGGGGTCAAACCGCTTGCAGAGGATGTAAACTTGCGAGTTATTGCCGAGAGAACACCTGGATTTTCTGGCGCAGATTTGCAATCACTTTTCAATGAGTCAGCTATACTTGCCGCTCGTGAAAATAGAAAATCTGTTTCTCAATTTGACCTTATCCGTTCGATAGAGAAAGTTATGCTTGGGCCGGAGCGAAGGAGTCATATTCTCTCAAAGAAAGAAAAAGAAATCACCGCATATCACGAAGGGGGACACGCGCTTGTTTCCTCTGTTTTGCCACATGCTGACCCGGTGCATAAAATTTCTATTATTTCTCGTGGACATGCTGCCGGCTATACTCTAAACCTTCCTCTTGAAGAAAAACGATTGCAATCTAGAAAAGAATTTTTGGATAGAATAGCCAGCGCTCTTGGGGGATATGTAGCCGAAAAGATGATGTTTGATGATTTGAACACAGGGCCCTCAAATGATTTACAAGTTGCTACTGCTCTTGCTCGGGATATGGTTACAAAATATGGAATGTCAGAAAAGATGGGGCCGATTGCTCTTGAGGGGGCAGGAGGCAGAGCGCTTTATGGCAAAAGGCTTGATGAAGGAGAATATTCGGAAGATGTTTCTGCCAAAATTGACGCAGAGGTGTCAAAAATAATGAACGAAGCTCATGATAAAGCAAAGGATATTCTGACAAAACACAAAAATGTTTTAGACGAGATTGCAAGACAGCTTATTGAAAAAGAGACACTAGAACAAGAAGATTATGAGAAGATACTGGTTGCTTGTGGCATTGCCCTAAAAAAGAAAGATATAATCTCCGAAGAGTCAGCAAAAATTTAAAATTAAAAAAACAGCACCTCGGTGCTGTTTTTTGGTTATTGAAAACATGTTGCTTCTATTGTAATATTGCGGAGAGTCTTATTTATGCGCGCGTAGCTCAGTTGGTAGAGCGGGCGTCTTATACACGTCTGGTCGGGGGTTCGAGTCCCTCCGCGCGCACTATAAATATAAAAACAGCACGTAGGTGCTGTTTTTATATTTTGTAAAACTAAGCCGCTTTTTGCTCATCATCTCCAAGCTGTCTTTCCATTTCTTTCTCTAAGATTTCAACACCTTTCTCATATTCTTCTTCCATCACTTCGGCCTTGGCCTTTTCGTTTGCTTTTCTTATTTTTTCTCTTTCTTGTTCAACCAGTATATTTGCCTCTTTTTCTTTTATTCCTTGGGATATGAGGTCTTCACGAAAACTTTTTGCATCAAAAGAATATAACTCTCCTTTCAACGCTCGTATTCTCCTCTCAGCTTCACCATCTGGGTATTTACCAGATAATATTTGTCGATTTTCCGTATATTTTTTGGTTATTTCTAACATCTGTATTATATCAAACGGCTATTATTTTGCTTTATGTTGATGACTGGGTTTTTATTCTAAAAATTTTAACATTCTTGCTTATCTTGAGAATTTTCAGTCTTTCCAAAAATGTTTTTGGTAGGGGGCCGGGCCCAAGCCATAAGCTTTGTTGTAACATTTTATAGCCGAATATCTTTATTTGATTGCGTAGCCAATTTCGTAAAAACCTCTGTTTTTCTGGGATATCAAATGTGATTATTGTGTCACTTTTTTGTTCTACATTAAAAGGAGATTCTATATATCCAATCGTCTCTATTTTTCTAAAGTAAAATTTGCCTTTGTTTGTTAGTAGCCACCCTGATTTTGTGTTATTTAAATATTTTTGGTTGTGTAGTCTGGTAAGAGTTACTTTAATACTTCCTTTTTTAAATTTTTTAGTTCGTCTCTCATTGAGAATAGAGTATAGTCGTCGTGTGTTACGTGCACTTCCTAGAATTGCAATAATTATATCTCTCAAAGTTGGTTCATTTCTCATATAAATATAGGTTAACAAATTAGACGACCGTATGAAAGTGTTAACTGATGTTTTTAAATTGTAAGATAAAACTTAAACAGATATTTACAGGTTATTCAAAATGCACGTCGCCTTTATTTGTGTTCATTATCGCGCGAAGTGCGGGGTATTTTTTAAGTTCAGGATCGTCTTCAATCATCTCTCTCGCTTCCACGCGCGCCGCTTCAACCATTTTTATATTCCGTATAGCTTCCATTGCAATATCAGAAAAGCCCCATTGTTTTCTACCATAAAGTTCACCCGAACCTCTTTGCTCCAAATCTTTCTCTGCAAGTTCAAACCCGTTTTTAGCAAGTTTAAGCGCTTTCAGTCTTGTGTAAGATGTTTTGCCTCTACTTTCAGAAAGGGCAAAACAATATGCCTGATGGTTGCTTCGTATGATGCGTCCACGAAGCTGGTGGAGTTGGGCAAGACCAAATCTCTCTGCCCCCTCGATGAGCATTATTGTTGCGTTTGCCACATTTACTCCTACTTCCACAACAGAGGTGGAAACCAAAATTTTTACTTTTCCTTGTGTAAATCTATCCATCACTTCATCTTTAGCTTTGGGCGTCATTTTGCTATGTATGAAATCAATCTCAAATTCTGGGAAAATATTTTCCTTCAATCGTTTTGCCTCTGCTTTCACTGACTTTGCTTGTACAGCCAATTCTTTTGTTGGGTCGGGTTCATCTATGCGTGGACAAATGACGTATGCTTGTCTGCCATTTTGCAACTCCTCTCGTATTTTTTTGTAAGCCACTTCTCTTTGTGTAGTTTCAAGTATTTCTGTGATGATAGGTTTTCTTCCAACTGGCATTTCTGAAAGAAGTGTTAGATCAAGATCTCCAAATATTGTGAGAGCAAGTGTGCGGGGGATGGGCGTTGCTGTCATACTAAGTAAATGTGGTGCATAGCCATCTTTTTGTACAAGTTTTTGGCGTTGGTTGGTGCCGAAGCGATGTTGTTCATCAATGATTGCAAGAGCCAGATGTTTAAACTTTACTGTCTTTTGTATAAGGGCGTGCGTGCCGATAAGCACCCCTATCTCGCCACTTGATATCCATTTGAGAAGTTGTGGGCGTGAAATATCCGTCCAACCATCTTTGTTTACTTTTGAAGGAAATTTGCGACAACCACTTCCTGTGATGAGGCCGATGTTTAGCGGGTATTTTTTGAAAAATTGGATGAAGGATTCAAAGTGTTGTTTGGCTAGTATTTCTGTTGGGGCCATATAGGCGATTTGTAGATTGCCAAAATCAGATTTACCAGGACGAGACGTGGCCACCGCAAAGCTTGCTGTTGCCGCTACTGCCGTTTTTCCACTTCCCACGTCTCCTTCAAGGAGTCTCGTCATCGGTTCTCCTTTTTTAAAATCAGCGAGTATGGTTTCTAT
>CAYHGJ010000037.1:0-4843 GCA_964356235.1 uncultured Candidatus Saccharibacteria bacterium | reverse complement strand
CGCCTAATACCCCGATGCTCTGCATAGGGGATAGGACGAGGCCAAACTTTATTTTAGGTTTACATTTTCAGTATCAATAGTATAAATGTGGAGCTCCTCTATCTTGCCTTTTACTTTTGTAGTGCCGAGTTTTCTTGCGGATAGTTTATTTTTTAAAGACTTATAGGTTGGTTCACCTATGATTATTGATACTCCGAATTCTTTTGTGGCGCTTTCTAAGCGTGATGCGGTGTTGACTGTGTCTCCTATGACAGTATAGTCAAAGCGGTCTTTGGAGCCAACATTGCCGACGATAGCTCTGCCAGAGTATATACCAACCCCATTTTTTATTTCTGGTTTGCCTCTTGCCACCAGCGTTTTGTTAAACTTTTTAAGGGCTTTTATCATACCGATACCCGCCAGAACAGCGTTGTCTTCTTGGTTTACATCTTCAAGTGGCGCTCCCCAAAAGGCCATCACAGCATCTCCTATGTATTTGTCCAAGACTCCTCCATATTTCAGCACTTCATTTGTCATTTCTGTAAAATATTCATTCAATATACCGACAAGCTCTCCGGGCTCTGTTGCTTCCGAGAGCGTTGTAAATCCTCTAATATCAGAGAAGAGCACTGTGACTTTTTTTTCTTCTCCGCCGAGAGCCACTTTTTCTGGATTCTCCATGATTTTTTGCAAGACCTGCGGTGATACATATTTTTCAAATATTTTTCTTACTTCTCTTTTTTCCTTATCCAAAACAGCATAACGATAGGCAAATGACAGAAGAAAAGTCAGGATTATTGTCCCCAAGGAGTGAATAAAATTTATGGCAAGGCCATTTTCAAAAAGCATTACTCCAAAAATGGATAATAATATGACTAAAACAAAATTTGCTATGAAAATGAAACGTATATTTTTTAGGTAATTGAAAGTCAGGGATGATAGTAGAGCGAGAATAAAGAAAAGAATATACGAATAAAGAAGTGGTATAGACGTTAGTGATAGGTTGGAAAGAACGGCATTTGCAATATTGGCTTGTATTTCTACACCACTCATAAGCTTGCCCTTTGATACGGGCGTTTGTTGTTCGTCGTGGAGGTCTGGGGCGGTGGCCCCAACAAAGATGATTTTATCTTTAAAAAAAGAATTCTCTCTTTCCAGAGCATCCTTAAAGGAGATTCTTCTTATGGCGCCCGGTTTTGTGGCATAAACTATCCTTATGTCTTCATCAGAGTATTCTTGTGGGAGTTTTTCTATAAAAGATACTAGGCCAAAAGAGTAATATTCCTTTCCTGCATATTTTTGGATAGGTTTATATTTTCTTACAACTCCGTCATTATCGAGGATTAGATTTACATGGCCCAAATAAACATTTGGCTTTTTAAGATATTGGGCAAGTGGTGTGATGATTTCTTTTTGGCTCCTGATTTCAACAGGCATAATGAGCTTGTAGGGGATATTCAAAAAGGTTTCTTCAAGCGCCATATCATCAGCTTCCCCGAGGCGGGATTTTTCAGAAAACATAACATCAAGCGCCACTGAGCGCGGTGGTGCCTCTTTTAGCTTTTCAAAAAAAGAGGCAAAGAGAGCTCGTGGCCATGGCCACTGGCCGTATTTACCGATGGAAGCATCATCTATGGCAACAATCAGGATTTGGCTGTCAAGGGGTTGTTTGGCAAAAAGCTGATCTTCTATTATGTTTTCTAGATTAGAAAAAGTGCCGTTGTTTAGTGAAATGGCAAGCAAAAAAGAAACTAATATTGGGATTAAAAAATATTTGTATTTTTTAAACAAAGACATGTTTATCAAATTTTAACCAAGTTCATCTACTGTCTCTGGCGTTTGTGGCACCACTTTGAATATAGGCGTTTTGCCAAGGTATATTCCACCTCCTTCACTTTCAAATACAGCAGTGATTGAGCCAAATGAGCCCCCAAGCTCTGAGACATCAGCTCCTAGTTTTGGCATAAAAACTCCGGGGGATGTGATTGCGCCCACTGGTCCTATGACTTGCCACTTGCACTTGGCACTTATATCAAGAGTGCTCCCGTTGGCAAGTGTGGCTATTGCTTTTAGTTTGATTTCTCTACCTTCTACGATCGAGCTTGTGAAATTGGTATCTGATGTCACTTTTATACTCGTTATTTTTTGCGAAGTGATGGTGTTTGTGTCATCAGGTGTTATTGTTTTTTCTAACGGAAGTGTATCTTTTCTCTCTCCATACTTTGCAACCAAATCTTCTAACACTGCTTTGAGTTTTGTTTCGTCAGAAAGCGTTTCTTCAAGATTTCCACTGAATACAAGTTTTAGTAATGAAGAGATTTCCTCGTTTGTTAGGGTTTTTATTTTTAGGGCAGCTTCTTTTTGTCCGCGCGCAAGCAGGTTTTCTACGATTTTTGCGCGTAATCTCTCAATCAATATATTGTTTATAACTGGCTCGTTTTGCTCTGTTTTTTGTTCTGCTTCTTCTAGAATTTGTTTTCTTATCTCCTCCCTTCTTTCTATAATCTTTTTCTTAAATTTATCTTTGATTTCCTCACGAAGCTTCTCTTTTGCTTCTTCTGGGGTTAATCCTTTTTTCTCCAATGTTTCCAGGCGCTCCTTAATACCGTTGTCCTTCTCTTTTTGTTTCTCTATCCAGTTTTTGAGGTTTTCTCCCGTTTTATCGTCTAGATTTTTTTTAGCAAGTGCTGTTTTTAGAGCTATTATTTTTTTTATATCTTTATCTTTGAGCTCTATGACATCATTTTCTGTAAGTGGAGTTTCTGTTTCGTCTATTTCTTCTCCTGTTTCTGTGTTTTTCACTTTAACCAAAACCGTGTTTTCTGACCCGATAAAATTTGAATCGCCATTTATAAATTCTGTCCCGAAGGCGGTACCACGCACAGTAGCTACGGCATTTGCCGTCTCTACTTTCCACTCTGACTCTGGGGTAGAGAGGGAAATGACCTTAGACCAAATACGGCCGGCAGATAAAGTCAGTCGAACAAAAAGAGACCCGCTTTCTTCATTATAGGCGGCTCTCTCTATGATTATCGTACTGTTTGCTTCAAGACGCGCCTCTGACCCATCAGGAAAATGTATGATAGCTTCCCCTGTTTCATCAGTTTTTAGAATTACGCCATCAGAAAGCTCGTCTCCTGTTTGGAGATTTTTTATGTTTTGACCGCTACTGTCTACTTCGGAAGTCAACGAGGAGACCACTTCTATCCAAGGGCGCTCCAAAACGATTTCTTCTCCTGGGCGATTGTTTTTCAACAGCCATCCTGCGATTACTATTATTATGATTACCCCTAATACAATGAGTGTTTTTTTCATGTTTTAATTTGGTTGTTTTTATACTTCAATTATACAAGCAATTATACAAGATAGAAGGTGAATAAAAAGGCCGGCCTTTACGGCCGGCTAGTCTTTCTCATTTGGGTCTATGGTGATTATGAATTTCCCTCGTGTATTTTTCGGACTCTTATTTTTAAGAGATATATTAGCAAGCTTGGAATTTTGTGACATATCTCTATCAAGACACCTTGCTTTGCCATATGACTGGTCAAGTCTTAGTGCTCGTAAGGTATGTTTAATGGGAAGCATGTACACCTCCAAGATACATAATATAAAATTTGTTAGTGAAAAGCAAAAGTGAATTGGATGAGATTGTTGAACGAACTAAAAACCTCTCTTCGTAAAAATTAAATACACGGAACAGGTACGCATCAAGTAGAGCTTACAAAGCGCCCACAAAGTAGATTGCCCAGCCAATGTTGAGACGAATTATGACTACTTGATTTTATAATGACAATATTGTAATCTGGGCTCAGAAAGGAAGGAGGCACTAAATGGCGAATCAGACTGTTGCTACTAAGTGCAAGTTGTGTAATAAAGAACTCACGGTATATGGACAAGAAGAATGCGGACACTGTGATTGTGATTCGTCAAAGGGTTGGGTCAGATGCCTAGATTGCGGGAGTGCATCTGTAAAGTTTGTTTCAAGTGGACAAGGGCGGTCACTCAACTATAAGTGTGAGTGTGGTCATAGGTTTGCCGTCCTACAAAGATCAGCTTGTTAATTTTATTTTTCTAAAAAATACAAAAGTGGCTCACGGATGAAATCCAGTGAGCTTTTTTCTTTTACAAATAAAAATATCCCGTTTCCGGGGCATTTTTATTCTCCCATATACTTCAACAAGCTCAGCATAAATTGTTCTATGTCGGAATTCTTACAATTTTGTTGGTAGCCCGTTTTTATATCTCTTAATCAAGACTTCTTTCTTCTCGCGTCGCCATTTCTTGATTTGGATTTCTCGCTTGCGTGCTTCAGCGAGTGTTAAGTACTGTTCAAGGAACATAATTTCGAATGTCGGGATTCTTTTTGTGAACTGCGCTCCACGCTTCGTGTTGTGGTAGGCGAGTCTCTGGTGTGGGTTGTTGGTAACACCAATGTAGAGTTTGTTCGCAGAGTTTTTAATCATATACACAAAATACATGCTAAATATTCTAGCCCGTTCGACTCGTCGTTGCACTCCTTGCTCAGGGCACTCAACTCGCTTATACGCAAAAACACCTCTCGTGAGGTGCTTGGGCGTGCTTTATTCACAGGTGGCTTGCCACGAGCGAGTGAAGCGAGTCGAGTGGAGATGGGCGGAATCGACATATCAAGTCACTAATACGCATCGCTCATAAGTGCTAGCCGCCCCGGCTCGTCTCCCAAACTTTGTTTGGGTCCCGACTCCGCCCGTTCGATTCCGACGATTGCTACTCAATCTCCTATATAGTCAAAAGAAAATACCCCGCACAAGGCGAGGCATTTTCTTTTGATGTGGAGATGGGCGGAATCGAACCGCCGTGCAAAAGGTAATCCGAAATAAATCTA
>CAYHGJ010000036.1:0-5349 GCA_964356235.1 uncultured Candidatus Saccharibacteria bacterium | reverse complement strand
GCGGAATTCCTCCCCCCAACCCCCTCCTTCCGCCGCACCCGAGCGGATTTCGGAAAGTGTTTGCGAAATTGCGTTAGCAATTTCGGAGAAAATAGTTTCGAGCCGTACTGTAAAGATACACCAATGTAAAACCCGCCCCGATAAAAATCGGGGCGGGTTTAGTTTTTATGAATTTGATTTAACTTTAAGCTTTGTCTGTCTGTTTTTATCAATCTTCGGAAGCCTGATGATAAGAAGTCCATGTCTTTCCACTGCCTCTGCTTCTTCTACCTCAATCTCTTGTGGCAGGACTATGGTTCTTGAAAATGCTCCCCAATAAAGCTCTCTGTGAAAATAATCTTCTCCTTCAATCCCTCGCACCTCTTCACGCTTTCCCTTGATGATAACCATATCGCGGGTGATGGAAATATCTAAATCATCTGGGCGGACCCCTGCTATCATTGTTTTTATTATAATCTCGGTCGGAGTTTGATACACATCTACGGGAAGCTCTCCTTCTCCCTCGTCAGTATAATTCTCACTAGCGGGAAGAGCCTCTTCTTTTTCTTCAAAATCGTCTTCGGTGACACTTACCGAACCAGTTAATCTTTCAAAAAATGATCTTTTATCTTTTGCCATTTGATTTTTGTATTTAGTAATTTGGTTTTCTAATTTTCTTTATAACCTCAAACATGACAAGAAGTATGATTGCTAGCACCCATACCCCCACAAAGACAGAAATAAGAGCCTCTCCTTTGCCGTTTATTATAAAGAAGTTGAAAAGAGTGTGCAATAGGACAGCTAGGAAAAATCCGAAGTAAAAATACGACTTTTTCACTTTTTTGTTGCGATAAAAAGAAAGTCCCATAAAGAGTCCTATCATGGCGGAGGAGACGGTGTGCAAGACGGTGGCTCCTATAAACCTCATGTTGCCAGTAAGTAGCGCCCCGACGAAGCCTTCATTTATAAGAGGGTTGAATAGGAAAAAAGTATTTTCTAGGGCAGAAAACCCGAGAGCCACCGTTATCATATAAATGACCGGGTCTATCGGCTCGTCATCTTCTTTTCTGCGCAAAACAGAAATGTAAGCAACTAAGTATTTGAATAGTTCTTCTATAAAAGCCCAAACAATCATCAAAACAAGACTATTTGTTATAAGACCAAATGCTAGTTTCTCAAATGGAATAACAGCGGGCACGGCAAACATGCCGAGTACAAAAGAAAGGATTATGAGTCCTTTTGGCTCTGGGTGTCTGTCTTCTTTAAGCCAAAACCAGAGCCAAAAGACAGCAGGCAGTATACCTGATAAAAATGCTATTAAGATGGTAGGGCCGTTTAAATCCATTTTTCGATCATTAATAAATTTTTATTCCCCATATTTTGCCATATTTCTTCTGTGACAAATGGCATAAATGGGTGGAGCGCTTTGAGAGACCCTTCCAATACAGAAAGTAGTAGCCACTTTGCAGACTCTTTTTCAAACTTGTTTTCTGACCTCATTTTTTCTTTGCTTTTTTCTATTATGATATCGGCAAAAGTGTGCCAGAAATAATGATACAACTTCTCTCCCGCCAAGTGGAAGCGATATTCATCCATGTCAGATGTCACATCTTTCATAATTTCTTTAAAGTTTTTTAGATACTCCTCATCTTCTTTTGTTAATTCTACTTCTTTTTTGTCAAAATCTGCTGTATTTTCTAAAACATATCGAGAGGCATTCCATATTTTATTGGCAAAATTTTTGTATGCTTTCAATTTGTCATTGCCAAGCTTGCTATCTGCGCCAGCTCCGACTCCCACGATAAGGGCCATACGCAAGGCGTCAGCTCCGTATTTTTCTATAATTTCAAGCGGGTCTACATTTCCTCCAAGAGACTTGCTTATTTTTTCTCCTTTTTCGTTTCTAACAAGTCCATGTAAGTAAACTGTTTTGAATGGCACTTCACCAAGAAGAAACTCTGACATCAAAATCATACGAGCTACCCAGAAAAAGAGAATGTCATATCCAGTTTCAAGTATGTCTGTTGGATGAAAATTTGCCAAATCTTCTGTTTTCTCTGGCCAGCCAAGTGTGGAAAATGTCCAAAGTCCGGATGAAAACCATGTGTCGAGCGTATCTTCATCCTGTATCCACCCGCTCTTTTTTGGGGCTTCTATTCCAACATAAATCTCTTCGCCTTTATACCAGACGGGGATTCTATGTCCGTACCAAATCTGTCTTGAAATATTCCAATCACGCAGGTTCTCTATCCAGTGGAAGTAATTTTTTTCAAACCTCTCTGGTAGTATTTTTATTTTGCTATCAGAAACAGACGTCTGCATAAGCTCTTTTAAAGTTTTGCCGTCACGCTTGTCTATGGGCTTATTTACATCTACAAACCACTGCATTTTTGGTAACGGCTCAATAATGCCCCCAGTCCTTTCTGCTGTGGAAACATTTTGCTTTACATCCTCTTCTTTTATAAGAAGATTATTATTTTTCAACCAAGTTACTATCTTTTCTCTTGCTGTTGATACCTTTTCTCCTTCAAGCCCTTCTATGGGGAGGGAAATCCTAGCATATTCATTTATCACCTGGACACTAGGCAAGTCATTCTTTGATGCAATCTCGGCATCTATCTGACTATGAGCGGGTGTTACTCCAAGCGCGCCTGTGCCAAACTCTTTGTCTACTCCTTCATCGGCCACTATTTTTATAGAAAGCTGTGCTCCGGTAAAATTTACTTTGTAAATTTTACCTATGTATTCTTTGTATCTTTCGTCGCTTGGGTGCACCGCCACAGCTGTGTCTCCGAGCTTGGTCTCTGGGCGGGTGGTAGCAATAGCGATGGGGAAGTCAAAGGAGTATTTGAAAGTATAGAGTTTAGCGTCTCTTTCTTCATAAACTATTTCATCATCTGATATGGTGGTCTGCCCCTTCGGGTCCCAGTTTATAACCTTGTAGTCTCTGTATATCAGCCCCGCATCATACATCTCTTTGAATGCAGTGCGGACAGCGAGGTTTCTCTTATCATCGAGAGTAAATGCTTCACGGCTCCAATCCAAAGAAGCACCCATTTTTTTGATTTGGTGTTTTATTGTTTCTCTATTTTCTTCTACAAAACTTTCAACTTTTTTTATAAATTCTTCTCTGCCTAGGTCATGTCTGCTTTTGCCTTCTTCTTTTTGTAATATTTTTTCTACTTTTGCGTTTGTGGCGATGGCGGCGTGATCTGTACCTGGGAGCCAAAGGGTTTTGAAACCACTCATTCTTTTGTAACGCACTATTATGTCTTCTATCACAGTCATCAAAGCTCCTCCAATATGCAGTGTCCCAGTAGCGTTTGGTGGTGGGAGGACTATTGAAAATGGTTCTTTGTGTCGCTCCGGCAATTTGTTAGGGTTAAAAAAACCGCTTTCTTCCCATTTTTTATATATGTCATCTTCGGTTTCTTTTGGGTTGTATGGTTTTAAGAATTTCTCGTTTATCATCAAGAAAAATATACCTCATTTTGGGCCTTTTTTGAAGCTTCTAGTGTGTTCTTATTTGTGCAATAAAAAATGGATTAAAAGGTCTCTTCAACCAAAATAACCTATAAAATTTAATCCACATAACTAATAAAATTAAATTAACCTATAAAATTCAATTAACCTGTAAGCTCAATCTACATGGTACCATTCGTACGAATGGTACTATAGTAAAAATAATAGGTGTATAATTAAATAAATTAAATATATAACTTATACATTTAAAAATATAAATACAAAATTATGACAAAATTAAAAAATGTAGAAAAAGTATTAAAGGCACTGTCTAATAGTCGGCGTTTGGAGATTGTTCTTTATTTGAGAAAAAATAGAGAATCAACAGTATCAAATATCGCAGAGGCGGTTAAGCTCTCATTTCGTTCTACGTCCAAACATTTGTCAGTGTTACGCCTTGCTGGTCTTGTGGATAGGGAACAGAGAAGTTCAGAGATGTGGTATTTCTCTACTATTGAAACATCCACTATCGCCAATGCTGTAATTAGCAAATTGTGATTTTGCTTTCACAATTCCACATAGTACTATTCGTACGAATGGTACTATGTGGAGTATGGATATAAAATATGTGGGAGGTTATGAGGTTATGAGGTTTGGGGGAGATTTTTAGTTTAATATAGAATATCTATATTCTTAAACTTCCTCTAGCTTTTATTTTTGCATTTTTTTGCTTGTTGTATTTTGGCTTTTCTTTCTGGGCTCGGAAGTAGCCCGCCACAGCTATCATAATGGCATTGTCTGTGGACATTTCTCTTTCTGGGAAGAAAACAGAAGTTTGTGGAGATTCTTTTTTTATCATATTTTCTAGCGCATTTCGTATTTCTTGATTTGCGATAACCCCTCCACCGACAAGAAAACTTTTAATTCTGTATTTTTTTATTGCGTCTCTTGTTTTTGAGACCAGGATTTCTATGACGGAGTCCTCGAATTCTCTGGCGATATTTTTTTTGTCATCATCTGTGATTTTTTCTATCTTTTTGATTGTGTAGAGGACCGCGGTTTTAAGCCCTGAGAAAGACATATCTAAATCTTTGGTGTGTAACATTGGTCTTGGTAGTGGATATCTAGGTGTCCAGTTTGTGTTATCACGCGTGGTTTTGGCCAAAGCAGAAACCTTTGGCCCACCAGGGTATTGAAGTCCAAGCATTCTGGCAACCTTATCAAAGGCCTCCCCGACGGCGTCGTCTCTAGTTTCCCCGACTCTCTTGTAGATAAGTGGTTTTTTCATCAAGACAAACTCGCTATGCCCGCCAGATATAAGCAAGGCTAATGCTGGAAATTTTACTGGCCCCCTTTTTGTATCAGTTTTTTTATTTGCAAGAGGGGAGAGGAGATGTCCCTCCATGTGATTTACCGGAACAAGTGGTTTTTGCCAGAGCATTGAGAGAGCTTTTGCAAAATTGATCCCTACCCAAAGAGCCGGTTCAAGACCTGGCCCATAGGTAACAGCTATGCAGTCAATTTTGGGCTTCTTGATTGTTTTCAATAGTTTAAAAAATTGCTCGCGAAGCTCTGGCTCCCTTTCTAAAAGTTTGTGTATTTCTTTTTCTGTTTTTTCTGTTATTTTAGATTTGCCATTTGCAAAGAGGCCTGCCTCTTTTAGAGTTTTTTCGAAGATTGGGATGAGGTTTTTTGAATGTTCTCTTTTGGCAAGAGCGGGGAAGACCCCTCCGTACTCTTTGTGTATGTCTATTTGTGAGAGGAGGGTGTTTCCAAGAATTTTGAATTTTGGCTTGTTGAAAGTGCCATTTGCTTTAAGCAAGCAAATGGCTGTTTCATCACAAGAAGTTTCAATACTTAAAATAACCATGTGCGCGATACAGGATTCGAACCTGTGACCCTTCCCAC
>CAYHGJ010000035.1:0-6481 GCA_964356235.1 uncultured Candidatus Saccharibacteria bacterium | reverse complement strand
CTCCAAATAAAATCGCCCTAAGGCGATTTTAATATATCAGCACAAGAACTGCCGGGGGCAGTTCTGTGAGGGTGAGAAAAGCTTTTGAGTATTTTGCAAAGCAAAATCCAAAAGCTGAACTGCTCCTGTAAGGAGAGAACCCTCGTGCTGGCTCCAAATAAAATCGCCCTAAGGCGATTTTAATATATCAGCACAAGAACTGCCGGGGGCAGTTCTGTGAGGGTGAGAAAAGCTTTTGAGTATTTTGCAAAGCAAAATCCAAAAGCTGAACTGCTCCTGTAAGGAGAGAACCCTCGTGCTGGCTCCAAATATTTAAGTATTTTTATAGTATAAAAACCGCTCAATTTGAGCGGTTGTGATCCTGCATCTACCTTTCGTAGATTTGGGAAATTGTCTTAATGTCTTAGGTAATCATCAATGTCCAATTCTTTTACTTCATATACGTTGAAATACATATGTCTATATGGCCAATTCTTCTTGAACCACTTGGCCGCACTTTCGCTTTTTAGTGTAAGTTTCGCAATTGCGACTTCAGTCGAAACTTCATATCGCACCGGTGATCCAGTTGGCAATCCAAGGTCCTCATTTTTAAGAAGAAATTTACCCTTGAGCTCAGAAATAAGTTTTACTCCAACCCACTCTCGACGAATCTCTTCTGGGGCATGACCTTCTGGGATTTTGATAATTTCAATGAAAATCAAAGGCATATATCCTCCTTTCTCTAATATAATAGTACCTCATTTTTTTTAGAATTAAAAGTCTTTGAATAAGGTCTTTTTTTGCGTATAATTAGCCACATGCAAGAAGAAAAGGGACATTTGCACCCACTTACTGTGATAGGAAGAAAGGTAGCCGGTATCTTTGTTGATATGGGTTTTGCTTTGCCTACGGGCCCAGAATTGGAAACTGAATATTATAATTTTGATGCTCTCAATATTCCGGCAAACCATCCAGCTCGGGACATGTGGGATACATTTTGGCTAAAACCTCGTGAGGAGGGTAAGCTTTTGCGAACCCACACATCTCCGGTGCAGGTGCATTATATGGAAAAACATAAACCGCCCTTTGCCATCTGTTCAATAGGCAGGGCATATAGGTATGAGGCCACAGACATGACACATGAAAATAATTTTAACCAAATTGAAGGACTTATGGTTGGAAAAGATATAAGTTTGGCAAACCTCAAGGGGATACTTGAAGAATTTTTTAGAAGACTTTTCAAAAAAGAGATAAAAGTTAGATTTCGGCCAAGCTATTTTCCATTTGTTGAACCCGGCCTTGAAGTCGATATGGCTTGTTTCTCTTGTGATGGCAGGGGATCAACCCTAATGAGCTCAAAAGATTATAAAGTGGGAGGAAAAATGGGGTTATACCATGGAAGGAAGTATTGTTCAGTCTGTAAGGGTGGTGGATGGATAGAAATAATGGGGGCAGGCATGGTCCATCCGAGTGTTTTGTCGGGGTGTCAAATAAACCCAAATATTTATCAGGGTTTTGCTTTTGGTATGGGACTTGAACGCCTTGCAATGCTTCTTTACGGTGTGGATGATGTTAGACTCTTCCACTCGGGTGACCTTAGATTGACGAGACAATTTTAGATAGAGTTACCAGTTATCGGTTATGAGTTAAATAAAAAATAAATTAGTTAAGAGTTATGAATATAAAACCAGGAATATATAAACATTCAAAGACTGGCAATATGTATAGATTACATTTTGTTGCAAAAAATTCTGAAAATCTAGAAGATTTTGTTATTTATGAAGCTCTATATGATAATGAAAAATCAAAATTTTGGGCAAGACCAGTATCTATGTGGTCCGAAGAGGTAGAGGTTGATGGTATAAAAAAACCAAGGTTTGTTTATGTTGGGGAATAAATAAAATATGAAAATTAGTTTTAATTGGCTAAAAGAATATCTAGATGGGAAAATAGCAAGTCCGGAAGAACTGGCAGAGCTTTTTAACGTACACTCTTATGAAGTTGAGAGTATAGAAAAGATTGACGATGATGCCATTTTTGAAATAGATGTTTTGCCAAACAGGGCGGGGGATAGTCTTTCTCATAGAGGTGTTGCGAAAGAAACCTCGATAGTTACTGGCGCCCCTTTCAAAGAGAGAGAAATGAAAATGGTTACTTTTGATACGGATGCAGGTCTTTCTGTAAATATTTTTGATGATAAAAAATGTTTGAGATATATGGGTAGGTTGGTAGAATATATTGAAGTAAAAGAATCTCCGAAGTGGCTTAAAGAAAAATTAGAGATTTTAGGACAAAGACCAATAAATAATATTGTTGATGTTTTAAACTATACAATGTTTGATATGGGGCAACCAATGCATGCCTTTGATGCTAAAAAGGTTGTCGGTGCTATTTCTGTTCGTCTGGCAAAAGAGGGGGAGAAGATAGAGACGCTAGATGGCAAAGATATGACTCTTCGCGGTAATGATTTGATCATAGCAGATGATGCGGGGCCACTTGCCATAGCGGGAGTAAAGGGGGGCAAGCGAGCAGAGGTTGGTATGGATACAAGGTCTATAATCATAGAGTCAGCAAGTTTTAGCCAAAAAACAGTCAGATTTACTTCAAGAGGATTGCAGATAATAACAGAAGCGTCAAAAAGATACGAAAACAATTTTTCCTCAGAACTTACCGCACTTGGTATGGATATGGCGAGCGGAATTATAGGAGAGCTAGCTGGTACTTCCAAAACAAAATTTAAAAAAATAGTAGATGTATATCCGAAGGTGCGCGGAGATTATAAACTGGGAGTCTCACTTTCTGAAATAAATAAACTTCTGGGAATAAAGATGGGGAAGAAAGACATCTTGTCTATATTTGAAAAATTTGGTTTTGATTATGAAATAAAAAATCCAGCAGTAGATGTGGAAACAGAGGCTTTGGGGTATCTTGGTGTCCCATATAAATATGGAGCAAGTGTTTCGTATGATGCTCCAAGATTTTTTGATTGTTCGTCTTTCACATCATATTTGTTTGCAAATTCTGGTGTTTCAATACCAAGGATATCCATAGACCAATTTTTCTGGGGCCAAGAAATAAGCAAAAATGATTTAAAACCAGGGGATCTAATATTTTCATCAAATGATGATAAAGGATTGGTGGAAACTAGAGAATTTATGCCAGGACTCAAATTTCCTGATGGAGTAGGCCATGTGGGGGTATATCTTGGGGAAGACAAAGTCATACACGCCTCTGGCAAATGGCATAAGGGTGAGGTGGTTGTAGAGGATTTGACCACTAGTCCAGCGTTTAAGTCTATAAAAGGTTACAGACGTGTAACCGGTGGTGAAGAAAGATTTGTTATTACAGTGCCAACAGAAAGAGTAGATTTAAGAATAAAGGAGGATTTGATAGAGGAGATCGGAAGAATTTATGGACTCAATAATATAGTTGGAGTTTTGCCAGCTGAGATGACCAGAAATGTAGAAATTAATAAAATTCTATATTATACAGAAACCGTAAAAGATGTATTAACAAGATGCGGGTTTGATGAGGTTAGGACATATAGTTTCGCAGAAAAAGGAGAGGTGGAGCTTATGAATCCTATTTCAAAAGAGATCCCCTTTATGAGGGCTTCACTTGGGAGTGGTTTAGAAAAGACCATAAAACAAAATCTAAACAATATAGAACTTCTTGGTATAGAAAATGTTTCTCTTTTTGAAGTGGGTAAAGTTTTTAATAAAAATGGCGAAAAAACCAGCATTTCTTTTGGAGTGAGTTTTACAAACAAGACAAAATCTAAAGCAAAAGAAAAATTTAAGAAAACAGTTATATCTCTATCCGATACTTTGCCCAAGAGTAATTTCAATATAAAAGAAGACGATGATGTTGTAATTGCTGAATTTATCGGACTTGAAGATTTACTAGAAGGACTGCCAGATAAAAAAATATATGAATGGGAAAAGCATAATAAAGAAATCAAATATCAAAAAATATCAAACTACCCTTATATCCTCCGAGATATAGCTGTTTGGCTCTCCTCTGATAACGATTCTTCTAAAATACTTAATATTATAAATAAAAATAGTGCTGGTTTCCTTAGGAGGGTAGTGTTATTTGATAGATTCCAAAAGGAGAGTCGTGTCTCGCACGCCTACCATCTTGTATTCCAGTCCAATGACAAAACTCTGACGGATGATGAGATAAATGAAATAATGGATAAAGTTTACGGTGAAATAAAAAATCTTGGGTTTGAGATACGTTGAATTGCTCTAAAATACCTTAAACTTGTCCACTTAAAATTATCAAATTAGCTTTCATTTGAGCCAGTTTTTTGCTATAATGGGGTATATAAAAAGCGTATTGTTATGGCCAAAAATGACCCAAAACCCAATGGATATAGAGCAGAGGATATAACAGTCCTTGAAGGCTTGGAGCCTGTTAGGAAACGTCCTGGGATGTATATAGGCACCACAGGGCCAGACGGGCTTCATCATCTTATTACAGAGATATTTGACAACTCACGAGACGAGGCGATGGGTGGCTTTGCCAATCGTATAGAAGTAGCGCTTCTACCAAACAATCGCGTGCGGGTGGTGGACAATGGACGAGGTATTCCAATAGATATACATAAACAAACAAAAGTGTCAGCTCTTGAAACCATAATGACTACACTTCACGCTGGTGGTAAGTTTGGTGGGGATGGTTATAAAGTTTCCGGAGGGCTCCATGGAGTAGGAGCATCTGTGGTTAATGCTCTTTCTATCTATACAAAAGCGGAGGTGCATAGAGATGGGGCAAAATTTGTCCAAGAATACAGTCAGGGAAAGAAAAAATATAATGTCAAAAAAGTTGGTGTCTCAAAACTAAACGGAACCATCATCACATTTGAACCAGATAAGGAAATATTCAAGGAAATTGTTTTTGAATGGAACAAAATAGTTTCTCATATGCGCCAGCAAGCTTATTTGGTAAAAGGTCTTAGCATAAATGTTTTAGATCTGCGAGAGTACAAAGGCAAGATAGATGAGGAAGTCTTTTATCTCTACGACCTAAGATTACTTACTCCGTCCATGTCTTTTTGTTTTGAGGGAGGATTACTCTCTCTGGTTAGATTTTACAATCAGTACCAAAAGCCAGTACACAAAAACATTTTTTATATTGAAAAAGAAGCAGAGGGGGTAAACGTAGAAGTATCTTTGCAATACATTGATGATATATCAGCTAGAATGATTGCTTTTGCAAACAATACTTACAACTCTGAAGGAGGCACACATATTACCGGATTTAAAACATCTCTTACCCGTTCTCTAAACAATTATGCTCGTAAAAATAATATTATAAAAGAAAGTGAAGATAATTTTACAGGGGATGATGTTTTGGAAGGGCTTACCGCAGTTATCTCTGTAAAACTTAGAGAGATACAGTTCGAAGGTCAGACCAAGGCAAAACTTGGCTCTATGGAAGCAAGGAGTGCTGTTGAGGCGGTATTTGGTGAGGGATTCTCTGCATTTTTGGAGGAAAACCCAGATGATGCCAAATCTATCATTAATAAGGTTATTTTGGCTCTAAGAGCTCGCAAAGCTGCAAAAGCCGCCAAGGATAGTGTTCTTAGAAAGGGGGCGCTAGATGGCATGACATTGCCGGGGAAGCTTGCTGATTGTCAAACAAGAAACGCATCAGAGTCGGAGCTATTCATAGTGGAGGGGGATTCTGCCGGTGGTTCTTCAAAGCAGGGAAGAGACAGAAGGACACAAGCTGTTTTGCCACTTAAAGGGAAGATTTTGAATGTTGAAAGGGCCAGACTCGATAAGATGCTTGCCTCTACTGAGATCAGGGCGCTTGTGGTGGCGCTTGGTACTGCTATTGGAGACGCTTTTGACATTGAGAAACTACGTTATCATAAAATAATAATCGCCACAGACGCAGATGTTGACGGAGAACACATCAGAACTCTACTTTTGACACTTTTTTATAGACATTTTAGACCAGTTATAGAGAGAGGACATCTATACATTGCGCAACCTCCACTTTATAAAATCAAGAAAGGAAAAGAAATAAACTATTTTTATAGCGAAGACGATAAAGTGAAATATCTTAAAAAAGAAGGTTTGGATAATAAAGAGGTAGTGGAAGAGGAAAATGTTGCCGAAGAAGCAGATGAGATGGGTGATAGAGAAGAATCGCAAGAGGAGATTTCAAAAGAGAAAAAAGTAAAAGTAGTGGTGCAAAGATACAAAGGGCTAGGAGAGATGGACCCAGAAGAGCTTAAAGAAACCACTATGGATAAGGGCAAGAGAATTTTAAAACAGGTAAGGATTGAAGATGCCAGAGAGGCAGATAAGGTTTTTGATATTCTCATGGGCACAGATGTTTCATCCAGAAAGTCATTTATACAGACAAACGCCAAAGCGGCCAACTTGGATATCTAATTAGTAAAATTTTTCAAATAAAAAACTGCTCCGACGAATGCCGGAGCAGTTTTTATCTTTTATTTTAGTAGCAATTCTGTTGCCCGTATTGG
>CAYHGJ010000034.1:0-6527 GCA_964356235.1 uncultured Candidatus Saccharibacteria bacterium | reverse complement strand
CGACAGTAAAGATTATGTTGTGATATTTGCTGAATGCTTGCGCCAAGAAAGACGCACCCAGTCCGATTGGCAAGAATACTGTCAAAACACCCAAGAAAAAGACAAAAGTCATAAAGAAGATTTTGTACCTCTCCTTGAAGATATTGCCCAAGTAAGATGGGAGTAGGACAGTGATACAACATGGGGCAAAGAGCGCAGCGACCCCGGCTACGAATGCCGCGACTAATGATGCCCCCACAAGTGTTTCCATATATTTTTTTTCACGTAGTTATTAATTTAAGTTAGTAAATCAACAAAAATATCCTTAAAAAAGGATATTTAAACAGCACGAAAAAAGCTTCTCGCTTAATGCGTGCTGTTACTACAGAGAGGGACTAAGTTCAAATAGAGAAAGCCAGGAAACTATTTTTTGTCTGCTATAGAGAGAACGGAGTGTAAGGTCTCGTTGATGCTGAGGCAAAAATTCTAGTTTTGGAAGAAATACATTTTTATAGAATGGAAATATCGAAACCGAGATAAGAAGGAGAGATGCGAGTAATAGAAGTAAACTCAAGCTCGATGGCAATGCTGTCGTAAGTGTCTGTATGGCAGTAATATGGTGCAAAGTCATACTCATGATGCTCATAGGACACTCTGTTCCGCCTATGGCCGAAGCAACACAATCATTGTTTGAGCTCTGCATATCATGATCAAAAATCGCAAGGCCAAAGACACCTATTCCGACAAAACTTATTGTTAACAATAATGATGCGAGATATTTCATAAAGTTACACAATTAGTATATACCCTCTAGGGGGTATGTCAAGTCAATATCCCCACATACGCCAAATACACATTAAAAACACTAATACCTATTATCAAATTAGCAATAATTTAATAATGATAATAAAACAAAAAAAGGGGTGGCTAACGCCTCCCCTCTTTCTGTTATAAACTATTACTTCTTTTTGCCTGTTTTTGCCTTTCTCGCGAAAAGCATAGCGTGCTTTACCGCAAGTCTCTTTTTGGTTTTTTTTGAACGAGAGGTTTTGTTTTTTATATCCTGACTTAATCTTTTTGCCATAACTATATAATTGGTTATTTTGTAAATATTAACTTATATCTGTGTCTATATCATTTATCTCTTTTATGATGAGTCTGTGGGCTTCATCAAGATTTTTTTCGAAATCTTCCAAAAAATCAACCTCTTCTTTTGTTAACTCTCTCATCTTTTTTGCTCGATTTAGACGAGTAATATGACGCTTTATATCATTTTTAAGCAAAGCAAATGACTTAGAAGTTACATCTTCAGCCTCTTTGCCTTGCACACGAATATACTTAAATTTATAGATAATTTTTTTGTAGCCATAAAACCCTGACAAGACTAACCCGACAATGACGAGTAATGCTACAACAACTTTACCTAAATAATCCAAAGATAAACTTATAATATCTGTGAAGAATTTAGATTTTACAGTTATGTAAAGTGGCTTGGTCTCATTGCTATTGGCACCACGCTCATCTGTAACAAATGCTGTAAATGTATATTTGCCAGAGGATAAGCGTTTAGTAAGTATGGCACTAAACTCGCCACTAGAATTACTCCTAACATAATCCTTTGATATAACCTCATCCCCTTCACGCACTATAATGGTAATATCAGCATTGTTATATGTTGTACCTCGTATTCTTATAAGATCACCGGGGTCTATTTTATCTTGATAATAAGTGATAATGGGGACATCAATTGACTCTATGACGAAAGACTCCATAGCTTCCGTAGAATTATAGGCTTGGTCTATAGCTACAACTTTAACCACATATTTGCCAGGTTTTTGAGGAGGTAAAGGATAAGGATTTGAAGTAGTATGGGGAGCTCTTTTTTCAAGTCCTCCGCCGTCTATTTTAACTTCATAATGACTAATGCCAGATCCTTTGTCTTTAGTATTAAAGAATATAACTGGTTGAGGTGCTACACCAGAATTACCATGAGGAAATATTATTTTAAATGGCTCTGGCGCAATAGTATCTATGCTCACCTTATAATGAGAGGTAGCACTCCACCCTTCTCCTGTCCTCACCTGCAAATGAAAATAATAGACCCCATCAGAGAGATTCTCTATTACTTTTTCCGAGATTGGTGGTTTATAACTCACAGAAGGATTGCCAGTTGGAGTTTTGTTTATGAGAGTACGCACTTCTGTGGCATCATCTGGAAGCGCCCAACTAAACTCCGGACTATTGTTTGAATACCATCTAGTCTGATCTGCATGGGTTTTAGAAGTTATGACTACCCCTCCGCCTAATCCAGAATCTTCATCATCTGCCAAAGAGGGAATGACTGTGGTCGTCTCTGTATCAACTATATTCACTACAACCACTCTCATACTATCCAAAATATTTGTGCCAGAACCATCATTTGCCAAGATAGAACCTGAAGTAAAACTTATATTTGCTTGCCCTTCAGATTTGGCTTTAAAATTTATTGTCAATAACTTACCATTACTACCAGAATACCCAGGGTTGAGAACCACACCCTCAAAACTGACTGTGCCACTTTTGTTGGAGAAAGTGGGTTCTTCCGCCCAAAGAGAGAATATGGAACCTGTTTTTGACACTGATACGACTTCCAATTTGTCCCATGGGAAAGAGACTACGCCGGAGGAAGCATTCATGACATCCCCAGTACTATCTACATAAACAGTGACAGGAAAAACACTACCTAGATTGTATTTATTACCAAGTTGTGAAAAAGACAAAACGGCCGCTTGCGCACTATATGGCAAAGCAGAAAAAATAGAGCAAAACAATACAAATATATATAACTTTCTAAACATTTTTTGGCTTTCTAAGTAAAAAGTATGCGACAACCAACATAAATATTATAGCTAAAAGTGTCATAAGGTTGTACTTCCACGATAATTTATCTGGTCTATATACAGCAACCCGCTCATTCCCAAAATTATCAACCGCCTTAACATAAACTTTTTTATCTAGGTCTTGATTTATGAGCAAATATGGGCTTTCTGCAGTTTTAAAACTCCCCCACCGCCCTTCACGCACTTCATAGTGATTAATTCCGGAATGTTTGTCTTGAGTAATAAAAACTAAGAAATTTTTACCCTCAAAAATAGAAGAATCACTTCCGACTAACGGCTTGAAATCTTCTGGTAGGTATATATCATTTGGTTCCTTTTCTTCAACTATTGGCAATATGTTTTCAGATATTGCTATAGATGTCTCACTTAACTTTACTGAAGTCTCTGTGCCTACTCCGTCATTTAGTAGCGCCCTAAATCTATTGACCTTAATAGAGCCAACGCCTTCTTCTTTACCCCTAAGCACCATTGTAAATATGTATCTACCAGATCCAGACAAACCTCCGGATGTAACGCCAGAAAAAGAAACAGCACCATTTGCAAGATAAGGCTTTTCTACCCAAAAATTGATTAGGGAGTTCCCAATTTTTAGTTCCGCAACCTCTAAAATATCAGGTATCAATATTTCACCCTCAATGGCATTTATTGAATCCCCTGTTGTGTTTAGATGCACTTCCACATCAAAAGTATCTCCTTTTGCAAATTCATATCCGGTTGAATTCAAAATAAGTTCAGCAGAAAAAATTGGTCTTGCAATCAAAAAAAGAGCTAATAAAATCATCCATTGGTATTTTTTTTGGCAATTATACATAAATTTTATCCAGTCCAGTTATAAGCCATGATACTCAAATCTACTAAATCAACCTTGCCATCTTTATTGAGGTCGTGAGTAAGTGGTGGACTTGACCTCTTATACCAATAAGCAAGTATTGAAAAATCAATCAGATTTACCTTCTTGTCACCACTTAAGTCAGCACTGGGTACACTTTTTTGAGGCAATTTAGCAATTATATTTTTTGTTCCCACCGTAAAACCAATAGCACTAGAGAATCCGCTTATCTCTAGATTTCCTATAGAGCTCTTTGATTTGGCAAGGTGGCTCCCGTATTCTACAAAAGCAGTGTTAAAATTATATAGATAGATTCCGTCTTTATCAGATATTGTCTTAGTAAAAAATTCTTCTTCTGAATTGACCTGTATAAGAATATCGGCTTGCGGTGCGGTTTGGCCAAATATGGCTATATTATCCCCACGCTTTACCTCACTTTTGTCTACCGCGATAGTGGGTGCTATGAAAATATTATCAACTCTTGTTGTCAATCCAGTGGTAACACTTACTGGAAATGTGACAAGTGAAGAACGAATTCCTTTATTATCTTCAGAATAGACACTAAATACATAATTGCCACCAGAAAGACCTGAAGCCGAAATCTGAAAACTTGCTCTAGCGTCAGCAATAGTGGTACCAGATACTTGACCATCTTTTAGAAAAGTAACTGTTCTACCAGGATAAGCCCTTCCCGAGAAAGTTACATTCGTATTTGTATTAGTTGATGCTACTAGCCCACCCCCTCCACCTCCTCCACCTCCTCCACCACCTCCGCCACCGCTTGGTGCAACAGGAGTCGCATATACTTCCGTAGATGTAGCAATAGCATTTCCAAATATATCTTTTACAACTAGTACAAAATAATAAGTGGTTGAATTTGTGAGACTGGCAAAAGTTGAAGATGTAACATTTCCAACTGATGTGTAAGTATAGGGCCCACCAGACCCCGTGGACTTACCCACATTATAACCAGAAGCAGTCCACCCCAAATATCCAGTGGGGGCAGACCACGATAGAGCAACCTGTTCATTTCCTGGGGTAGTTGAAAGAGACGGAGCTACTATAGAAGGAAAAGGCAAAAAACCTGTTTTGTTGATATATGACGCTGACGTACTTCTACCATCTGCTGTTTCAGAAAAAGAATCTTGCAACTTATACGTATTTGAGGAGCTATAACCGCCAGAATTTAATACTGGGTCGAGTAGTCTGAAATTTGAAGATCTATATTCAACACCATACACAATCCCAACCCAACTAAAAAAAATAGAAGGGGCTAATACAAAACTAGCGATAAAAAAATATTTTGGCAATTTTTTCAAATGCATATTTGAGTCAATCATTAAAAACTATTCTGTTGTCTGTGGAGTTTTTTCTTGTACCGGAACTATGGTCTCTGATACAGGCGGTTCTGGAGATTCGTCAGTAATAATGGTTTCTTCTTGCAGTAATTCCCCTACTACCTCCTGTATCAATTCTTCGTCAACCATTTCTTCCGGAGCTGGCAATGGAGTCGATTCTTCTTTTATAGCAGATTCTTCATTATTGGCCTCATCAACTACCCCTGTCTCTGTTGTTTCGCTGGATGATGCTTCGGAAGTATTATCTTCTCCTGATTCTATTTCATTTTCAGCAGATTCTGGCAATGATTCTCTGTCAACATATGGAGTAGAAACAATAACCTCCTCTGGGTTTGACTGAATATCTACCGGCTCCTCTGGAATAATCTCTGGGATAACGGGCTCATAACCCTCAATAATCATCTCCTTTGGATCTAACAATTTCCCTACAAGACCAGAATATTCTATGGTTACTATTTTTTGAGATTCTCCTTTTTCTCTCTCTATTCTTTGCACTCTTTTCAAATAAGAAAGCTCATAATTAATATTTTCTCCAAGCTCCTTTGCAAGATAAAGTCCAAAATCCTTACCCTCCAATGCTTCTTTATTAACGGTCAGGGTTTTTTCTATCTCTTTATTTTGCCACGCTCCGTCTTCAATAGTAAGTGTCAAATAAGAATAAGTAGCGTAATAATTTTTATCATCTTCTGTGACAGAATTGATTCTCAAGTTGAAATTAAAATTATCTAAATCTGCAGAAACCACCAGACCATTATCAACGGCTAGTAATGTCTCTTCACTGGAATAAATACTATCTCGCACATCAGAGCTAGCGGCAAAACTCACCCCAAAGCCAAAGAAAACCACCATAAAAATAATGGTAAAAGCATTGTTGTATTTTATGAAATTAAGAACTCTATTGTACATATCTAAATTATACTAGATAGCAAACTCTCCAGCAATCAATCTAGATATTCCACCCTAATCCATTTACTCTCTTTATTGATGCTCTTGGTAAGCCATTAACAGTTTTTATTAAAGTTTCATCTAAATTATTTATTGTCTTAAGTTCTGAAGCGCCTACAGATGGACTGGCACTAGGTGAATTAGAAGTACTTGGACTCAAGCTTGCTGAAGGAGAGAGGGATGGTGAATTAGAAGCGCTTGGTGAGAGAGATGCTGATGGACTTAAAGATGGAGACCCAGATGCACTTGGCGAGAGTGATGGAGACCCAGATGCACTTGGTGAGAGAGATGGTGAGTTAGATGCTGAAGGTGAAAGTGAGGCACTTGGTGAAAGACTTGGGCTTGCACTTGATGACGGAGAAAGAGATGGTGAACCTGATGAGGATGGTGAGAGAGATGGTGAGTTAGATGCTGAAGGTGATAATGATGCACTTGGACTTAATGATGGTGATGCGGAACTTGAAGGAGATAACGATGCGCTAGGTGACAAGCTTGGTGATGAGGAGGATGAAGGTGAGAGAGATGGAGATCCTGATG
>CAYHGJ010000033.1:0-6619 GCA_964356235.1 uncultured Candidatus Saccharibacteria bacterium | reverse complement strand
GGCTTTCGCCCGCTTGTTTTCAAGACAAGTGCCTTACCATTCGGCGCAACCCTCCTCGGCTACTCAATTTGTTAATATTGCCATATTTCCTACTATTTTTCAATTTGCATTTTTATCAAAACAGGAACATAATCGCAGGCGGAAGGAGACAGTATGAAAGTCTTGATGCTTCTCATTATGGCTGGTATTGTCGTGGCACTATATCGCTCTATTGCGCCGCACTCGACGATGTCGGAGACTGCCTGTAGCGATGAGGATGGTTTCAAATATGATGATGAAACCATTAAGCACATGAATGACTCGGTTTAGGCGCGCTTTTGCGCGCCTTTGTTTTTTGAGGAATGTCTGCTAATAATGATATCCATGAAGTATCTCGGCATAGACTATGGGAAAAAGAAAATAGGGCTCTCTGTTTCTGATGACTCTGGGAAAGTGGCTTTTCCTGTTTTGATTTTAAAAAATGAAAAGGATGAAACCATTAAAAAGATTGTCTATATATTGGAAGAAAGAAAGATAAACGAAATTGTGATTGGGCTGTCTCTAAATTATAAAGGTGCAGACAACCTGATAACAAAAGAAGCCGTAGATTTTGCGGAAAAGTTAGAAAAAGTTTCTGGTAAAAAAGTAAATTTTGAAAAAGAATATTTAAGCACCAAAGAGGCAAATAGGACCATCGACAACAAAGAAGATGATGCAAGAGCCTCTGCTATAATATTGCAATCTTTTTTGGATAAAAAAGGTAGTTCACCCCGTTAGAAAATTAACAAATTCTGACTAATATACTCTAAATGCATTCTTTGGTAATAATATACTTTTATAATTTGCTGTCATTGTATGATTTTCTAACGGGGTAAATAAATTTCATAAATAAAAACATGGAAAAAATAACAATAGAAGATTTTAAAAAGATTGAAATGAAAATAGGAGAAATCCTAGAAGCTTCAAAAATGGAGGGTTCCGAGAAACTACTTATCCTGAAAGTTGATTTTAATGAAGAAGTCCCGAGACAGATTCTCTCAGGCATATCTCAATATTTTGAAAATCCAGATGACCTTGTCGGTAGACAGGTGGTTTTTGTGACAAACCTTGCTCCAAGAGAAATGATGGGCAAGACAAGCGACGGCATGATACTAGCCACAAGCGGAGATTTTGGTCTTGCTCTTTTGTGTCCTAGCATAAAGGTGCCAAATGGTGTCGTTTTGAAGTAGTTTTGATATACAAGAATGAAGAAAATTCTCGTATAATAGGTGTACATGAGTTCACGAGGTAATAAGCAAAAAATTTTTGACAATCTTTTCCCATTGCCAAAATTTCTAGAGGTGCCGGCAGTTGGGGTGGATATATCAGATGGCTCAATTAAATTTTTAGAGCTAATGAGGAGAAAAAACCGATTTGAAGTGGGGCATTTTGGTGAAAAGTTTCTAAAAGATGGGCTGGTGTCCAAGGGTGAGATAAAAGATAGGCAAGGACTTGTCAGTGTTCTTAAGGATATCAAAAAAGAAACGGGCATAACCTCGGCGAATGTTTCTTTACCGGAGGAGAAAGCCTTTCTCTTCAAAGTCAATGTCCCAAATGCCGATGATGAAAGTGTTAGGACCAATCTTTCTTTCCAAATAGAAAAAAAGGTTCCAATATCGCTTGCCGAAGCAGTATTTGACTATGATATTCTTTCAAACAACAAGAAAAAAGGGGATATGGTTTCTGCTGTGGTCACGGTTTTTCCAGGGGCTTTTGTGGAAAGTTATCTCTCTGTTTTCAAAGAAGCGGGAGTTGAGGTGCTTTCTTTGGAAATAGAAGCACAAGCTATAGCCAGGGCGGTTACAAAAGAATCCGACCCGAGCACTTATATGGTGGTTGATTTTGGACACAGGAGGTCCGGACTTGCTGTGGTTTCTAGAAATGTAGTGGTTTATACATCCACACTGGACGTTGGCGGAGATAATATCACTAGAAAAATAAAACAAATACTAAAAGTGACAGACAGAGATGTAAATAAAATAAAAAATGAAATAGGGTTTACACTTGGGGAAAACAGAGAGCTTTATGAAGCAGTGGGTAGCACCATTTTTGCCTTGAAAGATGAGATTAATAAACATTACAATTATTGGGGGGCGCGTGTAGAAGAAGGAAAAGAAGATCCCATAAAAAGGATAATTCTCTGTGGAGGCAACTCCAATATTGCAGGACTTCGTGACCACTTGGCGGAAGTTATGAAGGTACCAGTTGTTAAGGCAAATGTATGGAGCAACCTATTTTCTTTTGATGATTACATTCCGCCAGTAAGTTTTAGAGAGTCAGCGAGTTTTTCTACCGCCATAGGGCTAGCGCTAGGAAGCACCAAATAAAATATGCCAAACCTGATACCTCAAAAAGAAAAAAGGATTATATATAACAATTATCGCGCAAAGATAGTGTCTTTTTGGCTTGTGGGCATGATGATCTCAGTCTTGCTTGGTGCCATTTTACTTTTGCCATCTTATTTCTTGACCATATCCAAGCTTAAAGAATCAAACGAGAATGTGGAAGTTTTGAAGAAGTCGGTAAACTATCAGGAAAGTCGTCATACAGAGGAGGAAATATCAAACACAAACAAATATATAAAAATTTTACTGCAAAGAGCCTCTGGAAATTCTATTGACAAATATTTGGCCAAGATAATATCTCTCACCCCAAGTGGTGTTCATATAGATAGTATCGGGTATCATTTGGTAGATCTAAAAAATGCTGAGATTTTTCTTGCCGGCGAGTCTGTTTCTCGTGAAAAAATGATTGCGTATGTCGATGCCTTGAAAGATAGCAATATGTTTATAAAAGTCGATTTGCCGATAGGAAATCTCGCCAAAGAAAAAGAAATTACTTTTAATTTGACACTTTCTCTTGACCTAAATCAATGAAAAATAAAAAATTATCAGTTATTATATTTCTTGCTTTGCTTGCGACAACAGGCTACGTTTTGTTTTTTAGAGAATTGCAGAAAAAGAATATTCAGTTTGAAAAAATAAGATTAGAGATTGAGTCAGAAGATATGAGGGAAGTAAAATTGCGATTTTTGGGCAGAGGACTTCTTGATACCGTGGAAGAAAGGGATATGATAAAAGGGGCTTTTATAAAAAAAGATGGAGAGGTCGCCTTTGTTGAAAACTTGGAAAAAATGGCGAAGTCTTTGGAAGTGACGCTTGAAATAAATTCTCTGGCAATAAAAGAGGTTGAGGTGGATGGTGTAGAAAAATTGTCTATGCGTATTGTGGTAGATGGGTCGTGGGCTGGCGTTTATAAATTTTTGACTCTTTTACAAAATTTTCCTGAGTCTGTAGAGTTTAGTCGTTTCTCCCTGTCTAGAAATGAGGGTGCCGGAGGTAAAGACAAAAATATTCTTTGGAGAATGTCGGCAGACTTTGATGTTTTAAAACTAAAATAAATTTATGGAAATACCAGAACTAAAAAGCTTTGGATTGCTTCAAAAATTTCAAGAGAAAAAAACACTACGAGGACTTGTTTACCAAGGGTTTGATGTTTTTTTGGCTGTTCTTGTCGTTTTTAATATCTGTATTATTTTGGGCAGTTTGTATATTTTGTATAGAGTTAACAACGAAAATTTTGCCGAAGTTTCAGAAAATGATAGCAAATCATACGAAGAAATAAACGAAAGAGGGCTAATAGAGGTTGTTGATGTGCTAAAAATAAAAGCAGAAAATTTCCAAAAAATTAAAAACGAAGGAGTAAAAGTATTTGACCCGTCTCTTTGATACTGGTAGTATTTCTGCGTTGTAGTTTTATATTGCTCTCGTAGTTTCCCCCTACGCCCGTGTTGCATCCAAGCTTCGGCGAGACAGGCACTGATTTAAAGTTACCAAATCTTGTCTTTCGAGGCTCTGATTGTAATTTGGAGCGAAGTAAGGCTCTCGTAGTTCAATGGATAGAACGAAGGACTTCTAATCCTTTAATGCAGGTCCGATTCCTGCCGAGAGCACAAAAGACACAAATATCCCGCCTGCGCGGGATTTTGTGCTTTTGTGCTAGGCGCACAAGTATATTTTTGTTTTGGCGAAACTAAAGGCAAAAATACTGAGCCGGGGTCGCAAGATTTTTCCGTCAGGAAAAATACTTGTGGCCACAAAAATAAGAAAAATAAAACCGCCGAAAGGCGGGTTTTATTTTGTGCATTGTTATTCTTCCTTATACACCATAGAATTTTCGTGAACCTTTTTTGAAAATTTAATGGCCGCATCATCACCTTTTTTGGCAGAGGGCACATTTTTGTGATCAATCTGCAAAGATGCTACTTGTTCTTCGAACCTTTCTTCCCCATGTTCTATCTCAATAGTGTCACCTACTTTTAGAGGAGCTTTAAGTTTGACAACGCCAACGCCGATTTTATCATACCAGTGAGTAACAACGCCTATTTCCTTTTTCATATAAAGAAATAAAGTTAGATGTCTTCCTTCGACTGCTGGGAGACTAAAGGTGGGCGATGAGGGACTTGAACCCCCGACCTTCCCGGTGTAAACGGGTTGCTCTACCAACTGAGCTAATCGCCCTAAGTCAGAATAGAATAGACTATTTCTGCAACTTTTTCAACTCTCTTGTTTTGGCATAGTTTGACGCAAGTGGAATGTTGTGCTAATTTTGGCCACAGAAAGGAGAAATATGAAAAAGTTCTTTTGGAGTTTTCTTGGGTGGTTCTTTGGATGGGGTAAAATCGCTTCGATTCCCGGAGTTCATGAGGCCTTTTTTTCAGAAGAGGTAAGATTGACGCCCGAGTCAGCAAAGGGGCGGCCGGGAAAGGAGTATGCAGTCTGCTTCGAGAATGCAAGAGTACACATCTTTTACTGTGATTGCGATGGGTTGGGTAACCATAAAAGTCACAGCCGGTTGGATATTTGCCAGACAGGTTTGGCTGGTGGGGTTATTGTGGAATTCAGGGACGACAAGCTTGAGACCCTTTTCCTCAATGGCCACAACTGGTCGCCGGAAAAATTTCACCGCCGACACCATGAGGAGCTTCGAGAGATCTTGCTTCACTTGCGCAAAATTTGCGCGGAGCAGAATATTCAGATGTCAGATTCTTCTCAATAGGGCCCCTGCGGGGGCTCTTTACTTTTGCTATAATCATTCTAAACATGATGGAAAATATTTTTTCCAAAATAAAAATAATTTTTGAAAATGATGCTTATCTGGTTATAAACAAGCCGGCCGGACTTGTGGTACATCCAGACGGCAGGACGCATGAGCCAACGCTTGTGGATTGGCTTTTGAATAAATATCCCAATATTAAAAATGTAGGAGAACCAATTCTCCTTAAAAGCGGAGAGGTGATCATAAGGCCGGGCATTGTGCACAGGATAGATAGGGAGACTTCTGGTGTTTTGGTTGTAGCAAAAACACAAGAAATGTTTAATTGCCTAAAAAAACAATTCCGAAACAACTCTGTTTCAAAAAAATATAATGCTTTTGTATATGGTGAAGTAAAACTGCAAGATGGAGAAGGGAGTGGAATAATAGACAGGTCAATAGGCAGGAGCGCAAAAGATTTTCGCATGTGGTCGGCGCAAAGAGGAGCAAGAGGGAAAGAAAGGGAAGCAATTACCGAATACTCTATTATAAAAGCTACTCGTGAATATTCCTATATAGAAGCAAGGCCAAAAACAGGAAGGACCCACCAAATCCGTGTGCATTTCAAAGCTATAAATCACCCCGTGGTGGCAGACAGGCTTTATGCTCCTAAAAAAGAAGCACTACTTGGATTTGAAAGGCTGGCGCTACATGCAAGAGAAATTTCATTTTTAAATCTAGAGGGAAACAGGGTGACTTTTGAAGCTCCATACCCCGATGATTTTATGAATGCTGTAAAAATGGCTATAAACAAAGAGTAATTGCCAAAGAAAGAGCTTTATGTTAGTATCTACTCCTGTTATGGATATTCTAGAAAAAATAAAAATATCTCCTGTAAATATAAAGGAACGCAAAGAAATCGACATAAAATCGGGGGATACTGTTCGTGTTTGGCAGAAAATTCAAGAAAAAGGCAAGACGAGACTTCAAGCTTTTGAGGGCTTGGTTTTGGCAAGAAAGCATGGAGTGGAAGCGGGGGCAACATTTACAGTACGAAGAGTTTCAAGTGGTGTTGGGGTGGAGAAAATATTTCCTCTTTACTCCCCTATGATAGACAAGATAGAGATCATAAAACGTTCACGGGTTAGACGCTCAAAGCTATATTATATCAGAGAAAAAGTGGCCAGAGAGATTAGAAAACAAATGAGAAAGATGAGTTTCCTAAATCTATCAACCACAAGCGATATGGAAGAGCAGGCAAAAGCTGTTGATGAAGCAAAAAGAAAAGATGAGGAAGAAGTAAGACTAGAAAAAGAAAGAGTAGAAGCAGAAAAAGTGGCGCAGGAGGCAGAGGTAAAGGCAGAGGAGCCGGTTGTAGAAGAAACACAAACAACAGAAGAAAATAAATAATATTAGCAAATTAAAAACTCCATTATTCTGGAGTTTTTAATTTGCTAATATTTTGTTAGTATGTTGTCGAATGCGCAGGTGGTGGAACTGGTATACACGCAGCCTTGAGGTGGCTGTGCTCGCAAGAGCGTGGAGGTTCAAGTCCTCTCCTGCGCAC
>CAYHGJ010000032.1:0-7163 GCA_964356235.1 uncultured Candidatus Saccharibacteria bacterium | reverse complement strand
TCTGCGAAAGGGTAGAATACCTCTTCAAACACTTCGTTCTGATATAGATTTTGCCAGATACCAAGCTCATATTCCTCAGGGAGATATTGGTATAAAAGTTTGGATATATAGGGGAGATGTTTTTGATAAAAAATAAAAGCCATGTTATTTCCCAAAAAAGTAAAATATAGAAAATGGCAGTCTGCCAGGAAAAATCCTATAAAGAGACTTGTGGCTTCGCGAGGAATCGTGCTTTCCTTTGGCGCATATGGCCTCAAAGCGATGACTTCTGGTAGAGTAAGGTCAAACCAGATAGAAGCGTCAAGAAGGGTGATGAGACACTATATTACAAAAACAGGTAACATCTGGACGAGAGTTTTCCCAGACAGACCTTATACGGCAAAAGCGGCGGAGGTTGGAATGGGTAAGGGTAAAGGAGATCCACAGGGCTATTGTTTTGAGATAGAGCCGGGTCGAATTATTTTTGAGATAGACGGCATGGATGAAAAGACAGCCAAAGAAGCTCTGCGTAAAGCTGGTGCGAAACTTCCTGTAAAGACAAAATTCGTCAAAAGATAATATGAAATATAAAGACATACAAAAAAAGGAAATTGTGGATTTGGAGAAAGAGCTTGTAGTAAAGAAACGCGCTTTGTTTGAATTTCACAATAGTGCATCAGGAGCAAAAACTAGAAATGTAAAAGAGGCTAGAAATCTAAGAAAAGACATTGCTCGTATTTTGACCGCAAAAAGACATAAGATTTAATATTAAGAAAATGGAAAATACAAAATCACAGAAAAATAAAACAAAAAAAATCCTATCTGGGGTGGTTGTTTCTACCAAAATGAAAGATACAGTGGTTGTTTCTGTAAATAGGTATGAAAAACATTCAAAATACGGCAAGTATATGAATATAAGCAAAAAGTATAAAGCCCACGATGTTGGAAATACAAAAAAGGTGGGAGATAAGGTAGATATAGAAGAAACTAGACCCATTTCAAAGGATAAACATTTTAGAATTTTAATGAATGAGAAAGACGAATGAATATAAAATTCTTACCCTGTTAAATTATTCGCAAATAGCGAATAGCGCCAGTGGTGCATTTAACAGGGTGATGATTTTCTAAATCACTTCGTTCATAACAAAATCAATCATGATTCAACCAAGAAGCATAGTTGTCATAACAGATAACACAGGAGCCAAGATAGGCCGTATTTTTAAGGTACTCGGCGGTTCAAAGAAAAAATACGCCAGGATTGGGGATGTTGTTGTTCTTTCTGTCCAGGTGGCTGAACCAAGAAGACTTGTAAAGAAAAAAGAGGTTTTACAAGCAGTTGTTGTTAGGCAGACTGTACCATATCGCAGGAAGGATGGCTCTTATGTCAGGTTTGATGAAAACGCTGTGGTTATTTTAGAAAAAGGAAAACAAGAGCCAAAGGCGTCCCGTATTTTTGGTCCTATCCCTCGTGAAATAGGAGAGCTTGGATATCAAAAGATTGTTTCTTTGGCACCTGAGGTAGTTTAGTAATTTAAGGAGCGGAGAAACTATAAATTTCTTAACCGAGCACATAGCAATAAAAATAATAATGTTGATGAAAAAACAAACAAAAAAGAGTATAAGTGATAAGGTTTTACATCCGCGCTATGTGCTCGGTGCAAGATCTTCTAATTCGTTTCACTCATAAGAATATCTAACATGTATATAAGAAAAGATGACAATGTAATAGTGATTGCAGGAAAAGACAAGGGCAAGACCGGCAAGGTTTTGAAAGCTTTACCAAAAGTTGGTAAGGTTGTTGTTGAAGCCATAAATATTAAGAAAAAAACAGAAAAATCAAAAAGAAGAGGGCATAAAGGCCAAATAGTAGAAAAGGCCTTGCCTATAGATGTTTCAAATGTGATGCTTATTGACCCAAAAAGCAAAAAAAAGACAAGAATTGGGTTTGAGATCAAAGGAAATAAAAAAATAAGAATTAGCAGGAGAAGTAAACTCGAAGTATAATACTAATCCGCGAATGTATGCGAATGACACTAATAAAATCAAATACACAGAGCCAGTCAATTTGTGACATTCGTGATAATTCGTAGATTCGCATTAATAAAACTATGATAAGTATTAAAGAAAAAGAGAAAAAAGGATTTGCTGTTTTGAAGGCAAAGTTTGGTTATAAAAATCCTATGCAGTCTCCACGCCTAAAAAAGGTGGTTGTTGCTGTTGGTGTTGGTTCTACAAAAGACAAGCACAAAGTAGAGCTTATCGCAGACCGCCTTGCAAAAATAACAGGTCAAAAAGTTTCCCCAACAGTAGCCAAAAAGTCTATTGCTTCTTTCAAAGTCAGAGAGGGAGACAAGGTTGGTTATGTGGTGACGCTAAGGGGTAAACGGATGTATGATTTTTTGGAGAGATATTTAAATATAGCATTACCGCGCACAAAGGATTTTAGAGGTATATCAAAAAAGTCGCTTGATGAAATAGGCAACTACACAGTTTCAGTAAAAGAGCATACTATTTTCCCAGAGACATCAAATGAAGAAATAAAAGACGTTTTCAGCTTTGCCATCACGGTGGTTACTTCTGCCAAGACAAAAGAAGAAGCCGGAGAATTTTTGACGACACTCGGGTTTCCGTTTAAGAAGGAGTAACGCATGGATGCCTATGAAGGAACAGTAAAAATAAAATATAAAAACTGGTTTTAGCCAGTTTTTATATTTTATTTTTATTGGTGGTATAATTTTTCATTATGGCTAGATTTATTATAGGTGAAGCTTTCGGTTTTGCATGGTCTAAAATCAAGAAGCATTTTTGGTTTATTATTTTTTGGACCCTGGGCATTGTCGTAGCATCTCTTGTATTTACAGGGTGGAGGGCCCCATTTGAAAAAGCAGACGCTGGCGATGCCATACTCTCTATTTTTGGTTTTGTGGTTAAAGTTTTTTTGACATTGGGGTATACCAGATTGGCATTGAAAATCTTAGATGACAAAAAGGGTGATATTAACGATTTTTTGCCAGACTGGCAGATGTTTTGGCATTTGGCCGTTGTTATGTTTTTGTATAGTTTTATTGTTGGGGTTGGTATTATCTTACTGATTTTCCCAGGAATTATCTGGGGCACAAGATATAGTCAGTCCATTTTTCTAGTAATAGACAAAAATATGGGCCCTATAGAAGCTCTAAAGGAAAGTGCTCGCATAACTATGGGCAGCAAGAAGAGGTTGGTCCTTTATTTCCTGGCTTCTCTTGGGGTATTCATACTTGGAGTTTTGGTGCTCATAGTCGGTGTTTTTGTGGCCTTGCCTCTGGTAATAATCACGGGCGCATATATATACAGAAAACTATCAAGAACTGATGTTGTGGCGGTATCGCCCAGTGCTTCATTAAATACATTTCCTATCTAGCTTACCTTTTCCCCGCCCAAAAATATACTGTTTGTTGCTTAAAAAGGACACCTGTGGGTCTTTTAAGCTGTTTTATGAGGCTTTTTATGGTCTATTTGGACGAGTTTGGCCTTATCTAGATGGTCAAAAATCACTAGGTTTTACAACGCAAAAATCTATTACTTTGGTTTGACATAAGTGGCTCTTCTTGCTAGGATGATACCCGTCCCTGTGCAGTTTTAATAAGGGGGCATTGTTGGGTTTACTCAACCATAAGTGGAATAATTATCAAAACTGCACAGGGGCATTTTTAACAAATATGGCAAAAAAGTCAGCTATAGCCAGATCAAACAGGACGCCAAAATTCAAATCACGGGTAGTGAGGAGATGTTTTCGTTGTGGTAGAAAAAGGGGCTATATGAGAGACTTTGACCTTTGCAGAATATGTTTTCGAGAATTTGCCAACGAAGGCAAAATCCCGGGCGTAAGAAAATCTTCTTGGTAAAAATATGGTTAACGACCCAGTATCAGATTTAATAATACAGATCAAAAATGCAAGCGCAGCCAATAAGCCCGTCATTTCTTTGCCATACTCAGAAATGAAATTTACTATTGCCGAGATTTTGGCCAAAGAAGGGTTTGTAAAATCTGTTTCAAAAAAAGGCAAAAAAATAAAAAAATATCTGGATATTGAACTTTTATATAATGGCAATTCTCCAAAAGTAAGAGGGGTAAAGAGGATTTCTAAACCAGGTCGCAGGGTCTATAAAAAAGTTGGAGAAATAAAAAAGGTGAAGCAGGGATATGGCGTTTTGGTACTCTCTACTCCAAGAGGGATATTGACTGATAAACAAGCAAAAGAAGAAAAGGTTGGCGGGGAAGCCTTGTTTGAGATTTGGTAAAAAATAATAATACTAATCCACGAATGTATGCGAATGACACTAATAAAATCAAATACAAACAGTCAATCAATTTGTGGTATTCGTGCTAATCCGTAGATTCACATTAAGAATTATGAGCAGAATAGGCAAAAAAATAATACAAATACCAGAAAAAACGGAAGTTGAGGTCTCTTCTGAAACCATTCATGTGAAGGGCCCACTAGGTGAGCTAAAAAAGGATTTCAGACCATCAAATATAAATATTGAAGTTTCTCCTGGCAAGGTAACCCTTTCTTTGAAGAGAAATGACCTTTTAAGCAAAGCTTTGTGGGGGACATATGCTTCTCACATCATAAATATGATAGATGGGGTTAATAAGCCATTTGAGAAGAAACTTTCAGTAGAAGGTGTTGGATATAAATCGGAGGTTGTTGGGACAAGTCTAAATTTTGCGTTGGGTTTTTCACACCCAGTCAAACTTCCTATACCAAGGGGCTTGAAAGTAACGGCTGAGAAAAATCAGATTACTATTTCTGGCATAGACAAGGAAATGGTTGGCGCTTTTGCTTCCAAGGCTCGCAGTCTAAAAAAACCAGAGCCATACAAAGGTAAGGGTATTAGATATGTTGGTGAGATTGTAAAAATAAAGCAGGGCAAGAAAACCGCCTAACAATAATAATACTAATCCGCGAATGTATGCGAATGACACGAATAAAATACAAAGAAATTAGTATCAATTCATTATGAAAATAAATACCAAAAAAGAGCAAAGAACAAGAAGACAGGCTCGCATTCGGGCCAAGGTTTCTGGCACCAAAGACAGACCTCGTTTGGCAGTTTTTAAGTCAAATACCAATATCTATGTGCAGATTATAGATGACATAAAAGGACAGACCTTGGTTTCTTTTTCTTCAAAAGATATCAAAAAGGGTAAACCTCTTGAAAAAGCCAAAGGTGTTGGAGTTGAAATTGCAAAAAAGGCTCTTGCCAAAAAGATAACAAAGATTGTTTTTGATAGAGGAGGATTTTTGTACACAGGTCATATAAAAGCTCTTGCAGATGGCGCAAGGGAAGGTGGTCTTAAATTTTAATAAATCATGGATGAAAAAGACATACAAATAAATACAGAAGAAGTTGCTACAACCGAAATGAACGAAGTAGTTGCTACCACTTCTCCTAAGGAGCACAAAGGGGAGCGTTTTGATAATAGAAGAAAAAATTTTAAGAAAAATCATAGAAAATCTTCCGGCAGAGAAAGGGTAAAACCAGAATTTGACCAAAAAATGATAAGTATCAGGAGAGTGACTAGAGTGGTTGCCGGAGGAAGGAGATTTAGTTTTAGCGTGGCTCTTGTCGCCGGCAACAAAAATGGACAAGTTGGGGTTGGTCTTGGTAAGGCGGGAGACACTTCTCTTGCAATAGAGAAAGCATTCCGAGATGCCAAGAAAAATATGATTAAGGTTAGGACGAACAAAACCAAGTCTATTCCTCACGAAATATCTTCAAAATATGCAAGTGCCATAGTGAAAATCATGCCAGCACAGGGCAGGGGCCTTATTGCCGGGAGCTCGGTTAGAGATGTTTTGGAACTTGCAGGGCTCTCAGATATTACCGCCAAGATTCTTTCAAGGAGTAAGAACAAACTTAACAACGCCAGGGCAGCCATCAAAGCTCTTAATACCCTCTAGAAATTTATGCAGATACACAATCTAAAAAGAAAAACAAAGAATAAGAAGCATGTCCAAGTCGGACGTGGTGGTAAGCGTGGTAAAACATCAGGGCGTGGAACAAAAGGACAGAAGGCAAGAGCCGGTAGGAAACTTTATCCAGAAGAAAGAGATATGATAAAAAAATTGCCAAAGTTGCGTGGTTATCGTTTTAAATCATTTGCCGTAATCCCTGTTGCCGTAAATCTAAAAAGGATAGAAGCCTATTATAAAGATGGGGAGGTAGTCAGTATGAAAACTTTGGAAGAAAAGGGTATTATAAAGAAAAAGGGTGGCAAATGGCCATCTGTGAAGATACTTTCTGTTGGAGATTTAACAAAAAAACTCTCGTTTGAAAAATTGAAGGTGGGGGTTTCCGCCAAAGAAAAAATAGAAAAAGCGGGTGGGGTTATAAAATAATGTCTACATTTTTCAACAAAATAAGACTGATATTTGAAGACAAAACCTTGAGAGGCAGAATCATTTTTGTTGTTTTTGGACTTTTCTTGTTTAGAATCTTGGCTAATATTCCTATACCAAGTATTGACCCGCTACGGCTTGAACAATTTTTTGCAAACAACCAACTTTTTGGTTTTCTTGATATTTTTGCAGGAGGAGGGTTATCTAATCTTTCCATAATAATGCTTGGAGTCCAACCATACATCACCGCATCCATCATAATGCAACTTCTGACAATGATATTTCCCAAATTGAAGGAAATGTATCAGGAAGAAGGCGAGGCTGGTAGGAGAAAATTTTCACAATATACTAGATTTTTGACTTTACCTCTCTCTGCCGTTCAAGCGTTTGCCTATCTAACACTGCTTTCAAAACAATCAGTAATAGAGCCACTTGCTGGGTTTGGTTTGGTGCTAAACATTGTTATTATCACCGCAGGGTCAATGCTTCTGATGTGGCTTGGAGAGCTTATCACTGAATATGGTGTTTCAAATGGAACTTCACTCATTATCTTTGCCGGTATAGTGGCCGGACTTCCGTCTACCATTTCGCAACTTGCTTTCGGATTTACACTATCCCAACTGCCGATTTATTTAGGGTCAATCATTCTTATCCTTCTTGTTATTTGGGGGGTGGTTATTGTTACGGAGGCAGAAAGACCGATTCCTATCACTTATGCTAAAAGGGTGCGCGGTATGAAAATATACGGCGGTATTTCTACATACTTACCCCTAAGGCTAAACCAAGCTGGTGTTATTA
>CAYHGJ010000031.1:0-7392 GCA_964356235.1 uncultured Candidatus Saccharibacteria bacterium | reverse complement strand
AGATATACCAATAGCGCTTTTGGAAAATGAAAGCACTTATGGCAGAACAACACTTGGCGGGGGAACAGGGCTTCTTGATGACATAGATTTCTAGTTTCCAAGATGAAACAGAGCTTCTTGATAATATGAGTTTCTAATTTTTAAGATGAAACATTTTTTTTATATTTTTTACAAAATATTCTAATATTTTAACTAGTCTCTAACTCAAGCGATAGCATGAGTTAGAGACTAGTGGTATAATGGTATAATTTAAATATGGTTGAACATAAAACAGACAACAAAACATATAATAAAACATATACCAGAAACGAACTCGCGAAAGATATTCTTAAAATCATTGCTTTGGTTGGGCTAGTCTCAATGCTTTCTGTCGCCCCAGGTCTTGGGCAGTTGTATAAAATGTTGAAGGCCAATAACCCCAACAATAAAAATAGAATAAGAAGGGCCGTTGTTCGCCTCAGAAAAAGTAAATATGTTGTTGTTAGGAAGGTTGATGGGAATAGTGTCTATGAAGTTACCGCTTTGGGCAGGAAAAAGTTGCAAAAGTTTGATCTCGATAATTTAGAAGTAAAGAGGCCAAAGAGGTGGGATAAAAAATGGAGGATTGTAATATTTGATATACCAGAAAAGAAGAAAAAGGTGAGAGATGCTATAAATATAAAACTTAAAGAAATGGGATTTTATCCTCTACAAAAATCAACCTTTATACTGCCTTATGATTGTGAAAAAGAAATTATGATGATAAAGTCTCACTTCAATTTAAACAGAGAACTTAGTTTTGTAACGGCCGACTTTATTGATAACCAGAAAGAATTGGTTTATAAGTTTGGGATTATGTAGTAGTCTCTAACATCAGCTGTCGCGTGTGTTAGAGGGTGTGTGTCTACTGGGTAATTGTTTGAGGATTATGTGCGGAAAGTTAAAAATATGAAAGCTAAGAAATCACTGGGGCAAAATTTTTTGAAATCTAAAAAGGCGCTTTCAACCATTGTTGAAAGCGCTGGTGTGGTGCCTTATGAGTGGGTTTTGGAGATAGGGCCTGGCAGAGGTGCTTTGACCGAGCCCCTTCTAAAAGCTGGGGCGAGGGTGGTGGCGGTGGAGACAGATGGTGAACTCATCTGGTATCTTGAAGAAAAATTTAAAAATGAAATAAAAGACAAAAAATTATTTTTAATACACCAGAAAATTGAAGACTTTTTTGTAGAACAATCTGTTATTGGCAAAGAAAAATATAAGATAGTGGCAAATATCCCGTATTATATCACCGGTGAGATATTGAGGACTTTTCTTGGCGCTAAAAACAAACCGACAAAGATGGTTTTGCTAGTGCAGAAGGAGGTGGCGGACAGGATTGTTTGCAAGGATAGCAAAGAAAGCATTCTTTCTATATCAGTGGCTTGTTTTGGAAAAGCGAAAAAAATAATGAATGTTAAAGCGCGAGATTTCTCACCGATGCCAAAGGTTGATTCTGCGATTTTATGTATAAATGACATTTCGAATGATTTTTTCGAAAGTGTTTTGGAAGAAAATTTTTTTACGGTTGTAAAAGAAGGTTTTTCCTATAAAAGAAAAGTGTTAACCAACAACTTTGAAAAAGAGAGAAAGGAGAAAATTTTAGAATACTTAAAATCAAAAAAATATCCACCAACCATACGAGCTGAAAAACTGAAACTTTCTGATTGGAGGGATTTAACAGCAATATTTAGCTTGGAGTGATACCCCAGTTTTTAATACTTAGAATTTTATATACTGGATCCGTGATAGATGATCGGGAAACCATAACCAATGGGTACATACCCCAAGATACATGGTATTGGAGTTAATAGCATTCTGCCCTCAATTCTCTGAGCGGGGTGTGGTGGTATATATGAGCCGTGTTGTAAGTTGCCCCATAGCCACATAAGTGGTATGACGGGGGAGGGTACCACGCTGGCGTTTTTGAGATATATAAGAAAACCAGTATTGCATGCGTACATTACTGTCACTATTCCTCCAAAATGCCAATAGATCGCCTGGGCTGAAAATGGAGAGGAGAGCAAGACAAGCAATATCAAAAAATAGATTATTTTTTTCATACTACATAATAATATCATAGGCGAAGTATTTTAGGCATACCCCTTTTGGGTTTTGTTGTACAATTTGCTGAATATATTTGATATAATTTGCGCAAGTATGTTTGGCTATAAAAGCAAAAAAATCATTTCTTTTGTTCTTGTTTTTTGTCTAGTTTTTACTGTGGTTTTTGTTCCCCCTAAAAAGACTGACGCTGGCGCAGGCGCCGCTGTTGGGGCCTGTCTTGCGCCTATTGTCGCCGCAATAGTGGCTTCACTTATTAGCCCCGCAGTGCCGAGTGCTGACTACGGTTCATATTTCCAGAAGTGTTTGGACGGGCTTATATTTGCTGTTTCTCAGGAAATATTAAATCAAATAACAGAAGATATGGTGGATTGGATAAACTCCGGCTTTGATGGCAATCCTGCTTTTGTGCAGGATTATAACAAGCTTTTAACAAAGGTCGCCGATGAGGCCGTTGGAGAGTTTATAGAAACTACGCCAGAACTTGCCTTTATGTGTAGTCCTTTCCAGCTTGAAATCAAGAAGGCGCTTATACGAGCAAATAGCAGGGGAAGTGGTGGCAGGTTTGAAAGAGAGGTCACATGTAAACTAAGCGAAGTGACAAGTAATGTAGAAAACTTTTTGAACGGCGATTTTACTGATGGGGGGTGGGATGCTTGGCGCGAACTTGCTTTTGACAATCCATATTCAAACTATTTGGAAGTATCCATAGAGCTTCAAGGTAGGCAGTTGGCGGCTCTCGGCAAAACAGAAAAGGAGGTTGAAATAGGCAGAGGGTTTCTAAGTTTTGAAAAGTGTGAGCCCGCAGAGAGTGAATCAATACCAATAAGCAATACATTTGGCAATGTTTCTGGCGGGGATTCTTTTGAAGGCGCAGAACAGGGAGAGGTAAATTTCCAAAAACAAAACTGTACTGTGGAGACACCTGGCTCTGTTATAGAGCAACAACTTAACAACGCTCTGCCAAGTGGTGTTAGAAAACTTGAAGTGGCGGACTCAATAAATGAAATAGTGGATGCCCTTTTTGCCTATCTTGTAAATACGGCTGTGACAAAGGGGTTGAGTAATTTTTAAGTGGTGAAAAGAAATAAAAGCCCGCAAGATTTTGTGCAAAATCTTGCGGGCTTTGCCAAACAAAAGCTCATCGGGGCTTATGAACACTTTTTTGATGTAAAAAGCTTTTTAAATTGCTATAATTTAAGTGATAAAACGGCCGTATGTTTCAATCTAAACGGATACTTTCAAGCGCTTTTCTTGCCATAATTCTCGTAGGGGGGGGCTTCGTGTTGTCTCGTGGGGAAACTCCTTCAAAAAAAAGTGCCGGCGAGGTCAAAAAGGCAAATTATGCCATTTCTGAAATAGACACAGATGGTGATGGGCTGAAAGATTGGGAAGAACGTCTTTGGAGAACAGATATTAACAACAAAGATACGGATGGTGATGGCACAAGCGACGGTGATGAGGTGGTAAGAGAGAGGGATCCTCTTGTTTTAGGTCCAGATGACTCTTTAAAATCCACGGCCATTTCGGCAAACTCTGTTGTGAAAAATGCGGTGGATAATGAAGACTTAAACTTTTCCGAATCTTTTAGTCGTTTTGTGTTTTCATCCTATGTAAATTCAAAAATAAACAACTCTGCTCCTTTTGCCGATACAGGGTCGCTCGATGCGCTTGTTTCTGCCAAACTTCCACCGGCAAAAGTTTATCTTATGACCGACCTTTCTGTTTCTTCATCTGAAAGCGCAGATTCTTTCAAATCATACGCTAATATGTTCGCGGAGGTTCTGCTTGCAAACGCAAACAGTGGCGCGGGAAGCGAGCTTGCTGTACTTGCCACCGCTTTTAGTAATGATGATAGGAAGGAGCTTGAAAAACTTGACCCTATAATAAAAAATTTGGGGGCGACATTGTCATCACTTCTTGATGTTGGTGTCCCGGAGAGTGTTGCGGGCAAACACCTCGCATTTATAAATGCGCTTTCTTCCACAAAATATGATATTGAGCTTATGAAAACCGCTTATGATGACCCGATGGTTGCCTTTTTGGCAATAAATGGTTATAGGGGCGACTCTGAAAAGACAGCAAAAGCGCTTGAAGATATAAAGCAGGCAGTAAAGGAAAAAGGGGTCGTGTTTGGTGAAGCCGAAGCCGGTTATAAAATTTTCAAATGAAATTTTCTTTAACCAAAAAAATATTAATACTCACATTTATAATTCTGGCACTCTTTTCATTTGGTGTTTCAAGTGTTAATGCAGAGGTGTCTCATAGCGAATGTAAAGATAAGGCATCTGAGGGTTGGGTATGGGAAGGGGGGTTGTTAAACGGCAAATGTGTGCAAAAAACTGCACAGGACGATGCTGAGGGAAGTTTCATTGGGCGCGCTTTCAATTGGGCTCTTGCCTTCTCTGTTTATCCAGTCCTCGGAGCGATAGGTGCCCTATTGCTAACCTTCACATCTCTTTTAGTTTGGATTGCAGGAGGAATTATGGATTTGGTCATACAAGTTAGCGTTATTGATATGGCAAAATATGTTAATGATCTGGAAGCCATCAAGGTTGGTTGGGGACTTTTCCGAGACGTGGTCAACATGTTTCTGATTTTTATTTTACTTTATATCTCCATCCGCACCATCATTGGTGTAGGCAATTTTGACCCCAAGAGAATGATCAAAAATGTCATTATGGTGGCACTTTTTATAAATTTCAGCTTGTTTGCCACCCGTCTTGTCATAGATACTTCAAATATTTTAGCGGTGGGGATGTACAATAATATAAAAACAAGCGTCGCTGCCGGCGCCAAGGATGAGGCGACCAAACTAAAAGCAGAAAAAAACTCAGTCTCTATGGCTTTTATGAGTCCAATATGGGCAACATCTTTTTTCTATACAAAACAAACTGAAGAGGAAAAAAGTGGATTATCTAGTTTTCTCGGGACAATCGATGCCTTTGCAAACCGAGAAGTCAGAACAATAGTTGCCACTTTTATTGGGTCTATATTCTTTTTGGTGATTAGTTTTGTGTTTTTTGCTGCCGCCTTTATGTTTGTTACTAGATTTATAATACTGATTTTTCTTATGGTGCTTTCTCCGGTTGCCTTCGGCAGTCTTGCTTTCCCGGGACTTAGTCATTGGTGGGGACAATGGTTTGACAAACTTATAAAGCATTCATTTTTTGCTCCACTATTTCTGTTTATGATGTATTTCGTTGCTTATTTTCTAAATAACAACGATGTCAAAGACGCAGACGCGAACTTCGGGGTAATGTTAAATATAATCATAGCTGTTGGGCTAATGCTTATGGCACTTATCCTTTCAAATAAATTTAGCATTGCTGGAAGCAATATGGCCAGAAATTTGGCAGGAAGCGCCACGATCGGACTAAGTGCTTGGGCTGGCAGAAGGGTTGTCGGACGCGCCGGTTCTGTCGTTGCGGAGAGTAAATACGTAAGAGAATTGATTGCCTCTGATAGTGGTCTTTCTAAATTTGCTGGAAGGAGATTGAAATCGGTTGGAGACTTTGCAAGCAAAGGAACGTTTGATTTGAGAGGTGCCCCTGGGGCAGGTGATGTGGCAAAATTTGGTGGAGGTATGGGCAGTATAAGCAAGGGGGCAAAAGGAGGGTTTGACCAATGGAAGAAAGACCAAGCAAAAAGAGTAGAAGAAGAGAAGAAATTCGTACAAGGTTTGAGTCCGGAGGAGAGTGAGGAAATTGCTGGTCAAAATGTAGGTCTGAAAACTAGGGCAAAAAATGAAGCAGAGGATGAATTGAAAGAGAAAGATAAACTTGTCGCTGAGTTTACCGATGCAAATGAGGAAATAAAAGAGATAAAAGCTCTAAAGAAGGAAATCGAAGATAAAAAAGCAGAAAGAAAAGAAGAGTTGGAAGATCTGCTCAAGCTTGCAATACAGTCTGGAAATGAAGCGAAAACTCTACAAACTCGTCAGAAAATAAGAAGTGAGATGGCAGTATTCGACCAAGATATTAAGAAAGAAGATGAAAAAATAAAATCTATAGTTGATACGTACAAAGGAACTATCAGTTATGAAGATACAACTAGAGCACTAAGTGATGCTAAAGAAGTTTTGAAACAGGCAGAAGGAGCTGTTAAGGATCTCAAGAAAGCCACAACAGCAAGAAGAGATCGTTATGTCGGAAGGTATGTCATTGAAGATGGCAAGATAGTGAATAAAGACGCTGGTGGAGAAGAATCCACAGGTTTGAGTAAAAGAACATTCGCCTCTACGCTCTTTGGCACAACAAGAATGCAAAGGGAACAAGCAATGAAATTCTTGTCGCCTGAATATGAGGATGAGCAAAAGCAAGAAAAAGAGAGAAAGAAATTGGCTGACTTATTAAAAAAAGAGGTGGATAGTGGGAAGAAAAGCGATGAAGATAAGAAATCAGAGACAAAACCTGCTGAAGGGGGCGAAAAAACAAAATAACTTATTAAAATGGAATTTACAGAAGAACAATTAAAACAAAAATATGACAATCTTCCGCCGGATTTGCGGGAGGCGCTTGACTCTACGGAAGTATTTGCAAAATTTCAGGCAATTTCTGACAGGTACAGACTTCTTTTGGATAAAGCTGGCATGTTGGAGCAAGAAGTTTCTTTGGTTTTGCTCGGGCTTGTTCCTGCACCAGAGTTTGTATCTAGAATCAGACAAAAACTTGAAGTATCTCTTGAAGAAGCCCAAAAAATCGCAGGAGATGTAAACGAAACAATTTTCAAAGGGTTTAGGGATTCTTTGATGAGGGTGCATGCCAGCGTGGGGGAGGAAAAAAGAGAAGAAGTTTCTCTAAAACCTCCTATCCCACCACTGCCCGCTGGTAGGTTGCCACCTATCCCGCCCGTTCCACCTAGACCAGCTGGCGGACCCCCACCCAATTTACCTACCCAACCTGCACCAATGCGCGATTTTATTGTACCTACCCCACCTGTTTCACCTCCACCAGCACAACCTTTTATTCCACCTCCACCACCAAAACCAACACCTTCAGCAATTCCTCCAACAGTCGCTCCAACAACCGCTCCAACTCCCCAAAGAGAAATACCACAAGAGCCCATTTTCAATAAAACCCCAATGGAACAACCTGTTTCAAGACTTGTTTATGAAAATCCAGCCACAAAGACGGAAAACTTTGAAGAAAAGTTGAACAGGAATAATATTTTGGAAGAAATAGAAAGGATAGACAGAGAATCTTCTATGATGGGAGAGGCCCAGACTCCAAAAGAGACAAAAGATGCCAAAATAGACAAAACTCCTGGGCCTGCGTCTTCTGGTGGTAGCCATAATCTCTGGGATGAAGAAGTTTC
>CAYHGJ010000030.1:0-7599 GCA_964356235.1 uncultured Candidatus Saccharibacteria bacterium | reverse complement strand
GTCGCGGGATGCTTTCGCATCCCGCTCCTTTATTTTGTGCGCCGGGTAGGATTCGAACCTACGTAGCCCTATGGGCGAGGGATTTACAGTCCCTTGTAATTGACCGCTCTACCACCGACGCATATTAAACACATAAATTTATAACATGGAAACAGCCAAATTAAAACTCCGTCATTTGTTACGCCGGAGTTTTAATTCAATATTTTATACCACTATCTTTTCTGTGTTTATCCTCTTTGCTTTTGATTTTGCATTTTTCTGCACATCAAAAACAAAATCATCCTCTTTGACATCTACATTTATAGTGCCCCCTTCGGTGATACCATTTGATATCATCAAGTTTGCAACCGGAGTTAGGATTTTATTTTGTATCATTCGCTTTAAAGGCCTAGCCCCGTATTGAGGATTATATCCTTCCTTAGCTAGCTTAGACATAGCCTCATCAGAGATTTCAAGTTTTATATCTTTTGTAGCAAGTCTGTCTTTGACAAGATTGATTTGTATTTCAACAATACTGCGAATATGTTCCGGTTCCAAAATATCAAATATAATAATCTCATCAAGACGATTCAAAAATTCCGGTTTGAAAAAGTCTTTTAGACTCCCCAAGACATTTTCTTTTGCTTCTTCATATTGTTTCTTCTCTGTTTCATTTACTCCGGCAAATCCTATTTTCTGCATCTTGTCTATATGATTTGAACCAATATTTGAAGTTAGTATGACAATCGTATTTTTGAAGTTAACAGTCCTGCCCTTAGCATCAGTTAGGCGACCATTGTCCAACACTTGAAGCAAAATGTTGAATACTTCTGGATGAGCTTTTTCTATTTCATCAAACAGCAAAACTGCATATGGCCTATGACGAACAAGCTCTGTTATAGAACCCCCCTCTTCATGTCCGACATATCCAGGTGGAGCTCCGATAATTTTGGAGACAGAATGTTTCTCCATATACTCTGACATATCTACACGAATAAGCGCTTTTTCATCACTAAACATAAACTCTGTCAGAACTTTTGTCATCTCGGTTTTACCAACACCTGTTGGACCTAAAAATAGAAAAGATCCGATAGGTCTATTGGGGTCAGCAATACCAGCGCGAGAGCGTCTAACAGCATCAGAAACTTTCTTGATGACATCATTTTGCCCAACAATCCGATTTTTCAACACTTCCTCCATCTTTGTGAGCTTCTTGGCCTCTTCTTCAATCATTTTGTCCACAGGTATTCCCGTCCAACGAGAAACCACCTGAGCTATATCACTCTCTGTCACTTCTTCTTTCAAAATCCTTCTCGAACTTTGAAGCCTTTTTAGTCGTTTGGTTTTTACTTCAAGTTTTTTTTCAAGATTTGGCGCAAGCCCATATCTTATCTCAGCGGCGCGAGCAAGGTCAGCAGAAGCCTCTGCTCCCTCAGCTTCCATGCGGAGCGTATCCATCTCCTTTTTAATAGCCTTAATTTCACCCAGAACATCTTTTTCATTTTTCCATTTAAGTTCGAGCCCCCTGGTCTTTTCTTTCAGGTCTGCTATTTCTTTTTCAATTTCTTTTATTCTGCTTTTGGCCTTAATCTTTGTTTTGCCCTCCCCCATAGCATCTTTTTTGTGGGCCTCTTTTTCTATTTCTAGACGCATTATTTTTCTGTGTGCTTCTTCTAAAATAGGCGGTTTGTTTTCAAGAGAAATCCTAAGCGCCGAAGATGCCTCGTCAATAAGGTCTACCGCTTTGTCAGGCAAAAATCTGTCAGTGATGTAACGAGCCGAAAGATTGACCGCAGAAACGATAGCGTCATCGGTCACTTTTACTCCGTGAAAAAGCTCATACCTCTCTTTTAGACCTCTAAGTATTGCTATGGCATCTTCAACAGATGGCTCACTAACATAAACCGACTGAAAACGTCTTGTAAGAGCTGGATCCTTTTCTATATGTTTTTGATATTCCTTCAATGTTGTTGCTCCAACCACACGAAGCTCTCCACGAGAAAGTGCTGGCTTTAACATATTGGATGCATCCATCGCCCCCTCAGCAGCACCAGCCCCAACTATAGTATGCATCTCATCAACAAAAAGAATGACCTTACCTTCAGCCCTTTCTACTTCTTTGATAATATTTTTAAGTCTTTCCTCAAACTCGCCTCTGTATTTTGTGCCAGCAATAAGTAATCCAAGATCAAGTGACACAAGTTCTTTATCTTTGAGAGATTCTGGCACATCGCTGGCTACCATCCTCTGGGCTAATCCTTCAACAATAGCTGTCTTTCCCACACCGGCTTCGCCGATAAGAAGCGGATTATTTTTTGTTCTTCTTGATAATATTTGGATAATACGATTTATCTCCACATCCCTACCTATGACAGGATCGAGTTTGTTTTCTGATGCGAGCTTGGTTAAGCTCCTGGCATACTTGGAAAGTACTCTAAATTTCTTTGGTTGTATAACCTCTGCGTTTTTAGTATTGCGGAGCTCTTCTATCACTTTCTGGACAGTATCTTTGTCTATTTTAAATCGAACAAGTATTTCTTGGGCGTCACCTCGCACTCCGAGTATTGCCAAAAAGAGGTGCTCCGTTGATATAAATTCATCTCCCATATCTCTTGTGATTTTTGAAGATGATTCTAAAACTTTACCCAAATCTGGTGTCAGATATAGCTGATATGCGGGAGAGGCAGTATTGCCAGTCTCTGGTGTATCGAGAGCTTCTAATAATGAATCATTCAAAAGCAAAATATCTATGTTCAATTTTTCAAGAACTGTCGGCACTATACCCTCTTCTTGTCTGGCAAGCGCCAAGAGTAGGTGCGTCGGATTTACATGATTTTGCCCACGCTCAATAGCAAGCTCATGTGCAAGCTTTATAGCCTCTCTAGCTCTAGTTGTAAAATTGTTAAATGGGGGCATAAATAAATTTAATTTTGAATTAATTTTTTAAACAGTAGCTCCAAACAATCACTTAGAAGGTATTATTGAGCCGTTGATTTCTCTTTTGATTTTAATATTTTCAATATGGTATCGGAGCTAACAATATAGTTTTCAGCAATGCTGGACCTTACCCCTACCACTTCACCGAACAAATTCATAAATGTGTTGCCATAGACATCACCAAGCGAGAGATTCGATTCATAATATTCTTTTTTATCATCTGTATTTCTTATGGCGGAAATGATACCAATAGCTACTGTGTTTTTTTCTCTGCCATACAAACTGATAGCGGTTTGCCCGAGCTTGACACTAGCGCTGTCAGCAAATTTTATAGGTATAAAGTCAAACTTGGTTTCCTCTACTGTATTGAAAAAGGCAACCCCATTTTCAAAAAATGCCAATTTTAAACCTACATCTGACCCACCCGGTAAACTTGCTCTGTACACTGTGTTTTCTTCTATAAACCCGGCATCTGTCACAATCGTCCCCTCTTTTGAGATAATGGCTCCTAAAGATACTGCCACGCTTGCAGTTCCGCCATCTGTTGTTGTTATGGTCTTTTTAATCCTGACCATACTTTTTGAAATCGCACCTATAGCATCGGTGATGAGGTTGTCTTCCTTCACTACCACCTCCTTTGTTATCACGGTAGCGCCGTTTTTTTCGGGCACCACCCTTTCTATGGTTCTCTCCACTACCCTGTTCACAGTTTGAGTGACACCCGCTGGCGCTTGATCCATAAGAGCCACAGTAATAATGCCTGTGGCAATAGAGGTAACGAAGCTCACTAAAAGAGTAAGCAGTAAGATTTGTGTTTTAGTTAATTCTTCCATCCCGTGTGTGATAGGTCGTGTTTACACGACCGTTTATTATTACTTAATAAATTATAAGGTATTTAAGCTTTTGTTGGGATCCCGTTTATATATGCCAACACACATCACATTCAGGATCCATACATAATTTACTAAAATAATATACTAGCCTTGGCTTATTGGCAATAATCAAAATATCAATAATTCTAAAATGCCCCCTAAACAATACAACTAATCATATGTATTGTCAAACACTAAAATGCTCCGCCCTGCAAGATACGGGGTATAACATCAAGAAGTCTCTCTAAATCTCTTTTGGTTGTATGAAGCCCCATACTTATTCTTATGGATGCGCCGTTTTCAGTATCTTCTCCCATGGCTTGTACTACATAAGAAAAAGACGCCGTTTCTAGCATGCATGCGCTCTGAGAAGATAGCGAGAAACCTAAAACATCAAGTTTTATGACAGCAAACTCGCTTTCTATGTTTGGCACAAAAATATTTATGTTATTGGCAATCCTATTTTTTGTATCTCCAACTATTTTTATATTTTTATATTTCTTGGCAATCTCTCCAAAAAACCAGCTTTGGAGTTTCGCTAGTCTCCTTTTCTCACTATTTTTATATTTTTTATCCCAAACAACAAGCGCTTCTGCGAAGCCAACAAGTGAAGGAGTGTTCAATGTGCCCGGGCGTAGCCCTTTTTCTTGCGCGCCTCCAAACATAATGGCAGATATGTCTAATGTATTTTTTTTATACAAAAGCCCCACCCCCTTTGGCCCACAAAGTTTGCCAGAGTCTAGCGATAACATATCAACACCAAGATCATTTGGCGAAACAGTAAGATAAAGTGGCGCACTTACTGCATCGGTATGAAATATCGGTTTTTTGAAACCAAGCTTTTTACTTTTCTCAATAAGTATCTGAGAGATTTTGCGTATAGGCATTATAGAACCCACTTCATTGTTAACCATCATGACCGACACAAAGACTGTTTTATCGGTTATCAAATCTTTTAAACTAGAAATATCCACCTGACCACTAGGCAATATTTTAAGATAATCCACTTTGAGTCCTGATTTTTGCAAACTTTTAAAGCAACCTAGAACAGAGCTGTGTTCTGCTTCACTTGTAATCGCATGCAAGTCTTGAAGTCTAAGACCTTCCTCTTGGAGCTTCCCAAAAAAACCAAGTATCGCTAGGTTGTTACTTTCAGTAGCTCCACTTGTAAATATTATCTCTGTGGATTTTATAGAAAAAATATTGGCAATATTTTGCCTTACACTTTTTATTTTTTCCCTAACAATGACAGAATCAGCGTGGATGCCAGAATAATTGGCAAAAACACCACGCAAATATGGTCTCATAGCCCGAAGCGCTTCTGGCAAGATGGGTGTGGCAGAAGCATAATCCAGATATACATTTCTTTTTTTGAACAGATTGAACATTTATTAGAAATTATTCTAAATGGGGTTTTAAAAATGCCCTTTCATTAAGCCATATTTTGATGTATAATGCGACTCTACAAAATGAAACAGGAAAAACAAAAAGAAATAGAGCGTCAACCGATAGTAGCCGTCATGGGGCATATTGACCACGGTAAATCTACCCTCCTTGACTATATCAGAAAAAGCAATATTGCAGAAAATGAGGCAGGTGGTATTACCCAACATATTAGCGCATACGAGGTTAAACACAAAAACAAGGCTGGGATAGAAAAAAAGATTACTTTTCTAGACACCCCAGGTCATGAAGCTTTTAAGGCGATGCGCTCCCGTGGAGCAGATGTGGCTGACATCGCTATTTTGGTGGTAGCGGCAGACGATGGAGTAAAAGCCCAAACCCTAGAAGCGTTAAACTCTATACAGAAAGCAAATACTCCTTTTATCGTCGCTATAAATAAAGTAGACAAACCAGGAGCAGATGTAGAGAAAACAAAACAAAACTTGGCAGAAAATAATGTTTATGTTGAAGGATATGGCGGACATGTTTCTTGGGTGCCAATCTCTGCCAAAACTGGCAAGGGGGTAGATGAACTCCTTGAAATTATTTTGTTGTCAGCGGAGATTGAAGAGTACAAAGCAGATGTTGGTACAGAAGCCAGCGGAGTGGTCATTGAATCAAGTCTCGATAAACAAAAGGGTGTAGGAGCTACTCTCATAATAAAAAATGGCGTTTTAAAAAATGGTATGTATGTGTTGGCAGAAGATTGTCTCTCCCCTGTCAGAATCATGGAAGATTTTCTCGGTAAAAATATAAAAGAAGCCGGTCCAGGCACACCCGTGAAAATCATTGGTTTTAATAAACTTCCTGCCACAGGAGCATTGTTTAAAAGTTTTAAAAGTAAAAAAGAGGCAGAGATTTTGGCGTCGTCCTATGAATCAAAACAGGAAAACAATAACGACCACGAAGGTAAGGAAAATATTTTACCTATAATCATAAAAGCTGATGTGTCCGGACTACTTGAAGCAATAGAGCACGAACTTTGGAAACTTAATAACGAAAAGGTTGGATTGAAAATACTACACACAGGCACGGGCGATATCTCAGAAAATGATATAAAGACAGCGAGCGCCGCCGAGGGGTGTATCGTCGTTGGGTTTAATGTAAAGATAGAATCTTCTGCCAAAGATACGGCGGAGAGATTTAAAATACACGTAGGAACATTCAAGATTATCTACGAGCTTATAGAGTGGGTTAAAAATATCATCATCGAAAAAACTCCAAAAGAACAAGTAGAAGAAATATCTGGTAAAGCAAAAATACTTAGAACCTTTAGCAAGACAAAAGATAAGCAAGTGTTGGGGGGACGCTTGATGTCAGGCGAGATGAGAGTCGGTGATAGGGTAAAAATTATCCGCAGAGATGCTGAGATTTCCAAGGGAAAAGTGATAGAGATACAAGTAAATAAACTTCCATCTCAAAAAGCAATCGGGCAGGACTTAGAATTTGGCGCGAAAATAGAAGCTTCAATAGAGATCACCCCCGGGGACTACATAGAATCGTTTAATGTCTCAATGAAAAAATAAAAAATGGCACGCAAACAAGACAAAGTTTCATCTCTGATAACCACTCTTGCAAACGATTTTTTGAACAGAGAGTCAAACCGTGAGTCTTTAGTTACTATTACTTACGCAGATGTTTCCCCAAATTTGAAAAACTCAACAATTTTTTTCACAACTTTCCCAGAAAATAAAGAAAATAATGCTCTTCTTTTCCTAAAAAGAAAAAGAAGTGAGTTTAGAGAGTTTGTCAGAGAGCATTCCAAACTACGCGTTCTGCCTGTTTTTGACTTTGAAATAGATTTGGGAGAAAAAAATCGTCAAAGAATAGAAGAGATATCCAGTGGCGATAAATAACTTTTTTGAGTATTATAGAGATTGAGCTCTTTTTATAACAAGGCGTGGTGGCGAAATGGTAACGCGTCGGTCTGCAAAACCGTTATGCGCGGGTTCGATTCCCGCTCACGCCTCAGAAAACGTCAGTTTTCGCGAGTGAGAGAGTGCGGGGCACTCTCGTGCGAGAATCGAAAAGCTTTTGAGTCTAAAATTGAGCTTGCGAAAATTTTAGCCAAAAGGTGTACTGAAGCTGTAAGCTTCGATTCCCGCCCACGCCTCAGAAAACGTCAGTTTTCGCGAGTGAGAGATTTAATTTTTCGAAGATTTTCGTGTATTATGTTTTTGTTTGAATATTTGAATAATGGGCCAGTGGCGGAATTGGTATACGCGCGAGACTTAAAATTTCGTGGTCGCAAGATCGTGTGGGTTCGACCCCCACCTGGCCCACCTTCCCTACATTGTCCGCCCATAGCTCAGTTGGTAGAGCTGCTCCCTCTTAAGGAGAAGGTCGTAGGTTCGAATCCTACAGGGCG
>CAYHGJ010000029.1:0-7620 GCA_964356235.1 uncultured Candidatus Saccharibacteria bacterium | reverse complement strand
AAGCTATTTCGGAGAGAACCAGCTATTACCAAGTTCGATTAGCTTTTCACTCCTTACCACAAGTCATCCGATGGAGTCGCACGACCAACCGGTTCGGGCCTCCTCCGCCATTTCTGACGGATTCACCCTGCTCATGGCAAGATCACCTGGCTTCGGGTCTTATGTATACGACTAACGCGCTATTAACACTCGCTTTCGCTTCGGATGCGTCCTTCAAAGGGACTTATCCATATGCCGCATACATAAACTCGTTGGCTCATTCTTCAATAGGCACGCAGTCGCGGCATCGCGCTATGCACGATGCCCAGTTTTCTGTTATGAGTTTTAAGTTACGAGGAAATGCGTTCGCATTCAACTGGTAACCAGTAACTCTTAACTATTAACTGGCATCACACGCAGTGTGATGCCGCTCCTACTCCTTGTAGACACATGGTTTCAGATTCTATTTCACTCCCCTCTCCGGGGTTCTTTTCACCTTTCCCTCGCGGTACTAGTTCACTATCGATCTTGAAGTGTATTTAGCCTTACCGGTTAGTTCCGGCAGATTCCCTCAAGCTATTCGTGTCTTGAGGTACTCAAGAGCAACAACTAAAAAGACATATTGTTTTCACTTACAGGACTATTACCTTCTTGGGTTTTGCTTTCCAGCAAATTCAATTAACAAAATGTTTTGTAACTTTTCCGCAGTTTAAAAAACTCGCGTTGTTGCCTTACAACCCCAGATGCATCACACTACGCGCGATGCAATAGATATTAGATAAAAGTTAAAAGTTAATATAAGAATAGATTCATATTAACTACTAACTAATAACTCCTAACTATTGCATCACATGCAATGTGATGCATCTGGTTTGGGCTTCTTCGCTTTCGCTCGCCGCTACTAACGAAATGACATTGTTTTATTTTCCTCTAGGTACTGAGATGTTTCACTTCCCTAGGTATACTTCCAGCACTTATTTTGGACACAAATTTCCAATGACACACTCGCAAATAAAAATAAATTTATATAGAGTAATCACCTTATGTGCAAAATAAGTGCTGGATCATGAGGGTTTACCTCACGGGGTTTCCCCATTCGGAGATCAACGGGTAATACGGTTGCTAGGCACCTAACCGTTGCATATCGCAGCTTAGCCACGTCCTTCATCGCCACTTCAAGTCAAGGCATCCACCATGCGCCCTTAAATTCCCATTAGGAAATTTAAAAACCACATTTGTAACCACCGAACATTTAAATGTTCGGCTTTTTGTTTATGTTTTTATACAATTTTTTTACCTGCTCCGAACACCACTTTAAAAAAGTAGCGTTCGGGCATTTTCCGTCCCGCTTACAGCGGGACTTTCATCCTCTAACCACTCTCTCACGACTTGGCTGAGGGAATTCGTTTGTCAAAGTATCAGTCATCCTATCCTTGCCACGCTGTAACTCTGGAGAGCATAAGCGGGTGTTTGTCTTCCATCATGTCCAATCTGCAAGCAGATTGGACATGACGAGAGGCAAATCTCAGTCCTGTAGTAAACTTTGCTTTACTACTGGGATTTGAATTTAAAAAAACCGCTTGCTAGCGGTCTACCTGTGGCACAACTCAAAACGAGCCAGCTTTTAGGTTTTCCGCTTTAAATTGGTAAGATTAAACATAATATTGAGAACGTTCTTAAGTATAGCTATTTATAGTCTTTGGTCAAGCCCCTTTTTAAATCTTCCTTATATTATAGCACAATTTTCAATAAGGTGCAATTATACAAAAAACGGACCTCCCGATCCGTTTTGGTAATGCTAGACTTTTTTTTGATTTCTCCTTGCTCCCCAAATTGCAAGCTCCCCGATAGCAAGGAATACGAAAGCTGAAGTGAAAGCTGTCAAAAGAGCCCCTCCACCAAAGACAAGATGACTAAATCCTCCAGCAAAGGAAGCTACGATTGTAACCACAATCACTCTCCATGTGTGGATACTTGAGTCAGCCGAAGCAGGCTCAACAATCTTTACCCACGACATAGAGAGAACGAAGCCGATCACTCCTGACCAAATGACATGCTCCCAAATGCTCATGAAATTCTCCTTTCTTTTCTACTTCCAACTTACTCCCTCCAAAAATTTTGTCAAATACAACACTTGGAGGTCGAACCTCCAAGTGGGGCCAAAGGCTGTTATTAGCCAAATTTAAACCCCGAGCATGCTCGGGGTTGTAGCCAGCTATTTACTACCATTACGCAGTGTTTTTAGACGAGTAAGGAATTCTGTAAATACAAGAAAGAAAACGGATGTCACGGCAGCCCACAGCACAGGGGTCGCACAGTTGAATATTTTGGTCAGTACTCCAGCTACCGCAGCCACAAGAATCGTGAGAACAACACGTAAGGTTTGGCCAGTGTCGAAGGAAATAGCCGTCATGTCTTTCTCCGTCAATGACGGGATAGTAATCACCATCCAACCACTGCCGAGAATGAACCCAAGGATTATAGAAAAGAAAAGAACCTCCAAGATTCCCATGATCTGTCCCCCTTCTGTTTCCCAATCTACTCCACTTCCAAATTTTGTCAAATAAAAACCCTGTTTAGAACACTTGGAGGTTCGACCTCCAAGTGGGGTTAATTTAGTAACCCGGTTACTAAATTAAGAGCAGGGCTATGGCATGCACCAACAAAAAACACCCGATCGGGTGTTTTTTGTTTGACAGACTACAGTGATCTTCTCTTAGATTTTGCATGATCCAGTATACGTATCATCTTAAAAACTCTCTGAACTTCTGGTAAATTCCTAATCTCTTCCAGTAATTCGTTTGCAGTCTCATCCTCAGACATTCTTAATGGGCTACCCCCCTGCTGAACGGCTGAAAGCGCCATATAAGCTTTGAAGTCTGGGGTTTGTTTCAGATAGCTTATTGCCTCCTCCAACTCTTCTATGTTTTTGTCCCATATTTTTTCAAAAAACTCTCTTATTCTATTTGCTTCTTCTGATTGTGGGTCATTTTTTTCCATAATACCTCAATTATCGCCCCCCCCCCCTGCCATGTTGTCAACAAAGAGAGGGGATAACCCAAAATCCGCTAAACAAAAAACACCCGATCGGGTGCTTTTTGTTAGATTAAGAATTATCCTCTGCTGTGTAATGCCTGATAGCACTTTTATAAATGTCACAGATTTTTCTAGCCTTTGCCGTATCAACCACTTTGCCTCCAACTAGAAACCCATTATTGTTTTCATCAAAAACTATTTCATCTCCATCAATAAGTCCGTGAAGAGCACCTTTTGACCCATCATTTTTTATTTCCTGAATCAAGTAGCCAGTGCTATTCAATGATTTCATGACCGCTTCACTTTCGCCTATGGCAAGAGCTAAGTTGCTCTCTGGCATGATTACATTTTCATCATTGGCCTGGCTTAGGGTTTGTGGAGCATCATTTGGGTTTGTATTAGATATTGAATTTTCCATATTTTTTTATTATTTTATACCCCTCTATTATAGCATAATGCAGTACAAAAGTCAATATCCAATGGTAAAACAAAAAAGCGCCCACAGGGGTGCTTTTTTAATTACTTCCTTTTAGTTACTATCCCTTCAGCAACATTCGCAGGAACGATAGCATAGTGGTCAAACTCCATTGTTGATGTGCCGCGCCCCTCTGTCATTGAGCGGAGGTTTGTTGTATATCCAAACATTTCAGAAAGTGGCACTTTGGCTTTTATGGCCTTTAGCATACCCCTATTTTCCATACCTTCAATCTGTCCTCTCTTTGAAGAAAGATTTCCAGTTATGTCTCCCATGAATTTTTCTGGGACGACAACTTCAAGTTTCATTATCGGTTCAAGTATCACAGGCCCTGCTTTTTTAGATGCATCCTGAAAGGCTTGTGAGCCAGCGATTTTGAAAGCGATTTCTGATGAGTCCACTTCATGATATGATCCATCAAACAAATCACAAGAGATATCTACCATTTTGTATCCAGCCACTACCCCCCTATCCATTGCTTCACGAATTCCTTTTTCTACCGCTGGAATATATTCTTGTGGAATAACACCTCCTTTAATACTATTTTTAAATTCAAAGTGTTCGTCTCTTTTGACATTTTTTGGAAGGTCATCTTTGTATACATTTTTATCAAGTGGAGCAAGTTTTATTTTTACGTGACCATATTGCCCGCGACCTCCCGTCTGTTTTATGTATTTGCATTCTGCTTCTGCTTCACGAGTGATTGTCTCTCTGTATGACACCTGTGGCGCGCCGACATTTGCTTCTACATTAAATTCCCTTTTCATCCTATCTACCAAAATTTCAAGGTGGAGCTCTCCCATCCCAGAGATAATAGTTTCCATAGTTTCTTGGTCACTAGTTATTCTAAAGGTCGGGTCTTCATCAGAAAGTTTTTTCATAGCAAGACCCATTTTTTCTTGGTCCGCTTTTGTTTTTGGTTCAATTCGCATAGAAATGACCGGTTCTGGTATTTTTATGCCTTCAAGAATAATAGGGTGCTCTTCATCACAAAGTGTATGACCAGTTTTAGCAGTTTTAAGTCCTACCGCTGCCGCTATTTCTCCGGCATAAACCTTTTTTACTTCTTCTCGCTTATCTGCTTGTAAACGCACAATACGGCTAAGCCTCTCTTTGTCTCCGGTAGTCGCGTTATAAATATACGAGCCGGCTTCTACTGTTCCTGAATAAACTCGGAAAAATGTAAGTTGCCCGACAAATGGGTCTGCCTGAAGTTTGAAAGCAAGAGCGGCAAAAGGTTCTTCATCAGAAGCGTGTCTTGTAATTTTCTCATCTGTGTTTGGATCAGTCCCTACAAAAGGAGGCACATCAAGCGGGCTCGGCAAATAATCTACAACGGCATCGAGCACAAGTTGCACTCCTTTGTTTTTGAGAGCTGAGCCTGCATAAACTGGAAATATTTTGTTTTCAATAATGGCCTTACGCAAAACTCTCTTCAAATCGGCCACCTGAATTTCTTTTCCTTCAAGATAATCACCAATCAAAACATCATCATTCTCGGCAATTTTTTCAACCAGTTCGTGTCTATATTTTTCTGCTTCGGCTTTTAAATTTGCTGGTATTTCTCCTTCTACAACCTTACTGCCCATCTCGCCTTCAAAATGATAGGCCTTCATTTTTAGGAGGTCTATAACCCCTTCAAATTTATCTTCCAAACCGATGGGTATCTGCATTCTTACAGCATTTTTGTTGAGGCGGTCCAAAATACTTGCATACGAGCGCTCAAATGAGGCCCCCGTGCGATCAAGTTTGTTTATAAAACAAATACGAGGCACACTTGCTTCATCAGCATAGCGCCAGTTGGTCTCTGATTGTGGCTCAACACCAGCCACCCCATCAAAAACAACAACCGCCCCGTCAAGCACACGAAGTGAACGCTTCACCTCAACGGTAAAATCAATGTGTCCCGGTGTATCAATAATATTAAAACGAGTCTTGGTGCTAGGGTCCATCGGCTCATCCGTCTTGTTCCAAAAACAAGTGACAGCGGCCGCTGTGATGGTAATACCCCTCTCTCTTTCCTGCTCCATCCAGTCTGTTGTGGTTTCTCCCTCATGCACTTCTCCTATTTTATGCTGTGAACCAGTATAGTAAAGAACGCGCTCTGATGTGGTAGTTTTACCTGCATCAATATGCGCAATAATTCCGAAGTTTCTTACTTTTTCTAGTGGATAATCCCTGTGCATATATATTTTACCAACTCAAGTGCGCAAAAGCCTTGTTTGATTCTGCCATTCTGTGAGTATTTTCTCTCTTTTTTATAGATTCACCCTCGTTGCGAGAAGCAGAAAGTATTTCATTGGCAAGTTTCTCTCTCATTGGTTTACCTTTGCCAGCGCACGCCGCTTCAAGTATCCATCGTATAGCAAGCGTCTGTCTTCTCTCTGGTCTAACCTCCTTTGGCACCTGATAGTTTGCACCTCCTATTCTTCTTGAACGCACCTCCATAAGCGGAGCAACATTTTCTATTGCCTGCTTCAAAACTTCAATAGGATTTGCTACTTTTGCTGTTTCTTTTATGTCTTCAAGAGCACCATAAAAGATGGCGGAGGCGGTATTTTTCTTGCCATCTTTCATTATGGAGTTTATAAACTTGGAAACCTCAAAAGACTGAAAAATCCTGTCTGGTTTTGGTTGTATTCTGTTTTTTACTTTTCTACGCATAGATTTAGTTAAAGGTTTATAAAGTTTGTAAAGTATTTTTTATGAACTTTATGAACTTTTTACTTTATGAACTTATGTTATTTAGATTTTGGTCTCTTTGCCCCATATTGACTGCGACCCTTCATCCTCTTTTCTACGCCACTTGCATCAAGCACACCTCTTACTATGGTATATCTCGCTGAAATATCTTTTACTTTCCCACCTCGCACTAGAACAACGGAGTGCTCTTGTAGGTTATGTCCTATCCCTGGGATATATGCGGTAATTTCCTGACCATTTGTAAGACGAACTCTGGCGATTTTTCTGATAGCTGAGTTTGGTTTCTTTGGAGTGGTTGTTTTTACTTTCACACAGACTCCTCTTTTAAAAGGAGAACTATAAAAAGATGGTCTATTTTTCTTGCTGTTAAAACCACGCCTAAGAGTGATGGCCTTCGGCTTTCTTGTTGGACTTTTTCTATTTTTTCTTACTAATTGGTTTAATGTAGCCATTTTCTAAACTTAAATCCGCCGCAAGGCGGTCATACTCTTTTGGAGCTATAATAATTTAACAGTTTCCCCAGAAAATGCAACCCCGTAGTAGATTTTGGCATTTTTGGCCTACGACCAGTGCGCCTACGCCAGCTGGCGGAGGCACACGATGCCAAAATTCACTACAGGGTACAAGACCCCAAAGCAATCCTATACACTAAGCCCTGTAATAAGCTCAAATATAGGAAATACTATTGGCTGAACAAACCTCCAAAGAAATAGTATAAAAATGGCCATTGCCACAATCCAGTTTCTTTCTAAAAACTCTCTTATGTATTGAAAACGATACGGCAAAATACTAAACAAAACCTTTGAGCCATCAAACGGCGGTATAGGGGCAAGATTAAAAATCGCAAGAATAAGATTGACCACGACCACATAACTGACAATTTCTAAAAATGGAGAACTTGTGACACCAAGGGCCGGCAAATATCGTAAAAACAGACCGAAAATAATGGCCAATAAAATATTGGCAGAGGGCCCTGCTCCTGCCACGATTGCCTCGCCCCATTTTTGATTTTTGAGGTTGTACGGGTTATATGGCACAGGCTTTGCCCAACCTATGACAAAACCACCAACAAAATATGATATAAGTGGTACAAAAATAGAGCCCATTGGGTCTATATGTTTCATTGGGTTGAGGGTCAGTCTCTCCTCATTTTTAGCAGTTGGATCTCCAAGATAAAGTGCCGCATACCCATGAGAAATCTCGTGTATGATAACCGATATTATGAGTATGGCTATGACAAATATAATTTCAAACGACATGATGTCTTGTGTTGTTTAATATGAATATATTATAGCAAAATAATAAGCAGAGTGAATATATTTTGCATAACCGAGCACATAGCGCAAATCAAAACTAAGTATGAGATATTGCAATTTTTTAAAACTTGCCAAAAAACCCAAGTCGTGTAATATAATGGTCTATGTGCT
>CAYHGJ010000028.1:0-8502 GCA_964356235.1 uncultured Candidatus Saccharibacteria bacterium | reverse complement strand
TATTTCCAGCCAATATCTTTTGCAATTTTTGTAATATCTGCCCCAACTGATTTTTGGCCACCTTTGTTTTTATCAAGTGGAATGTTAAGCAAAAATCGCCCCTCGTTTTTGGATAAGTCAAAACATTTTTTGATCCATTTTTGGGTAAATTCCAAATAATCCTCATAGGATAAATCGTCCGCGTGAGAGTTATAATGTATATCAACATTGTAGGGTGGTGAAGTAACAATCAAATCAACGGAATTATTTGGAATTGCGGAAATTTTCAAAATGTCATCTTTGTATATCAAAATGTTCTCCGCTTCAAAATATGGAGCAGCAGCAATTTTTGTTTTGGTACTTTTTTTGGTTGGAGTGTTTAACATGTTTTTATTTAAATAATTCTGCAATATAAACTGTCAGGGTTTTCACAGTCTTATACGGTATATTCACAACGGTGTTCATACGACCATTTTCAATACCAATACTAATACTATGACAAAATTTCATATCTCCAAATTATACATCCCATAAGGGATTTTTTATACCCCCCTAGGTTAGTAGATAAAAGTTAAAAGTTAATAGTTGGGAATTTATCCTGTTAAATAATCAGCCAAAGGCTGACTGATTTTTGTATCAACAAAATCATTTAACAGGGTGAAGTTACCAGCCTGCCACGTAGGAAGCTTCGCTTTCCTTCGGGGTTAATAGAGTTGACTTTTGGAGTGTTTTGGTGTATAATATAAGGTAGAAAGAAAGGAGAGTGCCCCGTGAAGGATTTGTGTGTTTGGCTGACGATACTGGCCATGGCCATGAATGCAATCTGGTACACCTACCAGATTTGGAAGCGTCAGATAAACCCGACACTTTCCACATGGATCATCTTTCTTTTTGGTACAGGCCTAAGTCTCACGACATATACCATCGCGGAGAATCATGATTTTCGGTCTGGCATCCTCAACACAGTGGATGCTGTGTCGGTTCTCGTCATTCTCATTGCGATCATCGTATGGGGCAAGAAGGAGGTCCGCTTTAAGCCGTTCGAGAAGTGGTACCTCGGTGGCGTCGGTATGATTGTTTTATATGGACTGACAACCGGAGACGCTTGGAGTTCCAATGTCTTCACTCAGGTTTTGATTGCCCTCGGGTATTTCCCAACCATCCAGAACCTAGTGGTCAGCAAGAGGAACACCGAGTCATTTACTACATGGAGCTTTAGTCTAATCGCTGGAATTTTCGCACTCTATCCGGCGGTGGTAGATGGCAATGTTCTCGCTGTGGTCTACTCCCTCCGGTCTATCGTCTGTATCATGACACTTTTGAGTCTCATGGCATACTACGAGCTACGTCAATGACACTCACTAACTCCGCCCCGACCAAGGTCGGGGTGGTTTTTTAATGGAAAATAAATATTGACTTTTGGAGTGTTTTGGTGTATAATATAGGGTAGAAAGAAAGGAGAAGTCCAAATGAGAGGTGCCTGGAAATTTCTCATCATCATGCTCGTAGCCTTCTCTCTCGTGGCATGTGCCACGCCCGAGTGGCCCGCAGAGAGGAATACCACCGATTTCTGGCAAGTCCACGGGATTTGGTTCCTGATTTTCATGGCCCTTTTCCCGAGGACAACCATGCTTCTGGCCACGGCACACCCCATCGGGTGCCTCTCGTGGCTCGGCTGGCTCGTCGCTCCGCGGATCTTGGCGGCGATTATTGCCACCCACTACTACTGAGAGACGAATACAACCCTGGTAGTGGTAACGTGGTTCGTCGCTCTTGCTGGTAGTGGTACGACCAGCTCTACGGCGGCATCACACGCCAGACGACATAGACGACATATGTAATGTAGTAGTGGTACCACCCCACGAAGTACCCCGCCCTCGCATGTTGCGAGGGTGGTTTTTAATAGGGACACAGACAAATTATTTTACAAAATTGTAATGAAAATATTCATTCTTCTTCCCCCGCCTCTCCGGCGGGTTAAATAGATGTTAATTTCTAAGCAAGGCTGGGGGACTAGGATTCGGACCTAGATAAACGGATCCAAAATCCGTTGTCCTACCATTAGACGATCCCCCAGCCTTGATTAGAAAAATTATTTTTCCAATTTACTTTTTAATACCTCTCGGCCATAACCAGTTTTGTAAAACTTTTCAGATCTTTTGGCTAAAACATAATCATCATACGCTTCATAAAAGACTAGGAGGAAGGGTCTGTTATTTTTAGTATATTGTCCCCCTATGCCTTTATTGTGTTCCAAGAATCTTCTTTTCAAATTATCTGTTGAACCTATATATAATCTACCATTCTTTTTACTTTTTAGAACATAAGTATAGGACATAAAATTTGTCCCCGCCTCTTCGGCGGGTCGCCGGTGAGGCGACCACTATTAGACGAGCCGGCAAAGAATTACGAGTTACGAGTTACCAGTTATGAGTGAACTCCCAACCCACAATCCTCTATAAAATACATCAAAAATCGCCTTTCGGCAATTTTTGAAACACGCTGTTATAGAGATTTTTGCGGAGCAAAAATCTCTATAAGTGCTAGCTCTATCGGAAACTCTGGGATGTACGAATGCCCCGATAGCTCATAGGCGCCAAGGAGTGCGGATAGGATTTTTGAGTTTAATCCGGTATCTGTTATGCCAACGAAATTTTCTAACAATTTGAAATCTTCCTCCCCCACTTCCTCTTTTATTTCATCCTTCATTTTTGGAACATTTTTCAAAATGATAGCCAGACGAACTTTGTGCAAAACTAGATTCATAAAAGTTTTTATATCAACATTTTCACTTTTTGCTTCTTTTATGGACGTTATACCTCCCTCTGCATTTTTCTCTGCCAGCGCTTTTACAAATGCGTTTACAATCTCTCCTTTTGGTGCGCCTGTTATTTTCTCCACCTCCGCAAGTGATATTTTTTTGTCATCCGATGCGTTTATCACTTTTTGGAGTATTCCAAGGGCATCCCGATATGAGCCATCTGCCATTATAGAAATAAGATCAAGTGAGCCAGCGTCAAGCTTGTAGCCCTCCGCCTCTGCCACAGTCCCCAACATTTTTTTCAAAATTTCTCTGTTCGGTTTTTTGAAAGTAAAGACCTGACAGCGAGAAATGACAGTATCCAAAAGTTTTTCTATTTCTGTGGTAGCAAGAATAAAAATGACGTGAGCAGGCGGTTCCTCTAATGTTTTAAGGAGAGCGTTGAAAGCTTCTTTGGTGAGCATGTGAACTTCATCCACTATGTATATTTTGTACTTTGACTCAAATGGAAGTGTGGCCACTGCCTCGCGAAGCTCGCGTATATTATCAATACCTCTATTTGAAGCGGCGTCTATTTCATAAATATCTTTCTCGCTTGTGCCGAGCTCCTTGGCAAGTATACGAGCGACACTTGTCTTGCCTGTACCTCTGCCACCTGAGAAAAGGTAGGCGTGAGAAATCTGGCCCTCTTTTATGGCGCCGGTAAGGGCCTTAATAATATGGTCCTGCCCTAGAACTTCTTTAAATTTGGCTGGTCTGTATTTTCTATAAAGTGCCTGCATATTGTTATTATAGCAAGATAGAGGGTAATAGTTAAAAGTTTGGATAAATTTATATAGAGTCTAAATATTCCTCCACTATTTTCTCCACATCATCCGCATCCTTAGCTTCCATCAGTTTCATCCGCAATTCTTTGGCACCATCAAAACCTTCACAATACGCTTTATAATGTTTTTTCATAATGGCAAAACTTTTCACCCAGTTAAATGCACCTTTGGCGCCCTCCACGGTTGTAGAGGATTTAATAGGGTAAACATTTTCAGGCACACAAAACTTTTCGGAGAAAAGTTTTGTGTGCTCTACCAGCATTGCCAGTCTATCTTTTATTGGAATTTCTTCGCGAGCAACCCCGCTATATATTAGCGGATTGCCAAACATCCCCCTACCTATCATGGCGCCGTCGGCGCCACTTTCTTTGCATTTTTTTATAGCATCGGCCACGCTCTCCACATCCCCATTGCCTAATATTAAAGTTTTAGATTTTAGAGCATCACGAATCTCTACCGCCTTTTTTATTTCCTCCCAACGCGCAGGTACTTTGGACATCTCTTTTCTTGTGCGCGCATGTATCGTGATAACAGCCGGCTTGGCACTAAGGAGAGCTCGTAGCCATCCGCCAGCTGGCGAATCAATCTCATTTTTATTATATCCAAGACGAGTTTTCACAGAAACTGGGATTTTACCAGCAACTCCCTTCTTGGCGCTTTCTATAAGTTCTAGCGCAAGCTTTGGATTTTTCATAAGTGACGCTCCGGCTCCTTGTTTTTCTATACTCCTATCTGGACAACCCATATTTATATCAAGACCATCAAAACCAAGCTTCACAATAAGCTTTGCAACTTTTTCCATAATGTCGGGCTTGCTTGTGAAAACTTGCGCCACTATTGGACGCTCTATTTCATCATATTGCAGATCACGAACGAGTTTGTCATAACCACCAAGTATAAGTCCATCAGCAGAAACAAACTCTGTCCAAGTGACATACCCTCCACTTATTGGGCGGGCAGGATCCGGATTTTTGGGTTTTGAATATTTGGCAATAATGTAGCGAAATGCAGAGTCTGTAACATCCGCCATCGGCGCCATAGCCAAAATCGGCACACCAGTAAGCACGCTTTTTTCTTTTATTTTTTTCCAAAATCCCATCTCTGTCATATATTTATATAATCTAGCATAAAGCATAATATCAATCTCACACACACTCACAACAACATTCGCGTAAACACATTTAAGCTCACTTACAATACACCACCTCTAACACCAGCGATAGCTGATATTAGAGGTGGTGTCTCTCGGTGTATTGTATTTCATAAAAATTCACAAGAAAACGCCCCGCGCGTAGCGCGGGGCATACAGAGGAAAATCTAAGCCACAGAAACAAGCTTTGAGATAAGTCCTTGGAGATGACACCCCCTACGGACGATATTGAAGTCGCCAGTGGAAAACTCACCCGCTTTGACAGCGGACAATAGCCAACTGACAAAATAATCCTTCTCATCATCACACGGTCCCCACTCGGGGAAATCATAATGATTTTGGAGTTCATCCAAAATCTCCTCCGCAAAGGAGGTGATTTTGGCAATCTCCTGTCTGCTAAAACACTCTCTCCAATCTCTGATAATGACCATGTCTCCTCCTTCCAATGTGTTCTGCCTACCACAATACATCAGAAAATACTAAGAGTCAAACTAGAATCATTTTGCCAATTTGTAGAAAATTTTGTTAATAAATCTAAGGTCTATATACTCGTATTTCTTTTCAAAACTAACTTCTCCGCCGTCAATACTATTTTTCAAATCATTGTATGCACTGTTTAGATCTTTATTGGAGCCAAGTTTCAAATAGCCATTGTCCAAAATGTTAACCTCAATATCACCATCTACCGTCACCAAAAGCGACTCTGCCTCAATAGCAAAATCAGAGAGAGCTTTCAGAAAAGATTTTATTTCTGCCAAATCCCATCCAGTGGGGGCAAAGTATTGGCCAATGGCGCTTCCTCCCTCTTCTACCACCACTCCCCCAATAGTTTCAAAATAGACATTGCCAGAGAAGTTTGGAGCTTCATCAAATATAAAACCTGTCTCATCTAAAAAATAGCACCTGGATTCTTCACACCAGATCCAGTCTGGCTTTCTCTCGGCCACTTCCAAAAGAAGTGTATTATTACCCTCAAAACTTATCTCTGCTTTATTTAATCTTTTGAAATTTTGAAGGACAGCAAGCTCGGCGCTTTTTTGAGGATAAAAAAGCCAGTTTCTCTTTGACACCACAAAAAAATAGTTCCCTCTAATTTTTTCTTTTACAAAATCGGATAATATATCGGAGTTTTCTACAACAGTGCCAGACACCACAACCTCTTTTATGACAAAATATTTCATACGGGGCACAAAAATAACAATGGAAAGTAAAATCAAAATACAAATAGAATAAAAAACAAAAAGACGACAAAAACGCTTCCTCTTTTTTTTCAAAAGTTCACGAGAAACAAATTTGCGATTTCCAAACATCAAAATAATTACCTTTTAGTTATCACTTTTCTGCCACCCATGTATTTCTGCAAAACTTCTGGTATCAGAATACTTCCGTCTTCCTGTTGGTAGTTTTCCATAATGGCTACAATAGTCCTGCCGATAGCAAGCACGGTGGCATCGTTCATATGGAGATGTTCTATTTTGCCGTCCTTTCTTTTTACTCTAGTATTCAATCTTCTTGGTTGAAATCCAGCGATAAGGTCAGATGTATGTGTTTCTCTGTATTTGCCTTGACCTGGCATATAACACTCTATATCAAATTGTCTGTGGTCTGGGATACCCATGTCCCCGGTGCATATCAAAACCACTTGGTACGGAATTTTCAACTTTCTCATCAAATATTCTTGAATACCAACCATAAGGTCTTGCTCTTGGTAAGAATTTTCAGGAACAGAAAAAGTTTCCATCTCAATCTTGTCAAATTGGTGCACCCGTAAAATACCTTTCATATCTTTACCATATGTCCCCGCCTCTCTTCTAAATGCTGTGGAATATCCAACATATCTTGTAGGCAATTCTTTTTCTTCAAATACATGGTCCATGTGCATTGAGCCGAGGGTGTGTTCTGCAGATCCAATGAGGTATAAATCATCGCTTGGTATGTAGTATCTTTCATCTTTTGGTTCAAGACGCGCCATTCTATTGAACACTGCCGGTTTAATAAATACAGGTGGTACAACTGGAATAAACGGAGCAACATCAATCTCAAGCCCGGCTTCTTTTTTTATAATTTCTAATATTTCTTGATTGGTCAGAGCTTCAAGCGCAAACTGTATCAGCGCAAATTGCATAAGAGCAATATCTCCCTTTAGGTACACAAATCGAGAGCCAGAAACAACACCAGCGGTTTCTGTATCTATCACCCCAAGATCTGCCCCAAGTTCCTGGTGCTCTTTAGCTTTAAAAGAAAACTTCGGAATCTCTCCCCACGTCCTTACAACTTTATTTCCACCCTCATCCTCTCCAATGGGGGTATCAGCAGATGGAATATTCGGCAAAAGAAGCATCAATCTCATGAAATCTTTGTCTGCTTCTTTCAATTCGTCTTCAAGCTTGCCCGCCTCAATCTTCAACTTAGAACCAGCTTCCACATCTCGAGACTTGGCGGCTTCGTTTCGCTCCTTGTTTATCTCTTCCAACCTTTTCTGTATTTCTTTTTTCTTATCATAAAAAGACAGGAGTTCACCGACGTCCACCTTTTCGAGCACTTTTTTATTTTTGATTGCTGATTCAACCAGCTCCCTGTTTTCCCTGATGAATTTAATATCTAACATGTATTTAGTACTATTTAGTATATGATTAGTATATAGAAAAATCTTTTGCTAAACAACGACCACAAAAAAATGGAGATAAGAGAAGTACAAAAAGAAGATTTTCCGCCCCTTCTTAAAGAAATACAAGATCCTCCTAAAAAACTTCATATTATAGGAGATGTCCCAAAATGTCAGTTTTATCTCTCTGTGGTAGGGTCACGTCGCCCCTCTCCATATGGTGCCCATGCAGTAGAAAACCTCATATCCGGGCTTTCTGGCTACTCTATATGTATCGTATCCGGACTTGCCTTGGGTATAGATGCTTTGGCCCATAAAAGTGCTCTTGAAGCGGGGTTAAAAACGATCGCAGTGCCCGGCTCTGGCCTTTCTCCAAATGTACTCTATCCAAGTAGAAATAGAGAGCTCGCTAGAAAAATAGTAGAAAGTGGTGGAGCTTTAATATCAGAGTTTGAAAACGATTTTAAGGCCACTCTTTGGAGCTTCCCACAGAGAAACAGAGTAATGGCAGGGCTTTCTCACGCGGTCCTTCTTGTAGAAGCAGAAGAGAAATCCGGCACCCTCATAACAGCCAAACTTGCCAGCGACTATAATAGAGACGTGTTAGTTGTGCCAGGCTCAATATACTCATCTCACTCAAAAGGAACAAATCTTTTTTTAAGACTCGGCGCAGAAGCCATAACAAAAAGTGAGGACATTCTTTCTCATTTTTCTCTAATAGATCCGAGTGTGGCACGAGACAAAATTGATATAGAAAAAGAAATGTCAGATGATGAGAAGATTATTTGGAAAAAGTTGACAGACCCAAAAACAAGAGAGTCTTTGGTAAGCCAGTCAGGGCTTCCCGCAGAGCGCGCAAGTGTTGCTTTGTCACTTTTGGAGATAAAAAATTTCATCAAAGAAAAAATGGGAAAGGTATATAAAAATATTTAAGTAGTTGCAAAAAAGAAAGATTCATAGTACTAATTTAGAAACTGATATGACAAAAAAGCTATTAATAGTAGAGTCCCCTTCAAAAGCAAAGACTATCGGCAAGTATGTCGGTGATGAATATGAGGTAAAAGCTTCTGTTGGACACATAAGAGATTTGCCAAAAAGCAACAAAAAGGCGATCGATATCGATGGTGGGTTTATACCCCACTATGAGATTGCAAAAGGTAAAGACAAAATAGTGGCAGAA
>CAYHGJ010000027.1:0-8524 GCA_964356235.1 uncultured Candidatus Saccharibacteria bacterium | reverse complement strand
GGAGGTACCGGAGTTTTCTACTATGCTGTTGTTGCCATAAAAACAGATGATGGATACAAACTAACAAATACTTTTTTTGTGGGAGATAGGATTGCCCCACAGACAACAGAAATAATATCAAATGAGCTTAGAGTAAATTTTGCAGAGAGAAAACCAGGTGAGCCGATGAGTGCAGACCCGTCTGTTGGGGTTACATTGTTTTTGAAAGTAACAGCAGAAGGAGTGCTTGAGGGATTGATGAGATAATTTGGGTAAATAGAAAATACACTCAAAAGTGCCCTTATTTAAGGGCACTTTTGAGTGTATTGACTTTATTATTATTGTATGCTATACTATATAGATAAGCACACAAATCTAGAACATAGGAGAGCGGGAAAAAATGAAGACCATTCAGATCCCCGGCGCCGTGATCACCATCATCGAGGAGGACAATTTCTCCTCGAAAACCACCACAAAGCGGGGCTACTACCCCGCCCAGGTGCGCCAACGCCTGAGCTCCCACGAGGAAGCTCGTAGGATCGAGAAGGAGCGCCAGGGCCAGGCCCTCGGGCCCATGTTCCACGTCGACAACGCGAAACGCCACCGTCCCGAAAGGGGTGGCGTGCGCTTCATCGGCACTTAGGTGCCGACCCTTCTCCAACACAAACCACCGCCCTCGCGGTGGTTTTTCTTTTCCCTTGACTAAAAGCTAAATACGAGTAAGTTATAGGGCAGAGTAGAAAGGAGAAAACATGGACAAGATACTGTCCGTATTGTTTGAAATGATTGCCTTGTTGGTATGAATTATCATGGGATGAAAAAAATGGAATAATTATCCTTATACACGCTGAATTCATTGACAAATCCAACCCTATCACTAAGGATATGCCCATTGTTGAACACTTCAAAGAGACTTTGGGTTTTACAGACTGTGCTGTTGAAATCGGTAAAGACTTTGGGTTTAACAAAGCGCTACCTTTTCTTGGCAAGAATGGAGACTTTCTCCAATACTTAATCCCTTCTCACCTGTCTTATAGGGAAACTGATGAGAGATGTGGTATGTGTTATGGGCGTGGGGTAGACAGAGGAGAAACCTGCTTTGGTTGTAACGGCAGCAAAAAGAATATAATCTACGACAACAGCAGATCCTATGCTGTCTCTGCCAGCTTGACATTATTATTGGCCTGGTTAAAGTATCCAAAATTTGAAACCTCTTCAAAAAATCCACAGCTCCTGGTTATCAGCACAAATACTGCAAGAGAAATGTACGGAGGATCTATCTCCTGCGAACTCGGCTCTGATGTTCTAAATTTCTTAAAAAACAGACAGAGCGGAACAATAGAAGCCATGCTCTCTGCTATGAAATCCACATGGAGTGTTATTGATGGGGGCCTGCGTGATTATCATCGAAATGAGTTCTCTGCCTACACACAAGGGGCAAATGGTTGGTTAAATATTTCCTGCCCAGGAAATGCTTGCGGTTTGAGCCCCGATTCCGATATTAGTAGTTCTTACTTGCTTGGATATACCCTTACCCCACATAACACAGACACGCCAGATCAGCAAATCACATTGCTATCGTCTCTCGCGTCGCTTCATGACCTGATTCGCGAAGATTTGGCTGAAAATTCAAGGGTTTGAATAGTTTAGACGCCACCGCTCGCGGTGGCTTTTTGTATTTAGCCCATCACAATTAATCTTCTAAAATATGATAAAATCTAAACATGGAAAAATCCAATCAACCTTACAGCCCCGACACGTCCATCCTTGACTCAACAATAAAGGAAAATCCAGAAATCCAACAGGCAATAATGGATGATTTTGCCATTGTTAGGATTGAAGATGGACAAAGTCTAACCACATCTAAAATGGCAAGAGAGGATTTCTTGGAGGAAGTGGCAAATGGAAAAATTCTTGAATCCCAAATAAAACAGTTTATAAAAAGGATCCGCGTCCCCGCCTTATCCGGTCTTGAGCATAATACACGCCATGCCAAGAGATTAAACATGACCCTCTACCAAGACATAGCGGACAATATTAACTCCAACCCAGGTTTGCGCATTCTTTTTCAAATTTTGTGCAAAGAACCTCTGGACAAGAGTGTTGAGATTGATGATATCGGTGTCTTTATGAAAAAATATGACAGTCCGAACAAATTTGATAAATTGGTACTAGAAATGAGTGAAGAAACACTAAGCAACGAACAATCCCGGGATATGCAAATCCATGCTAGTAAAATTGGACATATCATATATGGGGATCAATACAAATATTGGGAACAATGGAAACTTCTAAAAAACGAAGCAATATTTATTAACAAGCATGAAAGTATTTTTTCAGATTTATCTGTTGAAGAACTAACTAAGGAAGAGAAGGAAGGTCTGCGGGGGCAGATCGCAATACACGGCGACCCATTCAAAGGCAAAATATTATCTGTGGATGATATATACAGAAATGGACTCGAACCACATTATAAAATCTCTTTCGGCAATATCCAATTTATATTTTCATCAAGAACATACGCTATAAGTGACAGAAGACCGGCTGTTGTCGGTTATGTAAAAACAAGTGGTACAGAAATAATTGCAAGATCATTTTATCTAAGCGGATCACATGTTGTTTGGAAATATCTACCAAGATACTTACCGCAGTGGATTGGGGACGGTATCAGGTGGTATGATAAAGGGTTTAATGAGCAATCCATATCTTTACCTCCTCCTCTCCAAGAGGCCATAGCGGAGATTTCTGGAATAAATAACCCGCCCATCGAAATCGAAGATTCCAACCTGATTTTTGCTGGTACAGCGAGAGAAATCCCCATGATTGACCCGAAAAATCAGCATATTACCTATCAAAACGAAGTTAGGGAAAAACCAATCAGATTAAGTGGCAATCTAAGCACAGGACAACCCGGGCGACTTGTCCCACCTGAAAAGCTAAAGCTTGACAACGAAGGAGATTTTCCTGACTTTGATACAGTAATAAGAACATGGGAACAATTTTCTCCAATTTATGGTCAAGTCACTGTTGAAACATATAAATCCATAAACGGAGAATATGAGTACATGTTTTGCCAAGATAAAAACAATCGTGTTTGGATAGGAGCTTGCGATACGAGCACACACATCGGGTCGACTGGTCTTCGAGAAAAGTGGGTAGACATTGGAGATCTCAGCACCCCAGCATTTCAATATAAACAAGAAGCCGACAAATATGGCAACCCGGAAATGACAAACGGGTGTTATGTTGATATGTATAAAAACTATCTGAGTAAAGTGCCTTTAATAAAAGAATATCTAAGACACAAAAAACAAAGAGGTAGTAAGGCTAGCTCATAAAATATGCTAAAATGAGATAATGTATGAACTTCTAAATATCGACCTCATATCTATCGTAAAAACAGCTGGGCTTTTGGGTCTTTTTTTTATAATATTTGCAGAATCAGGACTTTTCTTCGGCTTTTTCCTCCCGGGCGATAGTCTCCTTTTCACCGCAGGGCTTCTCGCTTCACAAGGATTTTTAAACATATATTTTTTAATAATCTTGATGTTTCTCGGCGCCACACTTGGAGATACCGTCGGCTATTGGTTTGGAGTAAAGGTTGGACCAAAAATATTCAATAGAGAGAATTCTTTTCTCTTTAATAAAAAACATATAGAACGCACCCAAAACTTTTATCAAAAATATGGCACAAAAACAATCATCCTAGCCCGCTTCATACCGATTGTCAGAACGTTTGCTCCTATCCTCGCCGGAGTTGGAGGAATGAAATATTCTCTCTTCTTAAGATACAACATAGTGGGAGGAGCCCTCTGGGGCATAGGGATAACCCTCCTTGGTTTTGGCTTGGGTAATGCTGTGCCAAATATAGACAAATACATAATATCGATAGTAATCATCATAATAGCTACATCGTTTATTCCTATCGTAATAGAATTTTTAAAAAATGAAAAACTAAATGAATAAGGGTAAGAAGACACAAAATATAAGAGAGGTGAATAATGTCTGGAATGAAACCAAGTATCTTGCTTTCAATGTCTACAAAAAGACCAGTATCACAATCTTCATTATTGCTATCTTCTCTCTCATCATCCTGCCATTTTTTATAATTTCGCTATCTTTAATACCTATCTATGTGGCTTTTTTATACATAAAGGCGACAAAACAATTCATGCGCCATTTTGCAAAAATAAATGGCCTGCTTTATAGCGAAACCGCTGTCTTGGAGAGCGTTAGCGGACGACTTTTCCAAGTAGGTCATAGCCAGAGTATTACAAATGTTATATCTGGTGCTCACCTTCAATACCCTATTCGTATTTTTAACTACAAATACACCGTAGGGAGTGGTAAACATAGTCAGACTTATAACTTCACCATCCTTGAAATGAGCTTTGAAAAAACAGTATTCCCACACATCATTCTCCAATCCAAAAAAATGTGGGGGTATGCTGGTTATGATATTTTGGGAAATATACAAGACTCCAAAATACACCTTGTAGGCCCTTTTGAAGATGTTTTCCAGCTATATTCTGAAAATGGGTATGAAATAGAAGTGCTTCAAATCTTTACACCAGAAATTTTGTCCCACTTACAGGAAAATGCTAAAAACTTTAGCATCGAATTTAGCGCAAACCATATGTATATTTTTGACGATAAAACTCTTGGAACAATGAAAGAATTAAACACACTATTTGATGTATCCAAAAAAATACTAAGCTCCAACGGAGAAATCATAGATAGACTACATGACGACTTCTCTGCTTTGCATCCATACTACCAAGAGAGATAAACCTTATTTTCTCTTAAATTTTTAATGAGGTGGGCTCCTAAAAGAAGCCACGGCACAGCCACGATAAATCCAGCCAAAACATCACTTGAATAATGCACCCCTAGGTAGACACGGCTAAAACCTATGAGAACAATAAGTAAAATAGATATTATTAAAATAATAACTTTTTGATACTTTTTCTTAAATAAGAGAACGGCCAAATAAGCCAAAAGACCATAAAGGCACAAAGACATGGCAGAGTGTCCGCTTGGAAAAGATGGTGAACTTTCTAAATACAAAGCAAAAACAGAATCCGGTCGTACCCGCGAAACTAATATCTTTATAAAATAAACCGAGAGACCAGTGGCAAAGATAGAGCCAGCAAAAACAAGAGCGGTATATTTCTTTCTAGATATGATGAGCGCACAAATGACAACCGCCGAGAGAAACACAATAAATATATTGCTCCCCAGATATGTGATATTTAAAAACAAATCTGACAAAAAACCGCTTCTATTTGAAAAAAGTAAATTCACTATTCTATAATCAACATTTTTTATTGCTTCTAGTATGTATAGCATATAAAATCCCCTACTTTGTGCCTATTTGGTAGATAAGATTGTCTTTATTAAAAAAATAATAATAACAAAACACGACCACAAAAAGGACCAACAAAATCATCAAACTATAAAATTGATTCCTCTTATTCATATATACATTATAACCCAATACAAAAATACCCACACCTTTTTTATGGTATGGGCGCAGATATATTTAAACAACTCTCCGAGCAATATTTGACTTTGCCCTTTCGTTAACAGCACCAAGGACAAACACCGCATCCCGAAGTAAACAAGGGCGACAAACAGCCATCTGGTTCGAATCAAAAATGACCCAGTCCCCAAACTCTGAATCAATCCGCCACGGTAGTGGGTGGCGCTTGACTAGTGCGTCAATCAAAATAAAAGATAGAAGTTTCCAATTAGTCTCTGTCGTCTCTTCCATTTGTTCCTCCAACAAAAATATACATCAAATATCAGAAAAGGCAAGTCGTACTCCTTGCCCAAAAAGACCCCTAGTGGGGTCTTTTCGTTTTTTTAGTTGGGGTTACATCATTTGTCCTCCCCCAGCCATACAAGCTTTGCACTTACCATCAAAAATGAGGGCAAGAGCGGATAGACCAACAAGAATGTACACAATAGCCTCAGCTAGTGGCCATGAGCCAAGAAGTAGATTTACTACATTCCAGTTGCCACTTGTGAAATATGATACCCCTATCAAACCCCAGTTTAGACCGCCGATTACTGCAAGCAACCAAGCGATCCAGTGCATACTACATTTTTTCATAATCTTTTTAATAACTAATAATTTAATTTATAAGACCTTTTTATAATTTTACGCTAAAAACAAACATAAAACTATCATTTGATGTGGATAGTCAGAGAGGTCTGTTTGTCTTTTCCATGGCGATGTTATGCTGTTCCAAAATAGTATTTTTGACACTTTCAGGATGAGAAGCGTTCGGTATAACGAAGTTATTATCAGAGCTCGCTGTTTCTACATTTATATTACCAAAGCCAAATATCGTGGCTATAAAACCTTCCACCGATATGGTGATATCTTGCAGTCTATCCATTCTAAAACTTGATACTTCCCTATTGAAAAAACCTTTTTGTTCAATATCTATGATTCTTCTGTTTGTAATAATCCAAACATCCAAGTAATAATCAGTCCAAATATAAAACAAAATCATCCACAAAATAACAAGCCATAGGAGATAGACAAACAAGAAAAGAACTGTGGGGTCTCCGACCACAACAGGAGCAAGCTTATCCGCCACAAAGTCAGAAACAAACACATAAGCAATAAGTGGCAAAACAGCTAAAAAGAGAAGAAACAAAAATTCCAAAACAAACGGCAACCAATGCTTTCTGACCTGTCTTATTATTTTTTCCCCTGATTCAAGTTGGTACATGAGTTAGTTTGTAAAGTTCATAAAGTAGAAAAAAATTAATACGCTGATACTGCCATGCCTGCTGTCACTATGAGAAAGAGCGAGCCGGCAAAATAAAGCACCTCTCCCCAAAAAAGAAAACCCCCAGGGGTGTCATATCTCTCCCAGTGGTAAACAAAAACAAGGGTCATAAAAACATAAAATACAAAAAAAATAGAAAATGTGTTCCACAAAAAATTTTCAGTAATCTGTATAGAAGACAGATTTAGAGTGCTTGCAAGCGGATTTGTGGATATTAGAGATTCTAGACCCATAGATAGATTATACAACAAATAATACTATTTGTGACCCTAACGATACCTGATTCAAAACCTATAATCCAGTTTTTTAAGGAGCTTAGTGGTGTAATGGCTAACTTTGAAAAACCTGAAGTTTTAGAGGCTATTGGGCTTGAAGTGGCTCAAGAATCAATCCCTTAATGGTATTAAAAACCACTCGTAAAATGCTGTTTCTGATATAATAATCCTATGAAAGTTCTTATCGTTGGTGCAGGAATAGGAGGTCTTACCCTTGGCGCCTTTTTAAAGAAGCTGAATATTGATTTTGATATCGTTGAAAAATGTACAGACTGGAATAAGCAAGGATATTCTATCGGTATTTGGGATAATGGCCGAGATATATTGGAAAAACTTGGCCTAGCAGATAAATTTGATAAAGAGGGGCAAAAAATAAGAGATTTTATTATTTGTAGTGGTAAGGGTAAGTTACTGAAGAGGTATGACCTTTCTGAATTTTACTCGGAATATGGTTCAGCATATACTCACTTAAATCGTAAGTCTCTCCATGATTGGCTTTTGGAGCTGGTGGGAGATAATAAAGTCAGGTTAGGAACCACCATAGAATCTCTTGAGCAAATGCAAGGATACGATGTAGTGATAGCGGCTGATGGCGTTCACTCCCAAGTCAGAAGTCTAGTTTTTTCTAAAAAGGACTGTGAACACTATTCTGAGTGGAGAGTGTGGCTCACTAGAGTCAATAATAAGTACCAGAAGGAAAGCTCGGTTATTCAATATATAGAACCCGAGCAGTTTGTTTCAGTATTTGATGATAAGGACCAGACACTTGCGGTGCTTATAGCTCCTGCTGATCATACAAGCTGGGATGAGGAACTGGGGCGCACAGATCGGATTAAAAAGATATTTAACAGACATCCTGTTGTCTCTGAAATGCTCCAAGGTATCAATGACTCTGAAATTACTCCCACCAACCTATCTTTTGTTAATATGAAAAACTGGACAAAAGGAAACATTGCCTTGCTTGGGGATGCAGCTCACGCCATGGAGCCGTTCGCAGGACTTGGAGCCTCAATGGCAATGGAAGATGCGTATGTTTTAGCTGGAGAACTTTTTAAGATACAGGAGGGAGGTCAGGCTATAGAAACGGCTTTAAACCAATACGAGTTCAAAAGAAAGAATAGGATTAAGATTGCAAAGAAGGCCACAGTAAATATGAGGTGGTGGGCTATTTGTAGATCCTCTTTATTTCAAAAGGTTATTACATGGTGTGCCCCGTATGCTCCAACTGGATACTTTACTAAAAATTTCAGAAACTTATTAAAACAGGATATCTAAAAACAATCCTCGTATTTGTATGTGGCCGCATTGGCAGTGAAGTTCTTAATTTCAAAAAGTTATTGAGTTTTAATACACCATTAAGGATGGCACTTTTAATACCAAAAATACGTTTAAAAATATAGCCGTCACGTTTGGTGACCCTACCGGGAATCGAACCCGGATTACCGGCTTGAAAAGCCGATGTCCTAA
>CAYHGJ010000026.1:0-9446 GCA_964356235.1 uncultured Candidatus Saccharibacteria bacterium | reverse complement strand
TGTTTTTTGCTCTTGCATAATAATGCTTGACAACATACGTATAATATGTATAATGTAAACACAATGAAATACACGCTTAAGAAAACAGATACAAAAACCGTCTCCATTTTGTGGGGGAGATTTGCTGTATCTAATATTTCACTTACAGCCGGCACAACCGGGCTCTTGCGCTGTGTTTTAATTACTTAAATCAAAAATCGATTTGAAGACTTAAAACGCCGCGTAAAGCGGCGTTTTAAGTTCTTTGACTTTACACAAACAGGAAATTCATCTTGAATCCAGCGAGGATTCGCAATAACAACCTTAAAGGAGGTGTCAGGTGAAGATAGGAAATCCGGTAACGTACCTGTTCAAAAAAACATGGCTCTATTCGGAAGGGAATCAAAAGAAGATTATTACTTTTGGGGCCATGTTTACTGTTGCCCAGCTAATTGAACTTTTCTTTCAGCCACTTATCTGGGCAGTAATCATGAATGTTATCCAAAGAGAAGGAATCACAGAAGGAAATATCGGAAGATTGTTTTTTCTTATATCGCTTACTCTTATAAGCGACCTCTTGTTCTGGGCATTTCATGGTCCAGCGCGAGTGTTGGAGCAAATAAACTCTTTCCTCTCACGCATGAACTACAGAAAGTCGCTTCTCAAAGGAGTGATGACTCTTCCGATGGAATGGCATGTGGATCATCACTCGGGGGATACGATCGACAAAGTTGAAAAAGGGACGGGCGGACTTTATTCGTTTTCTCAAGTCTCATTCCAGATCATTTACGCTGTGGTTAGTCTGATTGGGAGTTATGCGATACTTGTCTACTTCAGCCCGCCGTCAGCCTATATTGTCTTGGCCATGCTCATCTTGAGCGCTTGGATAACGATTCGGTTCGACAGAGTGCTGATTGGTCAGTACAAGGCACTCAATAAAGCAGAGAATCAGATTTCAGAGAGTACCTTCGATGCAATTTCAAACATCACCACTGTAATTATTCTGAGAGTCGAGAAGCTGGTCTTCAAGGCGCTTGTCAACAAGATAGAGAAGCCACTTACTCTGTACAAGAAGAACGTTAAGATAAGTGAAATTAAGTGGTTTCTCACCAACGTCTGTGCGACCGTGATGACGATTGTTGTGATGGCTGTCTATTTCTGGCAAAACATGGGAACGTCTCAGGGAGTATTGATTGGTAATGTCTATTTACTAACCAAGTACCTCGGAGAGATTAGCCAGTTATTTTTCAAATTCACAAGTATGTATAGCGACATGGTCAAGTACAAGGCTCGTATCATGAATTCTGAGGAGCTCACAAAAGATTTCAAGAGTGAAAATTTCACCAATCACGTTTTGCCATCATCTTGGAAAAAACTGGAGATAAAGAATCTTAGCTTCTCATATCACAGTCAAGAAGAAGGAAGCCTGCATCTAGAAGATATTCATTTTTTTCTTTCTCGAGGTGAACGTATTGCCTTGGTTGGAGAAAGCGGGAGCGGAAAAACTACTCTGCTCAAAGTCATACGTGATCTTTATCATCCTCGCAATCTAGAATTGAGAGTGGATGGTAAAGTTATTTCTGAAGGGTTTGGCGGAATTAGCAGAGCTATAGCTCTTGTGCCCCAAAACGCAGAAATCTTCGCGACGACTATCCTCGAGAATATTACTCTGGGGGCGGAGCATGATTTGGAATTTGTCCGGCACTTTACGGACATGGCTCACTTTACAGATGTTGTTGAAGACCTGCCTCACAAATTTGAGTCTTCAATAAAAGAGAAAGGGGTCAATCTTAGTGGTGGCCAGCAACAACGCCTTGCTTTAGCTCGTGGATTGCTCGCATGCAATGATAAAGATGTTGTTCTCTTAGATGAGCCGACAAGTAGTCTCGACACGACAACCGAACTGAGAGTCTATCGAAATATCTTTAGAGATTTTCAGGACAAAACGATCATTTCGTCGATTCACAGATTACATCTTCTGCCACTGTTCGATACAATCTACTTGTTTGACCACGGCCACATTGTCGCTTCTGGGAATTTACGCAAACTGTTATCTACCTCAGCCGAGTTTCAGCAAATGTGGCAAAACTATAAGGACCAGTCGGAAGAAATTGAATTTAACCCTGTTTAGTGTAAAAAATAAAAAAACCCACCTTTACCAAAGGGTGGGTTTTGTTTGCTTAAACAAAAACCATATGGGCCACGCACAGGTCTCTGCTATGTGTTTTTGAAAAGATGGGGTTTTTGTGCTAATTTAGCGGTACATCACCTATATTTTGCTGGCTCGTCTAATGGTAGGACACATCCCTCTGGAGGATGGTATTGGGGTTCGAATCCCTGGCCAGCAGCCACCTTGAGATAGGTTATCGCGCATGAGATACGTTAATATATGCAGTTAAAACAATTACATAAAAAATTTGATATTCTTCAATCTAAATTTGGCGCAAGGGAACTAAATGCTATTTATGGTGCCGGAGAGGTATATATGCCACAAGTTTGTTTTGTGTTTATGAATCCAACTGCTAGGAATGTATCAGCTATAAAAAGCTGGAAGGGGATACGTGCGCCTTGGCTTGGGACAAAAAATACATGGAAATTATTCACAGCTATAGGCGTAATGTCTAAAAAATTGAATGATGAGATACAGTTGAAGAAATCACAAGACTGGGATGTAGATTTTTCTGAAAAAGTATACCGAGAACTTAAAAAGAATAAATGTTTTGTCACTAATTTAGCAAAGTGCACGCAAAGCGATGCTTCACATTTATCTAACGCAGTATTTGAGGGGTATAAAGATTTGATGCTTAAGGAAATAGAGTTGCTAGCCCCAAAAGTTATTATTGCTTTTGGTAATCAAGTTAGTTCAATTTTACTTAACAAAAATATTAACGTTTCTAAATATAGAAAACAGTCAGAAGTTCTTGATATTAATGGAAAAGAATACAAAGTCTACCCAGTCTTCTATCCTGTTGGACAGGGCATGAGGAACATTAGTAAATCAATCGAAGATATAAGACATATCTTGAAAAGATGAAATTATAAGATGCTCGAGACGCGTCGAAGAAGTAGTATAAAATTAAGCTAAACGGCCCTGCAGGGCTTGACCTATTAAGGTTCTAGCTCGAGACGGCCAGCCAACACCACTCTAAACAAACATCTTAGATGAAAGTAAGTATTATCAACAGAAAAGGTTCTGGCAATACGAATGAGGATTTCTTTTGTGCAAACAACAATACGTTTGGTGTATTTGATGGAGCAGCAAGTCTCAATAAGTTTTTAGACAAAGAGAGTAATAGTGGAGGTTTTTTAGCATCTCATAAGGTTGCCGAAACATTTATGCTTTCTAATAAAGATTTAGTTGAGACTGTCGAGGCGGCCAACATGTCTCTTAGGGAGTCTATGCTTTCCAAAAACGTTGATATATCACGGGGAGTAAATCGGTGGAGCACGACCCTCTCAGTCGTGCGTATTAATGAAAATAATTTTGATTGGGTAAATGTTGGAGATTCGGTAATTATTTCTATAAATAGAGATGGATCACACAAAGTAGTATCTCCATACCATAATCATGATGTAGAAGTCCTTAAATTGGTTAAAAGTTTATCTGGGCAAAAAATAGATAACTTGTGGGAATATGAGCCTTTTATTCAGGCAAGTACTATTCTTCAAAATAATAGGAATGTTACCTACGGGGTTCTGGACGGGAGCGTAGAGGCCTTAAAATTTATTGACCATGGCACTGAACCTTTAGAATGTATTAAATATATTTTATTACTTACCGATGGGTGTTATATACCAAAAGAAAATCCGGATGGAAGCGAAGAATTTGGTACAATTGTGGAAATTTTCAAAAAAAATGGACCAGAGGGTTTATATATGTATATTCGGAAGCTACAACATAGTGATAAAAAATTATGGAAATATCCTCGTTTTAAACAGTCTGATGATTTCACTTTAATCTCGCTAGAGTTTTAGGACCCAGCCGAAATACGTAGACCCCATAGGCCACCCCTATGTGTTTTTACTTCCCCCAAAATAAAACCCCTCTCCGACCCAGGTCGGAGAGGAGTTTAAAACTAACAAAATTATTTATATCCTTCTGCTTGTGAGGTGAAAAGCTCTGCGTAGATACCACCAAGAGCTAGAAGCTCTTCGTGGGTGCCGTGTTCTTTGACCACTCCATCTTCAATGACGCAGATCTTGTCCGCCTTCCTGACAGTAGAAAATCTGTGAGAAACGAGTATGAGAGTTTGGTCATCCCTGATGTTACTCTCAATATTTTCAAAAATTTCCTTTTCTGCTTTGGCGTCAATACTAGCAGTCGGTTCATCAAGAATAGTAACAAACGCGTCTCGATAGATACTACGAGCCAGAGCCAGCTTCTGCCTCTGGCCATGAGATGGCTCAACACCGCCCTCAAAGTCAATGCCAATCTGCTGTTCAAACCTCTGCTCCCACTTCTTGATAAATTCTGCAGAGCTTGAACGCACAGAGGCCTTTTCAATTTTTCTCTGATGCCTCTTGTCACTTAGCTTCCCAAGAGAAATGAGCTCCCAGACTTTAAATTTGTAAGTGGCAAAATCTTGCGAAAGCAGAGCAAGATATCCGTACCACTCATCAAGGTTAATATCCCGCAGATCAATGCCATTTATTAGAATTTTCCCTTCCGTTGGATCATAAAACCTGAAAAGTAGTTTCATGATGGTAGATTTGCCAGCTCCATTTACTCCAACAAGAGCCAGCTTCTCCCCACTTTCTATTTTGAGAGAAAAATTTCTCAAAACCTCATTGTCCTTACCGGAACTTTGAGGATACCGAAACGACACATTTTGGAACTCTATCGTCGGTGCCTTTCTTAGATGGAGTTTCCGACTCTTTGGTTTTGAAAAAATAATAGGCCTTGTGTTCATGATTTCAAAAAAGGCCTTAACCGTATGATGCTTTTGATACATGTGCCCTATCTGACGGAAAAAACTTGATAACGAGCCAGACAGACCAGCGACAGCAGAAAAAGTGAAAACAAAAGTACCAACCTGCATGCCTCCTGATATTACTTTTGTAACCAAAATGACAAGCGACACAACAATAGCAAGAGCCATCAACAAATCAGAAAGGAAGGTTTTGACAATTCTTTTCTGCTCTTCCACCATCTGGGTGTCATAAAAATCAGTCAACATTTTGCGAAGCCGCGAAATGAAAAAAGGAATTGTTTGATATGTTTGGAGTTCTCTGATATTACCTGACCAAGTGGTATGTCTTTTTATCTCTTGATACTTACGTCTTTCTTCGGATTTTGCCATATGAATACTCCATATGGTGTTGCCATACTTCACCTCTATCCAAAGAAGAGGTATGCATGCAACAACCACAAGAAGAAAGATTTTCCAATCAACAAAAAGCATAATCCACGAAGCAGACACTACCCCAACAACATTACGAAGTGTGCCTATCAAACTTTCAAACAAATCTGTTACTGCATAAGTCCCGCCTCTCTCTTGCATGGCTTGAATTTTATCCTTAAACTTCGGATCTTCATGTACAGCCATATCGAGAGACACCAGTTTTTCAGAGAATTGGTTTTCATATTCTGCGTTAAGTTTAAACCATATCTTTTTTTCCACTCGGGTATGAAAATTTTCCAACATATCCCTGAAAATATAGACGGCCCCTGCAAGAAGAATCAGAAGCCACGTTTCTCTTACAAATGCTCCCCTACCAAAAATCTCACCAAGATGGTTTAAGAGGAGCGCTTGGGTTCCACTTGCAAGATATGGAGCAACACCGGTCAATACCCCAATAACCACAAACCAAAAAACTAGAATTTTCTCAAGGCGATAAGACTTCAAAAAGGCGGCCCACGCCACCTTCATCAGATCCTTAAAGCTATGTTTCTCTTCTTTTTCTTCCACTTTATTACTCTCCATTTCTCTATTTTGTTAGTTTAGTTCAATTCTAATTTTATTATACAATATTTATACAGATTATTCAAATCCCCGAAAACACTCCAATCCGCCAACTGGCGGATTGGAGTGTTTTTCGTACTAGTTTGACTTTTTGCTTTCCTATATTAAGATACTGCTAGAAACACCTGCATAGATGTGAGAAAGGAGAACAAGCAATGAAGATAAAGGCGGCATGTATCGGCACACCAAAAGAGGTGGCCAAGTCGCTAAGTGGCAGTAAATTTGCAGAAGAGGTATTGTCCAAAGTCATCGGAGAAGCTCTTGGTGTAAAATATGTTCTCAATCGACCAGCGGAATATTATGTTCAAAAGACAGATGTGGGCCCTTCTCCCCAAGAAAACATGATGGGGGTCGAGGTCCGTCTTACCGGTGTATCTAGGGACGGACGCACTCCCAGACAGTTCCACCAAGCCATGGATACACTCATCGCCATTGTCAATAAAACGGTATCAGAGACACTTCCTACACACATGAGGTGCCAGACGTTCTGTGTCATTATGATCGACGGGGAAATCGAAACGTCTCCTGGGAATGGCTCTTTCAGTAGCAATCTGGAGAGCGAAGCATATTGGGTCGATGGGACCAAAAGCTCCTAGGTCTCCGGGCCCCCATTGCCTCATTTGAGATAGTTCGCCCCGCCTTCTGGTGGGGCTTTTTAATACAAACACAAAAAACACATAGGTCGGACCTATGTGTTTTTAATAATATTTATTATGAGCTGTCAACTAATAACCAAAGTTTTATTTTCCTAAAGTTTCTGAATCTCTTTCAAATCATGATCTGGGAAGTAGAGAATAGCCACTCCAAGTATTATCCCGCCCAAACCTGTATACCAGTGGCTGCCACCAAATGCTAACAAATCCAAACCATCAAGCACATACCACACTCCCCTCCACACAAGCACAAGCCCAGCAACTATATAAAGATTCGACGCAAGATACCTAAGTGTAAGCCCGTGTTTATAATTTGTTTTTTCCATAATGCTATTTATCTTACCACATAAAAAAGCCCCACGAAGGGGCTCAAATCTGGGTAAAAGGAATAGGGATAAGACTTGTCCTGCACTTAGGACAGACATGGTCCAGTGTGCTAGGAACATCTTTCTCCCCTTCTCCTATATATGTACAAGTAAGACAACGACGTAAAGATTGAAATTGCGAAATCAAAATACTAAGCCTCGCAATTTCCGCCAGCAAATCATAATGCAGACGATTTTTTTCAGTGCAATTTCCAGTCCTGTTTGTAAGGCAAAAATCACAGTAATAATCACTTGTCAGATTATGAGCACACTCGTGACCGCAGTTTAAACACTTGTGTGTTGATAGTGGATTTGGTGCAAAGTGTTTATATAAGTTTTTGGCTATACGTTCAATATCATCAGTTAATAGAAGTCCTGAAGCAAGAGTGCTCATATTTTCCTCCAATACTAAAACTACCAGAAATCCAGTGATAGTCAATAGCGCACAAAATAAATACTATCTTTTCTTTTTGGAAGCTACTTTTATAAACTCCACAAAAAGAGGGTGTGGAGAAAGTGGTCTTGCATTAAATTCTGGATGAAATTGTGTACCCAAGAAAAAGGGGTGTTTTGCGCGTGGGAGCTCTGCTATCTCCATAAGCCTTCCATCAGGCGACACTCCGGAGAAAACAAGTCCTCCCTCCCGAAGCTCTTCTATGTATAGAGGATTTACCTCATAGCGGTGCCTATGTCTTTCACTTATCAGATGCTTGTTATAGGCCCCTCTTGCCACAGTTCCCTTCTTAACAATGCACGGGTACGCTCCGAGACGCATAGTGGCCCCGTATTTACCCTCTGCAATAATCTTTTTTTGCTCGGGCATAATATCTATAACTGGATATTTTGTTTTTGGATTTATTTCAACAGTATGAGCTCCCTTTAAGCGCAAGACATTCCTAGCATATTCAATAACCATAAGTTGCATGCCATAACAAAGTCCAAAATAAGGTATTTTATGTGTCCTGGCGTATTCTATGACTTTCAGTTTGCCTTCCACTCCAGTTTTGCCAAATCCGCCGGGGATAAGAATACCATCATATTTTTTCAACTCGTTTATTTTGACTGGTTTTTTCTCAAAATCGATAGAACTAAAGTAGGTGATAACCGGTTTTACTCCGTTTTTATAGGAGGCCTGCTTCAGTGCTTCCAAAACAGAAATATAAACATCAGATAGAACAAAATCACCGGAATTGAAATATTTGCCTACCACCACTATATTCACTTTTTTGCTTCCATTTCTGGATTTTTTTACAAAACGATTCCACTCAAGGAGATCTGCTTTTTTGTTTTTTGGTTTTAGACTTAAAATCGTGCAAAGAGAATCACTCAGTTTATCTTTTTCAAAATTGAGCGGAACATCATAAATACTTAAAACATCCGGCGCAGAGATAACATATTCTGGACGAATGTTACAAAATCTAGAAAGTTTTTCTTTTCTTTTTTTATCAAGTGGCACTTCACTTCTGGCGATGATGATGTCTGCCTGCACACCGGCACTATTTAGTGTGCGCGCTGCGGTTTGTGTCGGCTTTGTTTTCATCTCACCAATTTTTGAAGGAATAGGCAGATAGCTAACCATAACAAACGCAACATCGCTTGGAGTTTCTGATTGCATCATACGTCCCGCTTCTATGAAAATAATATTTTGATACTCGCCTATTGTTCCCCCGATTTCTATTATTGAAATATCCGCGTCAGCTTCATCAGCTGCCTTTTTGATACGACGAATGACTTCAAGCGGAACATCTGGCACAACTTCTACATTTTTTCCTTTGTATTCTAGATTTCTTTCTTTTCTAATAACTTCCTCATAGACACGACCTGTGGTCATATAGTTCAAACGAGTGAGATCTATATCAAGAAATCTTTCATAGTTTCCCATATCCTGATCTGTCTCATCCCCATCATCCAAAACAAAAACCTCACCGTGCTCGGTGGGGTTCATAGTGCCTGCATCAATATTGATGTAAGGGTCAATCTTTATGGCTGTGACTTTAAAACCGCGTGATTTTAAGATAAGTCCCATAGAGGAGGAGGCGACACCTTTGCCTACACCCGACATCACTCCCCCAACCACAAAGATATACTTACGATTTTTTTTCATTCTAAATTTGTTTTGGTTTTAATTTTATAATTTTAGCACGAGGATGACAAAGCCCCTGTGGATTACGTCCTCAAAAACACCCCAACAAAATGCCAAGCAAAAAACAGCTATTTGAAGCTGTTTTTTATCTATTGCCAGGTCCTAAAATTGTTACCTAAAAAAGTATTCCACATTTATTGCCCAAATCAGCGTTTTGAAGACTTTGCGCAACGCAACGGCGCGAGCAGAGAGATTTTTCAGCAGAAAAATACTCGTGTCTTCAAAACTAGTATTTAGAATTTTATATATTTGCGAACAGAAAGATAACTAGAAAATGCCCCGAGCACAACACCACTTGATAGAAGTATTAAGAAAAATTGGAAAAAATTGCTAACATAATAAT
>CAYHGJ010000025.1:0-9460 GCA_964356235.1 uncultured Candidatus Saccharibacteria bacterium | reverse complement strand
TGATACTTAACATAATCTCATCTCTAATAGCGGTGGCCTTATCTTTAGTAGTAAGATATGTGGCGACATCTTCATCCAACATTATTCCCCCCTTTTGCCCCACTACCTGAACTCTCTCTGCCCCAGCATTATCTGTGTAGTATTTTTCTTCAAAAGCGCCTCTCTGTAGCCCATCTAAAATCGTGAACATGGCGTCAAGATGTTCAGTCATTTCATCTGGCGTTATTTTTGTCCTTCCTTCATCACTATGAGGCGCCTCTTTTTTTAATTCATCTATATTGGGTTTTTCCATATAAAAATTGGATTAATGTGTTAATAAATTCCTTGTACAATATTATAACTCTTTAAAATTTGACATAAAAGATACAGGTGGTAAGTTGTAAAATAGAGAAGAACACGAAAAAGGAGAAATATGGAAAATACTCCAAGAGAACACGCCCACCCCATAAGTGGAAAAAAAGTTTATGGTTTTTTACTTCAGCCTTTCAGTCGTCTGTCGGAGAATGACCTCTATGCTTCCAACGACGGAACATGGAAAAGGTGTGCCATACATGGCGCTCGCATAACAGGAAAAAGAATGTGTGTCAGGCCAATTCAAAAAGATTTTTTCGATAAAGAAGAAGAAATGGAGAAGTGAGATGGAGAAAGAAGCAAGAAAGCATATTCATCCTATCTCTGCTAAAGAAATCTTTGGCAGAAAACTTGATGTCGGGGACAAAATCATCAAGGGTGATGTCTATGACTCCACAACAGGAAAGTGGATGATCAGCTCATTTGCCGGGCACTTGGTGCCATACGGCGAACATGTCATTTGGGTCAGGCCCGAGCACCTGCAAGCCGTCTAAGTCAAGTCCATGCGCCCAGCATCACTTTTGCGAGCAACCTCGCAAAAGTGATGCTGGGCTTTTTATAATTTGGATCAATCCCTGATTTATGCTAATACTAATGTAGTACAGTTCCAAAAAAGGAGGCTATATGGAAAATAAGAAGGCAGACAAGAGGGCAGAATTTGTCCTTCAGTCTGACGGCCTCATCGGCTGGTTTGAAGTAGATGGTAAGATTGATGTCTTTGTGGCTTCAAAAGAGGAGGCCGCGACCTATATCCGCGAAGCGGGCGCTTGTGGCACATATTTCCTGCGTAGTGAGCAGGAGAAGCTCTATAGAGAGGTTTCGAGGGCGCTTCGCATGCCAAATGCGGAGAGCCAGGTTAACGCAGAGCTTCGTGAAGCTCTGAAAACAACTAATGAAGGACTCGACGCCTTGAAGGAGGCGTTGTATGCCCTCAAAAAACTGGCTAGCTAGTTTCCAAGGTCGCCTGCGGGCGGCCTTTAAAATTGTCAATAAAAATGATATAAGTGTTATAATTAGTTGGTTAATCATAAACAAAAAACAATCTTGAATATAAAAGTAAGAATAAACGATATGATAAAAGCTCCAGAACTTCGTGTTATAGGACCAGAAGGAGAAAACTTTGGAGTTTTAACAAGAAATGAGGCGTTAGACAAAGCAGATTCGCTTGGGTATGACCTGATAGAAATATCCCCCACCGCTCTCCCTCCCATTGCCAAAATAATGGATTATGGCAAATATCAGTACGAGCAAAACAAAAAACAAAAAGAGACCCACGCAAAAACCAAGACAGTAGAAACAAAAACAATACAAGTAAAACCTGGAACAGGAGAGCACGACTTAGAGCTCAAAGCCAAACAAGCATCTGGCTGGTTAAAGGGTGGCAATCGCGTTCGCCTAGATTTGTTTTTAAAAGGGCGCTCAAAATATATGGACCAGAGGTTTTTGGAAGAAAGACTGCGAAGAGTACTACACTTCATCACAGAAGAATATAAAATCTCTGATGGTCCAAAAAGAAGCCCCAAGGGGCTCTCAGTAATGATAGAGAAGAAATAACAAGTTCGTAAAGTAAAAAGTTTACCCTGTTAAATGATTTTGCCTGTACAAAATCAATCAGCCCAAGGCTGATTATTTAACAGGGTGAATAAGGTTCGTAAAGAAAATACCGAGAAGATAAATACCTTGGAAACCTTGCGTTTTCGCGGTCTTTCGTGTAAGATAACCTTCTGTTTATGGCTTTAAAAACAAACAAATCATACTCAAAAAGGATAAAAGTGGGTAAAAGGGGCAAAATGACCGCAAGGACTCCCGGCCAAAATCACTTCAATGCCAAAGAAAGCAGGGGTAGTCAGTTGGCCAAAAAAAGGACCCAGTCTTTCACAATGACCGCAAAACGAACTGCGCGTTATTTGCCATATAAATAAATTCTAAAAAACCCAACATGACAAGAGTAAAAAGAGGAACACAATCTGTAAAAACTAGAAAATACACCCTTAAAAAAGTTAAGGGATATCGACATGGACGAAAAAGTAAAGAAAGGCAGGCAAACGAGGCAATATCACACGCGGGTAGCTACGCTTTTGCCCACAGAAGAGATTTTAAAAATGATATGAGAAGACTCTGGCAAGTAAGGATAAGTGCAGAAAGCAAGAAACTTGGTATTTCATACAGTAAATTCATCGGTGCGCTTAAAAAGAAAAATGTAGAGCTTGATAGAAAAATATTGGCAGACTTGGCAGAAAATCATTCACAAGCGTTTGAGGCAATAGTTGCTCTCGTCCACCCTGTTAAATGATTTTGTCGATTCAAAATCAATCAGCCTAAGGCTTGATTATTTAACAGGGTAAAAATAAATAAAAATAAAACAAGTGCAACAAAAAATCTCGAGTAAGTCGAGGTTTTTTGTTACCCCACGAAAGCTACGGCAACTACATAGGTGTATCCTATGTAAATATTGAAAGCTATAACTAACTTGCAATTTGGAGTAAAGTATGATATAGTATAGGGAGCAGTTCTCCCAAACAAGATTCTCACCGGCTAGTGTCGGATGAGGAAAACAACGGCTCAACCGAGCCATGGGGCAAGGCCCCAGAAAGGGTACCATGAGAAAGACATCGTGGATTTTTCTCGCGTTTTTCGTCATCATCGGCGCGTACTGCGCCAACGTCGAGGCCGTCGAGCCCATCCGGGTCACCCCGGAAAAGCTCAAGGCCATGACCGCCGAGCAATCGGCGGTGTTCAAACAGGCCTTGGAGGGTCTGGGTGGCGCCCGCAAGGGCAAGGTGCAGACCCAGTCCATCTCGGAAGATGCTGGGTGGCTCGTAACCACCCAAAACCCCGACAGCAACACTACCAAAATCGTGTTCTATTTCAATGATGCCGGTCCCGAAGGCAAAGGCATCTTCGTAAATCTCAAATTTGCCAACGGGCAGGAGGTTGGCGTAGGACCATTCATGTTCTTTGGTAATCGGCAAGAAACGTGGGCAATGCCTGTCGTTAATGCTGATTTCACGAATTTCCCCTGGCCTGTGATGGTCACAGGGATCTCGCTTGACTTCGGCAAGGCCGAACTGGGATTCGTGAACGAGACTATCTGGCCTTACGGCGACGGCCAAAAGTCCCCGCAGATTGCGGGGGCATACGAAAAAGATGGGTATGTGTACGTCAAGCTCTCGGAGCCTAACGGAAACACCGAGTTCGTTCTCGACGGCTGGGCCGAGCCGTCGGAGACATTCCTTTTGGACACCGGAGAGATCCGGTTGTCCTTCGGAGCGATGTATTTCTCGGGTCGTCACAACCTGACGGCTCGCTCCGCCAAGTGGTGCGACACTTGGCCGGTAAGGATGAACAACACACCCGGCAAGGGTTCGACGGCCCCCGCCAACCGCTAGACTCGTCGCAGAAGCGACACGGGCACCCCGCAAGGGGTGCCCTTTTTTCATCCGCACACTAACCCTATCATCGTCTTTATTATTTTGACATGTTCATTTGATAACTAGTTTGAATATCCAAATTAAACACACTTTTATCAAAAAGCTTTGCCCGAAGACAAAATAATGACAGGGTTAGTGTGCGGATAAATTTCTCTTATCTTCCTCCCTAACTTTCAACTAATTCGCCAGCTGGCGAACTTTTATCTACTTAGAGCGTGACCTCATAGGTTGCGCTCTTCTCCGGCACTACCGCTTCTATATCAAGCTCCTCTTTTATTCTCTGTGCAAGATATGTGCTTGCTTTTGGCTCACCCATAACAACAAACACTTTTTTAGGAGAAATCTTTTCTACATATTCAACAAGCCCATCAGAATCCCTGTGGGATGAATATCCTTCTATCTGCAAGACTTTTGCGCGCACTTTTATTTTCTCTCCGAGTATTTCCACTTTTCTCTCCCCTTCTGCTATTCTTCTTCCAAGACTGCCAACCGCCTGATACCCAACAAAAAGGATAATGTTTTTAGGATCACTCAAATATTTTTTCTCATGAAAAATAACCCGTCCTCCCATAGACATCCCAGAGCCGGCAAGAATTATTTTTGGAGAAGGTTTGTCATAAATCGCTTCCGAATCATCACGGCCCTTGCTTATGGAAAGTGCAGGGAAATCAAATATATCATCCCCACTTTTTATTTCATCTCTTATTTCTTTTTTAAACTGAACACTACTCTTTTTATAAATTTCTGTTAGTTTTATAGCCAAAGGAGAATCCAGATACACTGATATTGACCGAACCTTACCATCCTCTACCAAATTGTTTATTTCATAGAGAATATGCTGAGTCCTTTCAAGAGAAAAAGCTGGCACGATAAGCGTACCCCCACTTTTTATTACCTCTTCTATAGCGCTTTGCAGTTTGCCGTGGCGAACCTCCTTCGTCTCGTGATTTCTATTGCCATAAACACTCTCGGTCACCAAATACTCTATATCCTTCGGCACTACCGCCTCATCCAAAAGCAGATTGTTTTTATTGCCCAAGTCCCCAGTAAACAAGATACTTTTCTCCCCTTTTATCTCTACAAGGGCAGAACCAAGAATATGACCTGACGGATGAAAAATTACTTTAATCTTATCTATATCAACTTCTTTACCATATTCTGTCTCTTTCCATAAAAAGAGCGCCGAGGCCACATCATCATTATCATATATTGCCTTTGCTCCGCTTTTTTCTTCCTCAGAGCGCATCAAAGAAAGCGCATCAGCAAACATCGGCTCTGCGATCATTTTTGTTTCTGGTGTAGAGTAAATTACACCTTTGAAGCCATCTCTAACAAGTTTTGGGATGCGTCCGATATGATCTATATGAGCATGAGTGACAAAAAGATAATCAATCTCCGAAGGCTCATAATCAAAAAATTTGCGGTTGTCATCACTTGCGAACTTGAAGCCCTGAAAAAGGCCACAATCCACAAGAATTTTTAATCCTTCTATATCAAGATAAAAATTCGAGCCGGTAACAGTGTCCGCTCCCCCACTAAATTTTATTTTAGTTTTTAGCATAATTGTTATTTCTGACAACTAGGTGTTTCTTCACATAGAAAAAGGCCACCAAACCGCCCAAAATATCCGCTACTATGTCTGAAAAACTATCCCCAATATCACTTGGAAATTCTATAATGTTTCCATAAAGCTCAAAACCCTCCCAAAGAAGCCCAATGATGATGCTTATGGCGATTGAAACTAAAAATAATTTAAATAAAGATACAGACCCTGCAAGACTTGATCTACGTCCATACAAAAACCACAGCAAAAATGTGGACGCCCAAAGACCCCCAAGGAAGTGTATCAGAAGGTCAAACCACCACAGCGTCCAGTAGAAAAAAAGTGGAACAGCCAAATTGTGAAGAAGCCCTATAAGCACTAAGAGCCAGAAAGAAAAAATAAAAAGTGGTTGTTTTGTAAAACTCATTGAATACAATTATAGCAGGATTTACTCTGTTAAATAATCAGCCTAAGGATGATTGATTTTGTATCAACAAAATCATTTAACAGGGTAAAATGGAAAATCCGCTTTTAGCGGATTTTCCATTTAGGATTATTTGGCTATATTACTCACCCTAGCATTTGCTAAGTGGGTGCCCGCAGTATTCGTACCAAGGCACGAAACGATTTAGAGCTCCCTTGTTGAGTTAAGATCTAGATAATATTCCAAATAATCCCATCTAAATTATACACCCGTTTTATTGCTGTCAAAGTGTTGAGTTTAAGCCAAGAATTTGAGTTATCCACCCCGTAGTCAGTTTCCAGTTGTGGGTTTACCCTGTTAAATGATTTTGTCTGTACAAAATCAATGAGCCTAAGGCTGATTATTTAACAGGGTGAATATGAAGACATCAAGAAATAAAAAATAGGACCGAAGTCCAATTGAAGATAGTATACCAGAAAAAAAGTCAAATGCTAGATTTTAACAATCTATTGAATATTGTATTTGGAAGCAATAATCTTCTCCACTTCTGCGCGAGGTTTGCCGTATTTCAAAGAAGAAATTTCCTTCAAGTGCGGAATAATTGACCTGTCCCCTTTTGGAGAAGGTGGAGTTTCCAAACTAAAAGGCCTTACCGGTCTACCCCCAGAAAGTAGCCGTATAAATGAATTGTAGTTGTCCACATTTAATAGGTCATTGGCATCAAAAACTGGTTTAAATTGTGGCTCCAAAAATTCTGCGTCTTGCGCCCCCACTCGGAAAACCGCGATTGAACCAACGTTTCCAAAAACAGAATCTCGTATCTTTTCATCAAGTTGAGCAATAAATTGGTGCGCGATATTTAGAGAAAGTTTATATTTTCTAGCTTCAGAGAGAATGGTGTTGATTGACGGAGTAGTAACATTTTGGAATTCATCTATGTATAGATAAAATGGTGGCAAATCCCTATCCAGTGAATCCACGCGAGAAAGCGCTGCCATCAAAATCTTGCCCACCAAAATAAGTCCGAGAAGGTTGGAGTTTAAATCTCCAAGTCTGCCTTTTGCAAGATTGACTAGAAGGATTTTTTTCTCGTCCATTATGTTTCTAAAATTTAACGACGACTCTTGCTGGCTTATAATCGGTCGCATATATTCGTTGTTGAGGAAATTATCAAATTTGTTTGTGACATAAGGCACGAAGTTTGCCAAAGCTTGCTCACCTGTTGTTTTTTCGGCATTCATCCAAAATTGCTTGATAATTGGATTCTGACATTTTGAAAGTTTCATCGCTCGAAATGTTGGATCAGAAAGTACGCGAGCAATTTCAAGAAGAGTACTGCCACTTGCCGGGTCTTCCATAGCAAGTAAGGCGCTGTTGCGGAAATATTGCTCAAAAGCGGGCCCACCGGCTACTTCCATATTGAAAAGTTTGTTAAAGATAGAGAGCATCTCGTTTACCACAAATGTCTTCTGTTCAGGATGATCCTCGTCAAATTCAAGCATGTTAAGTCCAATAGACCTCTCCAGGTTTGCGGGATCAAAATATATGAGATCTTCTGCTCTTTCGGGTGGAATATTAGCCAAAACTTCTTCTATATCAGAGCCATGTGGGTCAATCATGCACACACCATCTCCATTTTTGATATCCTGAATAATCATATTTTTAAGAAGTGTTGTTTTACCAGTACCAGTCTGACCAATAGTATAGAAGTGACGTAATCTATCATTTGGAGCATAGAAAATTTTTCTTTCTTCATTTCTGTGGCGATTGGTACCAAGCAATACTCCCTTTTCTGGCAAGCCCACCGGAGCAGAGGCAGTGTTTGCTTTTGATTGTTTTAGATGGCCAGATGATTTCAATGTGGACTCGGCAAAGTGGAAAAGTGAAGTCAGCTCTTTGAGGTTAAGTGGCATATTATCTTTCAACTGAAACTCTCTATATGAAAAATGTCTGAAAAGTTTTTTTAGTTTGCCACCCTTCAAGTCTTCAAACTTAAAGGAGTTGCCGGCAGTATCTTCAAACTGATTGAAAGATGACTTGACTTCTGAAAGAAGAGTCTCCGCTTTGGCCTTTGTCTCGGCAGATATGACTAGTCGTATATTGGTTGCGACTATCGGGCTTGAAATTTTCTTCTTGATACTCTCCATTGCATCTCCTTCATCTCCTTTTTCTTTTTTGGGTTCATCTTTTTTCTTATTTTGCGAAAAAATTTCTCCCAGTACTTTGCCGAATTCACCAAATATCCCCCTATCAAAATCCAGTGCCTCTTTGACAGAGGTTCCACTTTTTATCCTTTCCATTGCTCTGGTGTATCGTTTTAGATAAAAATCGTCCTGTGGAGCAAACATTATCTGCAAAGACCCACCTTCGCCATCCTTCTTCATTCGAGAAAAAGCATTTATAACAACATTTAGCGGGTCGTAATCAAATGTCTCGTATGTTTTTAGAGAAAAAGCATCACTTTTTTTGAGTTTGCCGACAGCCCCAACGGAAACGCCTTCGGTGTTAAAAACATTGTAATCATCATAAACCTCGCGAAGCTTTGCTGTTGGAAATATAGAAAGAAGTTGTTTTTCAAATAAATCATTATTCCCGTCTGGCACAGCAACATAAAAACTAAGTTCCTCTCCGGGGTTTGAAAGAGCTATTTCAAAAGACACGGCGCTCTTGCCTTTATCCTTGATACTCCCGGTAGAAAGCATGCCTGCATAAAATTGCTCCATACTTGAAAGTATTTCTTTAAGTGGTTTTGTTTCTTCATCTTTTTGGGGCAAAGAAACTTCATAGAGAGTTTTACCTAAAACTTTTCTTATTGGTGATTTTTCTCCCACTCCACGCACTTTGTATCCGGATTTTAGATATTGCACCAAAAACCGATGAAAGTCATCCTCCAAATGAAAGCTGTTTAGTCTATATAAAACTTTTAAGGCCGGTTTTAACCCCTTTTCCTGCAAGATAAGAACAAGCTCTTCCATCTGCTTATCGTGAGCCTCGGGAGAAAGGTGGAGCACTATCTCTTCAATGTTTTTGGGTTCATTTTCATTTTCCGCCTCTTTGGCGACTTTCCTTATTTCTTCTTTCGCCACACCATAAGACTCCTTGGACTCCTTGCCAAATTCTTCTTCGGCTTTTTCTACCGCTTTCAAAATATCCCATTCGGGACTACTTGAAACTCCTTTTTCCTCAAAAGAATGTCTCGTTTCCATCATAACTATTATATAACAAAAATTCGCATTGAAGGAGTATATGCAATATAATATTAAATATGGAAAACACACGTGGCCCTGAAAATAACATAAATATAGACAAGGCTTATAACAAAGCCAAAGAGGTGTTATCAAGTGCCATAGACCTCAATGATTTTGGTGACATTTATAAGGATGTTAATGCCGATTTGAGATATGTGGAATCTATGGAAAAACTCTTTGAGGAAACTATGGCGAAGGACCCAGAAGAGCTCCGAAACATATACAAACTAGGAACGATACTTGAGGCAATTGTTGTTGAAGAGGGGGAGCTTGCAAACTGGTTTGGGGAAAACACTACCACGATAGTGCCATCAAGATTTGATGACATAAGAAATGGTATTGACTGCATTGTAGAGTTTGATGAAGGAGAAAACAGCGCCTCACACTTGGCCTTGGGCATAGACACAGTGGCTGGTTCAGAAATACACAGAAAAATAGAGCGTATCAAAAAAGACATAGAAGA
>CAYHGJ010000024.1:0-10441 GCA_964356235.1 uncultured Candidatus Saccharibacteria bacterium | reverse complement strand
GGGGGCGCAGACGCGCCCCGGGCTCGTGGGGCTCCACGATGTAGCCCCCGCCCACGGCCCCCGCGCCCCGACTCGTCGGGGCGCGGAGACACCCAAGACCCGAGGCAACCGCCCCGGGTCTTTTTTATTTCTCATCAACCGACTACTTCAAACATGTCCTACCATGGAGCGCTCGTTTTTATTATTTAATTATTTACTCTTTTTGCTTGCACCCTATCGTTTTCGGTCAAAAATTGTTTTCGTAGTCGAACATTTTTGGGAGTAATTTCCAAATACTCATCATCATTCATAATCTCAAGCCCTCTTTCAATACTAAGTAAAAACGGCGGGGCAAGGTTTATGGCCTCATCGGTGCCAGAGGCCCTGACATTTGTCAGATTTTTACCTTTGGTTGGGTTTACCACCATCTCCTCCCCTTTTGATGTATTCCCTATAACCATACCCTCGTATATTTCTGTAGCGGGAGAAATATATAGCACCCCACGCTGTTGCAAGTTGTCTAGTGAAAAGCCAAGGGCCTTACCACTCTGCATGCTTGTCATTGAACCAACAATTCTTTTTTGTATTTCACCTGCGTATGGTTTAAACCCAAGAACTCTGCTTGATATAAGCCCCTCCCCTTTTGTATCTATAACAAATTGCCCTCGATATCCAAGAAGTCCGCGAGTTGGACCTTCAAAAATGATGCGGGCTACATTGCCGTGAGTTTTCATATTTGTCATTATGGCGCCACGGCGAGAAAGTTTTTCTATAACCACTCCCTCACTGCCAAGTGGTACATCTACCGTCACTTCTTCAAAAGGCTCCGTTTTCACTCCATCATGTTCTTTTATAATAACCTCCGGCTGTGAGACCTGTACTTCATATCCCTCGCGACGCATATTTTCAAGAAGTATAGAAATGTGAAGCTCCCCTCGTCCGTAGACTTTCATCTTGTCCCCATCAAACATAACTCGAAGTCCAACGTTGACTTCAAGCTCCTTTTCCAAACGCTCTCTTATTTGTCGCCCAGTAACATATGTTCCATCACGCCCAGCGAACGGAGAATTGTTTACTAAAAATTCAAGTGCAATAGTCGGCTCATCCACATGTATAGAAGGCAAGGCTTCTGCGCCTTCTTCATCTGTAATAGTGTCTCCAATATAAATATCAGGAAGTCCTGCAATCATAACAATGTCGCCTGCAGAAACTTCACCCACCTCTTTTCTTGAAATCCCTTCAAATGTGAAAAGTTTTGTTATTTTGCCTTTTTCTGTTTGTCCGTTTGTCTTTTTTATAAAAACATTACTGCCAGCTTTTAGACCACCATCATAAACTCTAGTGATAGCCATTCTGCCAAGAAAATTGTCATAAGCAAGGTTGAAAGGCTGCGCCCTAAAATGTCCAGAGGTTTCTTTTGAAGCCACTGGCACTTCTTCAAGGATGGTGTCAAGAAGTGGCTCAAGATTTACGCGCGGGTCATCAAGTTTTTTCATTGCCACGCCTTCTCGCCCCACAGCATAGACAGTGGTAAATTCAAGTTGTTTATCATGAGCTCCAAGATCAAAGAAAAGTTCTAGCACTTCATCGTGCACTCTATTTACATCGCTAGCTGGTTTATCAATTTTGTTTATAACAACAATCGGCTTATGCCCAAGCTCTAGAGATTTTTTGAGGACAAAACGAGTTTGTGGCATTGGCCCTTCCTGCGCATCCACCAAAAGCAAAACGCAATCAATGGAGCGAAGCACTCTCTCTACTTCAGAGCCGAAATCCGCGTGCCCCGGAGTGTCCACAATATTTATTTTTGTTCCTTCATAGTTTACGGAAGTATTTTTTGAGTAAATGGTAATACCACGCTCTTTTTCAAGCACGTTTGAATCCATGCTGACTCCTTCCCCCACCATTCCGGTCTCACGCATAATAGCATCAGTCAGAGTGGTCTTGCCGTGGTCCACATGGGCAATGATTGCTATATTTCTAATTTCAGTCATGATTAAAATCTAAAGTTAGTTTTGAAATGAGTCACGCCCCGTAGCTCCTGCCATTGGACGGGAGATTTGGGGTGGTCCACATGGGCTATAATTGCAATATTGCGTATTTCCATGATTTAAGTTTAAATAAATAAAATACTTTCTTCTCTATCCATCCATTGTAATGTTTTTCACCTTTCTGCATTGGTTCTGCGCTTGTTCTGCGTTTATTCTATGAAAGTAAGTGCTTTGCCCTTCTTCCCAGCTCTGCCGGTCCTGCCTATCCTATGCACGTAGTCATCATATGTTGCCGGGATATCATAGTTTATGACATGAGAAACACCATTGATATCAAGTCCGCGCGCTGCCACGTCTGTGGCTACAAGAATATTGACATGGTCACGCTTGAATAGATCAAGCGCTTTTTGTCTTCTTTGCTGGTTTTTGTCTCCATGAATAGATTCTGCCTTGAAACCTTTTTCAACAAGTGTCCGAGAAAGTCTGTCCACACCATGTTTTGTTTTCCCAAATATTAAAACTTTGTCAAAGCCGTCCTCTCGCAGAAGTTTTTCAAGAATTTCCATTTTGTTTGACCCTCTTAGGCGCACAACATCCTGCTCCACCCCCTCTGCTGTTTCTGTCGTCTTCACAGAGATAGTGACTGGCTCTTTCATAAAATCAGAGATTAATTTTTCTATCTCCTTGGAAAGAGTGGCAGAGAAAAAGAGAGTATGTCTATCTTTGTTCATTTTGGACATAAGATATTTCATATCATTTATAAATCCCATATCAAGCATTCTGTCCGCTTCATCAAGAACAACCGTTTTAAATGAGGCAATATCTAGATTTTTTCTTTCAATTAGATCTTTCAATCTACCCGGGGTACCGATAACAAATTCGTTTTTATAGCGAAGCTCTCTTATCTGCGCCCCAATACTTGCTCCTCCGATACAAAGCACAGAATAAATTTTCATTTTGTTTGTAAAGCCCCTAAGCTCCATCTGTATTTGATTTCCTAGTTCGCGAGTAGGCACAACGATAAGCACTCCCTCTTTAGGATTTTTTAAAATTTTATTTATAAGCGGAATAAGAAAAGCGGCTGTCTTGCCAGTACCAGTGTTTGCAATACCAACAAGATCATCACCGCGAAGTATGTGTGGGATAGCTTTGTCTTGTATAGGAGTAGGAGTTACATAACCTTTATCAACTATGTTTTTCTTTAAAGAATCCTGTATCTCAAAATCTATGAAGTTATGCTCCGGCGCAAAATGCTCCACCTTTTCTGTGATAACAGCTTTGTTTATAAATCTGTTTGGGTCTATATATTGGCCCTTGGAAAAACCTCTGCCACCTCCTCTATTTTTGCCAAATCGGCCATCAGAGGTGGAGGGTCCTGACCCTCTACCTCTTGACCCTCCTCGACTTCCAGCAAACCGAGAGCCTCCACGAGACCCGCTTGAAAATTTTTGTCTATACATGTTTTTGTTTTGGTCCCGCCCGCTTCGTCATCTAAGGATTTATGGGCCCTAAAACCAAAACAAATGGGAGATATTTAATACTACAATTATATACTATCTAGTTTTATTTGTCAACTTCATCGTAAGTACATTCAATCTCAAAGCGCAACACTTGATAAAATCAAGTGTTGCGCTTACTTGTTAAACCTAGTGTAATCGTAATCACACAAAACAACATTCCAACATTCTGCAGAATGTTGGAATGTTGTTTTTAAATTTTTGTTACCCCAGCAAAGAAAATTTCTCAAAGTGAATTTTATCTCCTGGAATACCTATTTTTCTAAGTATGCCCATTAAAGAATCCATCATGGGCACAGGTCCGCAAACGTAGACATCTCTTTCTCTAAAATCCGGCACAAGTCTTTTTATTTTTTCTTCGTCTATATAACCAATCTCGCCAGAAATGCTCGCTTTGTCACTAAGCACATGCACCACAGGCACTCCATACTTATTTTGCAAATCTTCCAACTCTTTTTTGAATACAATGTCTGCTTCGCTCCTATTTGCATAAATAAGCTTGGCATCTCGCCCCTTTTTTAGATTGTCTTCAAAAAGAGAGCGTACCGGTGTAATACCGATACCACCTGCTAAGAATAAAACTTTATTTGAAATTCCAAAAAAGTCCGTGAATACTCCATATGGCCCTTCTATAACAACCGACGTACCAAGTGCAAGATGTGGCACTTCTTTTGTAAAATCACCTAAACCCTTTACAGTAATCCTTATATTTTTCCCATCAGGAAGGGCTGAGAGTGAAAATGGGTGCGCTTGCCACCACATCTTTTTTGTAAGAAAGCGAAAAATCATAAACTGCCCCGCTCTTATTTTAAACTGCTCCAAGTGTTTACCACTTATATAAACAGAAACCGTCATATTATTTTCTCTGATAATTTTTTCAATTTTAAACTGGTGTTTATAGAAAAGATAAACCGGTCTTAGAAATCTAAAAAATAGATGAAGCCCTAAAACAACTACATACAACAACCCCCAATAAGTATAGAAAACCTGGCTTCCCGTTATCGTTGTTCCTATCTCAAACTGGTGTCCAAAAGTAAAAAATACTGCCAAATATACTAAGAGGTGCACAAAATACCATGATTCATACCGCAAATGTTTGCTGACTATGTATAGAGAAATAACAACCACGATAGTGAACAACCCGAGACCTATGAGAGCCTTCAAAACATCCTCATATCCGGTCAAAAATAAAGAAAGCTGTTCCCAAAAACCAACCCCCTGCGCCTTCATATGCCCAAATACTAGAAAAACAGGGTGAGCCAAAAGTAGAAAGATAGTTCTCTGCCCATATTTATGATGAAGCCGTGTAAGCTTGTCCAAACCAAAGCTCCCCTCAAGAGCCGGAAGTCTTGATATAAGAAAAAACTGAGTAAGAACCATATAGACAGCAGAGAGACCAAGCAATCTGCCAAACGCATAAACTCCTGTATAAAAATCCACAAAAAGAAGCTCGCGCGCGCTAAATAACCAGAAGCCCAAAATTATGAGCCAATTTGTGACATAAAGCGCTCGCCAAAAATTTTTATTCATCTTACTCGACTATAAAATTGCCCCTCATGCCCGAAGCTCTGTGTTGCCCAATAGAACAATAATATTCAAATATGCCTACTTGGTCTGCTACAAATTCTAGCATCTCGCTTTGTCCCGCTTGGAGCACTTTTGTGCCATATCCATAACCATCTATGTGTAAGTCATGTGTGCCAATATCATTTATAAAAGTGATTCTAACTTTGTCCCCTTCTTTCACTTTTATCTCATCTTGTGAAAACTTAAAGTTACTCCCCCTTATTGTAAACTCTTGGAAGATCGTGCCAGATAATAAGTCTCTGTCATCGATGGGCTCCCCAGTGCTTGTGGTCTCATTTGTGGTTGTGGCATTGTTTGCGTCTTGTTCGGGAGCAATCGCTTGGTCACTCTTGAAAAACCAGAAGCCCAGAGCAACCACCACAACTATAATAACAATCCATAATATTTGCTTATTCATTTTTTTATAAAATTAATGTGTAATATCACTTACATTATACAAAAAATCTTTATTTTATAAAAAGGCAAAATTGACAAAATGCATTATTTCATATATTTTCATTAGAGAAAAAGGAGGCAGTATGGAGAGCCTGACACCAGAGAGAATCTATATTACCGGTGAGCAGATGGAGGCACTTTTCTATCGCATTTCTGGGGCCGAAGTGAGCTCTGATAATTTTTCAAATGTTGGTGTATACGCGCGGAAAGTCGCAATCTGGCTATTAAAGAAGAGTGACAACCTTTCTCTTTCTGTTGGTGTTATTTTTTGCAACAAACAAGATGAGGACATAAATTTTGCGATGTTTAAATCCGGCGTAAAAGCCCTTTTGGAAAATCAAAATGGACACTATGGACTGGCCACCTTCATGAAAGGCATGGGTTCATCTCGCACCTTATCTATCACAGAAGAGCACCACGAAGGACATGTTGAAAAACTGACAATCGCGCTAAGCGAAGGAGTAAAACCCGTAGTTATATTCCCCACTCCAAAAAAAGAGGAAATTATGTCAGTCCGCTTATCTGTCTAAATACCTTGGCAACCCTGCCCTGTTCCCCGTCACATCATGTGCTACGGGGATTTTTATTTACTTATATTTTTATACAAACTGCCGGTCAGAAGAAGTATAGCGATACCAACCCAAAATACTTTTCCGGGATTTTCAAATATAAAAGCTGTTTGATCCGCATATTTCTCAAATCCATAAAGCACAAGCATGATGCCAAGGGTAGTAAGCGAACCAAAAAGAAGCGGGTAGCGGTTGTGTGCGAGCTTACCCCTTTTCTCCAAAGTCTCATCAATAGAGCGTACTCGACTTTCAATATATTGTATTGGGTCTCTTTCCATTTTGTTTTTAATTATATCATTTATAAAACATTTCGTCTCACCCCCCTGTCTCACACCCCTTCTACAACATCCTACGATAACCCCATAAATCATTCTAACATTCTGCAGAATGTTAGAATGATTTTAAGAATTTTAGAAAAGATAAGCCATATGGCGAGAGCGAGTGCACTACTCGCCTACCCTTATATTTTTTGTTTAGCAACCCAGCTTGGACCAAAGATTTTGTGTGTTGCGAAATGGTTTTAATATTAGCTTTTAAATTTTCTGCAATTTCCTCGGCACTACTTCTATTGCCTTGTCCTATTTCAAACATAATAGCTATTCTCCAATGATTGGATGCTCCTTTAAAATAACGTTCTAGTTGTTTTGGCGTCTTCATAATTTAATTATAAACTTATCATAAATTTTATCATAAATTATATACTCTTCCATAAAAACATTCTAACATTCTGCAGAATGTTAGAATGTTTTTAATAGGTTTTTTCGGTTAAGTTGTTGGGCCTTTTCCCACTTATTATATTAAACGGCACCCTTCCTATGATCTGCCCCCTCTCTGTCTCTATATTGACCCTCCATTTTCCTTCATAGACATTTTGCTTCAAAGAATAGCCACGATATCCCCTGTCACTCCCGCCAACAATGACAAAAGTGGTCCTTGTAATTGTCTTCCACTTGCCCCCCTCTTTGACTTGCCACTCGTGCACTATTTTTGTATCAAGTCTTGTCGGCGCAAAAACAGAGCTAAAAACATAAACTGGCCTATTTTCTGCTATATAAATTTTTGTCTTGGAAAACGGGCTGTATAGCCACCCGCGATCCTCAACGACAATATTATAATCCCCATCACCCGCGCGGGAGACATCATAAGCCACCACTCCCTCCTTCATGGCAAGTGGGATAGGTGGAATAATATTCAAAATATAACAAGCAATAATGACCGAGAGGATACTTATAATAGACCTGCCTAAAATATGCTTATCATCTTTGACCCCACGAGGGTTTGCCTTTGAGATAAAGTAGATAAAAATAGAAATGGTCACAATGCTAACGATGGCGCTTAGCATAAAAACCCAAAAACTCATTTTGCCTACAACAACCGGCACATAAAAAATGAAAAATGACAGCAACGCCACAAAAAAGACGCTGATCTGAAAAGTAAGTTTTACAAAATGTTTGGCGAATATTTCATTACCAACCATCATCAGAAAAAGAAAAACTAAAAACAAGGCACTTGTGCCAAAACTTGCGCTTCTCCAATAAAATACAAAAAAGGCGCTAAAAAGCCCACCAAAAGCAAACTGGATAGCTATGGGTGAGAGGAAGCGGAGCCATTTTAGAACCCCTGATTCATAACCACGAGACTGGTGCAGGTTGATATAAAAAATAGAAACGCCGGCAATAACAAGATAAGAAATCAAAACTAGATTTTCCACTAGAAAGTCGATCCTGCGAAGTGTTAGGTTGTCTACTATAAAACCAACAACCATAGCCGATACAGCAATGGCTCTCTCATGATGTTCGTAAAATATTTGAGCTCTTTTTAGCAGTGTTGCTACACTCTGTCGCATATCTTGATTATAGCAAAAAATATACAGAGGACTAGAAACCCCGCGATTTTCTATCGCGGGATTTCTGGTGAATTCATAAAAAATTATTTTTCCCCATCCGATAAACCGCCCTGTCAAGAAGAGGAATATACCCTATTTAAAACTCAATTCACTATATCTTTAAAAACATTCCAACATTCTGCAGAATGTTGGAATGTTTTTAATAGGGGGTTTGATTGCTTTTATTCAAGATGGAAAGCGAAAATTCCAAATTCTTGGCCTGTCTTTACCAAGGGTTCCCTTTGGTAAAGACAGAACGCCCATGATTTCATAAATAATATTGTTTTACTTTTCTGCGACAAAAACTCGATAAGTTAAAAGCCGATTTCTAAATAAATAATACTGATCTATACCAGCCCTGTTGTTGTGTACCAAAAGTGATGGCGTCAAACCAAGCGAATTTGTAACTATTGAAAGTGGCCAGCTCCAACGAGACATGCGGGCTATCTTAACAGCAGTGGGTAGTATTGCTTCGGTCTTGTCTAAATTTTTGATATTCTTAAACCCAGTTTCAGCTAACGCATTCTCAAATTTTTTTGGCTCGGCTAGATTGTCCAAAGCCATACCTTTCAAAAAATTGTTCAATCTTTTCTTTTCCAATATGTCGCCCGGGTTACGCTCCAAAAAACCATCAGCGATAGCTAGGCGTCCCCCAGGTTTAAGAATACGATATGCTTCTTTAATGAAATCTCTTTTATCTACCGCATGGCAAACACTTTCAATAGCCCAGACAATATCAAATGATGCATTCGGAAAATTTGTATGTGTGTAGTCTTGTAGATAGAATTCCGTTTTGCCTTCAATGCCAAAACGTTTGCTCAATTCTTTTGCCTTACTTAACTGCTTCTCACTTATTGTAACCCCGACGCCTTCAACCCCCTTGTTTTTTACAAGCCAAAAAATACTTCCTCCAACACCACACCCAGCATCTATAACTCTCTCACCTGATTTAATACCAGCTTGGTCCGTCAGAAATTTGTTTGTATTTAATAACGCATCATGAAGATTTTTGGTATGATCATCCCAAATCCCATAATGCACAGCATGTGTATCTCCATGCCAAAAACGTTCATATAAATTGAGAGTGTAGTCGTAATATGCTTTGACGTCGTCCTTGTACATAATCACCATTTTAGCATTTTCCCACTTTTTTGGGATTCTTGATCTCGTATCCGCTAGCTAGCGGATTATCCATCAAACCCCACAAAGAATTTCAAGTGCTTTACATAGTAATATCTCAACACTTCTCGGAAAAGCTGTAACTAGCAAGGTTATAGCAGAAATAATGATTGCAACCATTGATAACCGAAAAGCATTTTTAGAATTTCGGCGAGCTTCTTTAAGCTCATCATAATCGGTTACCTTTGAAACTAATTCCAATGGTGGAATCCAATAGCCACCTCTTTCACTTCTTGAAAACTTACTACCAAGCGGAAGGTGAATCTTCTCTGCAATTTTTGTTATTCATTTTTTCCACTCAATATGCCCGTTTATATTGTGTATTTCGTAAGTTTGTAACACATCGGCGCAAAACTTCATAAGCCCTTCATTCTTTTCGGCTTTAGCTAATTCATAAAGTCGGATAAACATTTTCTTTCCAGTTTCTGTCTGGTTTAGCATTTTCTTTTGGTAATTGTGTTGGCCGCAAAGAACTTGCCCATTTTCAATCGTGGCTTCGCCACCTTTATCTTTTGGTTTGATATGATCAATGTGCAATTCCACGCCGTCTTTAATTCCTCGGCCGCACACGACACATTTATAGTCATCTCTTTCCAAAATTGCTTTCTTTTGGGCGGAAGAAAAATCGTACAGTTCTCTTTGGTGTACTTTTTCTGGATCATATCTATATATACCCTTAGCAATTTTGATAAGAAAACCGTTTTGAGCTAAATGACGGATAGCTCTGTCTGGATCGCGAAAAACATTCCCGGTCCTTTTTGCGTAGATTGACACCACCCAATCAACAACTTCGGGATGTTTTATATCCCGGTTTGGGTTTTTCTTGAAGAACTCAATAATGAGATCTTTTTGAACATTACCATTTTTCTTTGTTTTGTCGTTTTTCATAATTTAATTCATTAAATTTTGTTGCCCGACTTTTGCTTCGTTTCGCAAGCGATCAATTGCTATATTGCAATACTTTTCATCAATATCAACACCAATTCCTTTTCTGCCGTGTAGATACGAAGCAATGAGCGTTGAGCCACTGCCTAAAAATGGATCTAAAACAGTATCACCAACAAAACTAAATAATTTTATGCAACGGCGTGGCAATTCAATCGGAAATGGCGCAGGATGTCCACCCGCCCCCTTTTTACTTTGCCCATTGAAAGTCCAAACTCCATTCGTCCAATCCATAAATTCTTTCTTTGTGATGTCATTCTGTCTACTACTCCCAGTTTTTTTCCAACTATCTTTATACAAAACTAAAATCAATTCAACTGGGGCGATAACATAGGGGGCGGAGGCGGACATAAA
>CAYHGJ010000023.1:0-10678 GCA_964356235.1 uncultured Candidatus Saccharibacteria bacterium | reverse complement strand
ATATTTTGTGGAGATTTAAATGTTGCCCACACAGAAAATGACCTTGCTAGACCAAAAGAAAATATAGGCAATAAAGGTTTTACAAATGAAGAGCGCGAAGGAATACAGAGAGTTGTAGACAGCGATTTTATAGACACATTTAGAATGTTCACAAAAGGAAACGGACACTACTCTTGGTGGAGTCATTTTGCAAATGCAAGAGAAAGAAATATTGGGTGGAGAATAGATTATATTTTTGTAAGTGAAAAATTGAAAAACAAGGTAAAATCCGCAGAGATTTTGCCAGAAATCCTCGGTTCTGACCATTGTCCTATATCAATAATAATTGACATTTAGGACCATTGTCCTGTTTTGCTGAACATTAACTTTATTAAGTGATTTAAAATAGAAAGAATTACCCAAAAATAGTATCAAAATGTGTATCTCAAAATGTTATCATTTCTGTACAGCTGTACAGAAATGATAACATTTAATATTTGAAAATCACCATTTAGTGGTGCAAAAATTGTAAATTTATTTACGGAACAAATATTTAACAAACACAAAAGCTCCACAAAAGCGAAGCTTCTGTGGAGCAGTTACCAATACCTCCTTCTAATACCCAATTCATCCTCCAATTCCTCCGGCTCTGAGTCATTATGGTCAAAGTCGTAGGAATCGAAGAAAAAATATGCCTCCTCCCTAACAGCATATTTTTTTGTGAGGGGATCGTATCGGAGCAGATCGGCTTCAACAAGCGCACGCAGATGTGCCTGTTTGGGGCAATGATCCTCCCCAGCCGCTCCGCAGGATGAAGTAAGCCAGTACGATGACTTCCTCACTTCCCGAAACGTAAACCCTGTTGTGTCCATCTCGTACAGAATTCTCTTGAACACAAGGAGAGCTTCAATCTCAAAGCTTTTCTTCTCCCTTTCCTCAAGATCCCAGAACCTGCTTGCTGTTCGCAGAATTTTGGTCATAATTTCTCCTTTTTTCCTTTCAAATTGTTTTAATGAACTTCCCCCATCAGAAATTTCAATATATTTGAAATGTCTGATGGGAGGCCAAGCTCCCAGGCTTGGCCCATACTGACCTTCTTTTCTACCGGCGGTGTATTTTCCGGAAACCTGTTAGTCAAGCAGGTAATGTACTGACGCGAGACTAGAGCGTCGGGCGGATTCGGTCAGCGCCCGCTGGCTTCGCGAGCCTTTTGGTTCGCTTCGAGCTGGGTGTTGCCGAAGTGGACGCATCCGCGGCGATCGATGCTGTAGTACATATTCATCCTCCTCTTAAGAACTTCTCTCGTCAGAAATTTCAAAGTTAATAATTTTTGAAAACTCTGACGAAAGACTAAGTCTCTCGACTTAGTCAGTGTTGGAACTCCATGCAACTGGCTGGTTACATGGAGCCGATAGGGCGGTGGCGTCAGGGCCTCTTGCCTACGCATTGCAGGCCGGACCCCCTGAAAGGTCCGCGGTTGGGGCACCTTTCCGCCCTTAACGTTGCGCGTGTGCCACACGCGCAACGCGGCGGTAGTCCCAACGCATTCGGTCCCCTGGTCCCTATCCTCTGCCCCTCCAACAGGAGCTATTTTGTCGTGGTGTGCTTGCGGAAACCCCGCAAAACACTTGGTCGCGCGATTCCTACCCGAAGCCGCTTCGGGTTTCGCCACTTAGGCTAGGATTGGCGCCCACGACAGCACCTACCCTACTTGAGCCAAGGGCCAGAGTATCGCGTTGTGTTACTAGGCGATAACTCTTTTGGCCTCTGGCTCAAATGGGATAGGAATCTCAATCAACTTCTACACATCATTATACTCTTTTCGTCAATATTGTCAATTATAATTAAACATGCCAACTTGCGTGGAGTTAATTAGCCTTATTTACAGCTATATTTAGTTTTAATAAAAATTATTTGATAATAATAAATATATACAATTCGCTTGACAAATAGTTTTAATTTGCTATACTATAACAAGAACGAAAGGAGGCAGATGTATGTGGGACTAGCCCGCGAAACCCACACCCCTCCCGCACACTGGTGCGGGAGGCCTAAGGGCGGGCAAAATGGTTCTGATTCGAACATGAAGGAGGTAAACATGTTCGACTAGAGGAGGATTGGCACTACGCTGTGCCGTTTTGGGCGGGGTCATCACGACCCCGCCTTTTTTCTTTATTTTAAATTATCAAACATAAACCTTATCAGTGATTTAATTGTTTTAGCTACATCTTTATTTTTTATCACAATACCAGAAATTCTTTTACCAAATATTGATATCCAGACGCCATCATTATAAACAGTAATATCATTAAATATTGGATATTGCCCATCCTCAAGTTTTTTTCTATGACTTACCTCATCACTAGTGGGCAAATCTCCGCTTTGGGATGTATATACCGCTCGAGCTTTTATATCTTTTGATCTTCTTTTAGACCTAACCTGTTTTCTATCCGAAACATTAAAATATTTATCAACTATATCCTTTGGATATATCATATATACAAACGGGTCATTTTTATCAATCTCATTAAAAATTTCTTCACCCGCGCTTAAAATTCCCTCCTTCCCCTCATAAAACCTAACAACTGGCTTTTCTCCTGACTCTTTGTGCAATGCTTTAAGTTGAGAAATGTTTTCTTTAATCAAACTCTCTTTGTCTTTGAGAGATAAAATCTGTCTTTCTATATATGTTTCAATGTGTTCTGGCGGTTCAGCTTGATAGATGACTCTACGAGGTCCAGATGTTTCACTAGCCAGCCCCTTTTTTAAAAGTTGTTGCAAAATTACATAGACAGTTGGTCTTTTTATTTTTGTTTTTAGAGAAATATCGGAAACGTCAGCACTCTCTACCCCCAAAAGCGCCAAATAGACACTGGCCTCTTTATCAGACAATCCTATGTCTTGTAAAAGTTTTTCAAACATAATTTAAGTATATCAAAACACAGTGCACCAACAAAAAAACACCACACCGTTTTCACGATGCGGTGGAAATTTCTTTCAAAATCTCTTTGATTTTTTGCCCTACAAATTCCTTGGGGCAATTGTAGTCGCATCCTGCGACTACAAGCTCCTTCCTAAAAGCGGGGTCCGAGGAGGAGGCAATCATTGGTCCTTTGAAGGACCGGCGAACCTCACGGGTAAGATTTGAAGTATTGATATTGTTGCTCTGGAGGCATGCATCCATAACCACAACATCAAACTGTTCTGTGTCGAGGAAATGATATGCCTCCTGAAGTGTTGTTGCTTCAAGGATTTCAGCAACCCCTCGAAGCTCTCGCTTCCAAAAATACAACTCATTCATATCATCCTCTACTATGAGGATTTTTACCATTTTTTACCCCCTCCGTTTTGGTCAAAAGTCTTCAAACAATATATCTTTTCCCCCCACTATGTCAATACTAACATATAGGTTCAAATATTTAAAAACCCAAATCAAGCTTTTGAGCCCACCTTGATACTCCTTCCCTCATTCCATCCGGAGATGGACTGTATATTCTTGTATTTGCCCTCCAATTGTTGCTAAGCCCCATTTCTTTCATTTGTCTTGAGAGTATATTTAGGTCATCTATAAGTCTGTTGTGAGCATCCCTTCTTTTTTCGTCACACTTTTGGACAACTTCTCTCATCTGTTCTGGATCTTTCATCCTCATTTTTGTTTGCCACATTTTCTAACCCCTGACATCTCTCTTTATAATTTCGGACTGCTTCCAAAAGCTCTCTTGCGTATCGTTCAATAGAGGTTTTTTCTTCAGGAGCTAGAAATTCCCATCCCTTTTTAATGGAATCAAAAATTTCTCCAAAGACCCCCCCATCTTTTTCAACCATTACAAAATACTCAATAGATTTTGGGAATAATCCTGTTGTGGATTCATCTTTTCCATCCTTCATTTCCCTTGTTTTTAGGTCTTGATTTGAAGGTTGAATTGGTTCTGGCACTCCTATTGTCATTTTTTATTGTTAATTTCTAATTATATTTATTGTATCTATAATATCACAAAATATTTGGCTGTTTTTCACCCCTATTAAATAATTTCAAGTAGAAAAAATATCCAAAATTGGTTGCAAAATGCGTATCCCAAAATGTTATCATTTCTGTACAGCTGTACATAAATGATAACATTCAAAAATCACAATTTAATCTTGTTAAGCTTGTTAAATTTATTATAAAACTAATATTTAACAGGGTAAATCCTATTACATGATTTTGAAAAACAAAATCAATCAGCTTTAGGCTGATTATTTAACAGGGTAAATCCGCACACTAACCCTATAGTAAATTACTCCATCAAAAGCACAAGACAATGGCAGAGTTAGTGTGCCGGATAAACAAAAAACCACCCGCTGATCTTGGCATTTCTTGAGACTTATCTTAGTGTTTCACTAAAAAATATAAAGTTTGAAGTGTTTTACACTTAAGTAACAAAAATTACAAAAATTTTTGGGTGGTTGAAGTTTGGAGAAAGCAAGACAAAGAGTTGCCCATTCGAAACGAGAGGGACCCCCCTGAAAAGCCGAACCAACACTTCTAGTGTGGGAAGAGAACAAGTCTCAATTCCCTATATGGAAAGTACATATGAGAGCAAACGGCAGCTCTCTCTGTCCTTTATAATACTCTCATAAAGGACATTGTAAAGGACAAAAGTGTGGATAACTGATTTAGTTTTTAAAGTTAATAAAGTTTGTAAAGTTTAAAGAAGATACCAAAAAAACGGGTCAAAAAATCCTAAAGTCTTGTTATTTGCTTTCCATAAACACCAACTAATAACTTCTAACTTTTGCTCTAATCAACTCCGTACTTCCCTCTTATCTTTTTTATTTCTTTCCCCTCCTCTTCCTCCTTTTTTATCTTTCCCTTTTGGGCAAGTTCCACAAGCTCTTTTTCAGACAATTCCGCCACCTCTTTTGTCCTTTTTTCTAGATATTCTTCTGTGTTTATATTTGGGTCTTCAAGGACCTCCTCGAGCAAAGCATTTAAAATATGGCCTATCTTGGGCCCCGGTTTTATATCTAAAATTTCCATTATTTTTGCCCCGTCTATCTTAAGCATACCCACGCTCACAGGCGCGCGTAGTGCCTCCTCTATCATTGACTGATATTTTCTAAAACGATACGGCTCCTCCTTTGGTCTGCCTGTGCCAATCCGATCGCAAATACGCAGGTTCATAAGATCTCGGATCCTGTCTTCTCCCACATTTTTGACCATTCTTCTAACAGCAGAAAGAGTTATTTGGTCTGGGTCAGAGAAAAACATGTGCCAGCGCACAAGTGTAGAAACGGCTTCTATGGTTTCACGTGAAAACTTCAAATCTGTCAGTATTTTCTTGGCAACTTTCCCTCCAACCACTTCGTGGCCATGAAAAGTCCAATCTTTTTTATCCTCTGCGAAGCGTCTTGTCTCTGGCTTTGATATGTCATGCAAAAGCGCAGATAGACGGACCACCAATGAATACCCCTTATCAGCAGAATGTTGGAGAGCACGCAGGTTGTGCTCCCAAACGGTGTACTTGTGAGCTTGGTTTTGATCTATACCTATCCCCCTTTCCAAATCTGGCAAAAACTCCTTCAAAACACCCAATTTATGGCTTAAAACAAGGCCAAGCATGGGCTCGGGAGACATCACTATCTTTACAAATTCATCCCTAATTCTCTCTTTTGATATGTTTTTTAAAGATACAGCTTGTTTTTCAACTTCAACTGCGGTCTCTAGGTTAATCATGAAACCAAGTTGCGCCGAAAAGCGAACGGCTCGAAGTATTCGCAGTGCATCTTCCTTGAATCTCTCCTTTGGATCTCCCACCGCTCTTATAATCTTCTTTGCCAAATCATCTTGTCCTTTATAAGGATCAACAATCTGTCCTTTATCCGCACACCAATCGCTGAAGGATTGGTGTGCGGATTTAGAAATATCCTCCGCTCCCTCTGGTAGGGATATGGCTATGGCATTCATAGTAAAATCTCTCCTTTGGAGGTCATCAAGCAAGTTTGTGCTAAATTTGACCTCTGAAGGCCTCCTATTGTCCCTATAATCGGACTCTAAGCGGTATGTGGTCACTTCTACATACTTTAGAGTATCATCCTCTGTTTCCTCATTTACCACACCCACAGTGCCAAATTCGTTCTCATAGAAAGTGTGGGGGAATAGGCCAGATATCTCCTCTGGAGTGGCGTTTGTGGTTATATCCCAGTCTTTTGGCTTATTGCCCATAAGAAGGTCTCTCGTGCACCCGCCAATCAAATAGGCCTCAAATCCAGCCTTTTGTAAGGCATCTGTTATTCGTGAAACCTCTTTTGGGATAGTTTGTTTTGAAGGTAAAGACATTTGTCTTATTTGTGTGCGGGTAGGGAGAATCGAACTCCCGCCTCATCCATGGCAAGGACGCATTTTACCACTAAACTATACCCGCTTTTTTATTAACTTTGTCTATTATATTGGTAAATAAGCTTTTTTTCAAATAGTTATTGACGTTTCTCTTATCAAAGGGTAGATTATGGAAAGAAGGAGGTAAAAATGGCTGATTTTGAATACACACATGAAAGCCGTCCTGTTGTTATTTGCACACTTACTAATGTTAAAAGTGTTGAAACATTTTTGAACACTATTGACTCTCTTTTAGAGACAGATGGCTTAAAAGGCAAGGGAGAACATGATTTGGCCCTTGAATTGTTTCATAGATATCTCAACAAAATGACCGCTGAAGAGTGTTGGTGTCTGGCTACAATAGCCCAAACGAAAAGCAAATTATACGAATTTGCTTATAATTGTGGTTTTAGAAAAGCTGAAAGAAGTATCCACTAAGAGCCCGCTAGGGCTCTTTTTGTGCACCCGGAGGGATTCTCTCCTTACAGGAGCAGTAGCCCTTTTGGCTCGCTTCGCTCGGCTCAAAAGCTTTTCAAATCCCTCACTCCCTGCTCCCAGCAGGGCTCTCGCCACTCACTATGTTCGTGTGCACCCGGAGGGATTCGAACCCCCAACAACTGCTTCGAAGGCAGGCATGATATCCATTTCACTACGGGTGCAATACGCGTTATATTAACATAAAAAGTTATCTGGTGGCAGTTTTAGCGAAAATTGAGGCAAAATATAATAAATAGATTATTGACCTTTTGTCCTTAAATTGTGGAAAAAGATGGGAAATACTACAAAATTTGGCTTATTTTCTAGCTTGTTTCATGAATAACTGTGGATAACTAGTGGGGATATGTTGATAAAAGACACTCTTTTTGTCTCATAAAAATCCTCTTTTTTACCTGCATATTCCTAAAATATGGCCAATCATAGCCATATTATCAAAATGTCCTACAAAAACTACCAATTTAACCAGCCCCCAACCCAACAAACCCAACCAACCCACATGGCCAATACTCTCAACATCCCCCTAACCAACATTTTTCTCCACACACCTTAAGTTTCACGTGAAACTTAAGGTGGGAAGGAAGGGTGGGAAAAGGATTAGTGGAACTATAAAAAGTAAAAGATGCCCCCAGGATAGGGTATAGGGTGTGGTATAGGGTGTGTGGGTTGCTTAACCTAATGGCTAAAATGGTGCTAGTTGCTAGTATTTAGGCCATAAAACAGATAAAATATGTTTCATGAATAACATTTCTCCCTCAAACCGATACCCGTACATAAAAAATAGTCGCGAACATAGAAAAAAGGTGGGGAAGGTGGGAGAAGATTTGGCTTGTATCTACCTAAAAAAGAAAGGGTTCAAAGTGGTAGCGAGAAACTATCTTAAAAAGTGGGGAGAAATAGATGTTATCGTTACCAAAGATTCTGTTTGGCACTTTGTGGAAGTCAAAACGGTTTCTCATGTTTCTTATGAAACAAACGACGCTTTCAGGCCGGAGGAAAACCTTCACCCGTGGAAAATGAAAAGGGTAGTTAGGGCCACAGAAACATATCTCCTAGAAAATGGCTTAGATGAGGTAGATTGGCAAATAGATGCCTGTATTGTCCTTTTAAATGTCCTTAACAAAAAAGCTCATATTCGTTATTTAGAAAATGTCCTTTAGATTTTATTGCGACAAAAACATCCCAAAACAAAGACCATTTTATAAATGGCTTATCTTATGATAGGATTTCAAGGTTGATTTTGTATCAACAAAAATCGGGGCGTAGTATATCGGTAGTATATATGTTTTGGGAACATAAGGGCCGGGTTCGATTCCCGGCGCCCCGACAAAGTATTGAACCAGAAGCCTGGGAAACATCTACAGGAATTTTCGTTAAGGAAGAGAGAATTATAATTGAGAATAAAAAGACCACTCCATGGGTCTTTTTATTCAGGTTGACTATCTAAATTTCTTATGTAATGTGTACTATAGAATAGGAGGAGCGAAATGCGCAAAATTATCATAAAGGTTTTATTCTATAAAAACGACATGGTCTTAGAAGTTGGTGGTCTAAAAATTGACTGCCTAAAGGCTTATGTAGAATTAATTGGTGGGGAGCTTACGGTCCAAAACAAACGAGGTGGTTTCGTAGCTAAGACATATAAAATCGACTGGTATGGCACCCACGGAGAATGCCCTGTTTTTTACGGCCTCAATAACCATTCCGAGAATTATGTTCAAGTCCCACCATTATGTCTATACCCACAGGACTTCAAAGAAGGGGATATGCTCCTCATTAAGAGGACTCGTTTCTCAACCAAAACCTTCCGTGAGTTCATCGAAAAAGCTCTTGTCAGATATTGCAAAATTGTTGAGTAAAATGACCTCCTCCCCACACTCGCGTATGGGGTTTTTAGATTATAGATAGAGGTTTAACCTCTATCTGGCCTTCAGAAACTATATGACACTCTCGATACTGTTCACCAATATTTGTTTCAGGTTTGGTGCCTCAACACTATTAAAGTTTTCTGATTTATTTTTTATATCACCCAAGAGTAGGGCAGAGATACTTGAACCACGACTCTCCGAGAGACTTCTGTTTATATGTGAAATAGTAACCGCTCGCAGATCTCTATCAGACGTGTTTACTGCTTCTGTTGATGTTACGATCACTCCGATCAGATTGCCTCCATCGTCAACCACCGCCCCACCAGAAGAACCTCTTTGTGCAACCACGCTACCACCGATAGATATCAAATCTAGTGTGTCATCTGTAAAAGTAAACAATTCGTATATTTTTGAAAGAGCAGAAACAGGGTAGAGCTCTTTTTGAACAGTCACTCCTCCCAAGAACCCGGCGGCATATCCCGCAACTACAACATTTTTCGAAACAACAAGCTCCCCATCAGAGATAAGCATCGGCAAATAGTTGAATTCTTCTGGAACCTCTCCTGTAATCGCTTTTGTAATAATCAAAAATGCATAATCATGCTCTCCTGTACCAAGAGGATTTGTTTCTGCAATAGTCGTTTTGTTGTCATTTATCCAAAGAGGGGAGAGGTAGAGAAGTTCTGCTTCATATTTTGGAATAGCGGGACTTCCTGTGCGAATAGTGCAGTTTACATTTTTTATGGCGGGGTAATCTCTAAGAAGAAAATATTGTCCAATGTGAGAATTCGTAAGAATAACCCCGCGCGGGTCCACCACAACACCGCTTCCTGTGATGGAACGAACTTTTTGAGTATCTGATATGCACAAAATATTTACTAGGGCACTGCGGGTCTTAGTGTTTATATCAGAGCCAGAAAAGGGGGTGGGTTGAGGAGTTTTTGCAGATATTTGACGATTTATTTCTGCCCTAACCTCATCTATCTTTCTTTGAATATCCAATATACCGCTTGGGTCTATAAAAATTTCTTCTTCTGGTGGAGTGTCCGCTTGTTCTTCTCCTCCTATAACTATTTTAGGACTTGTGGTAGCTTGATCTTTCTGAAGCTCAACTATGGCAGGCGTATCTTTGTTTTCATTTACGGCTGTATTTGGAATAGCGGGGGAGTAGAAACCCAAAATAACCCCAAGTGTAAGGACCAGGGTGCTTATTTTTTTCACAAATAGTGCCCAAAATGTCATCCTCTAATATTAACAGATTAGAGGTCTCCTCGCACATCAGATTTCCCTCCACTCTCACACATTCTGACATTCTTAAGAATGTGAGAATGTGTGGGAATAGTTTTAGTTGCCTAATTGAATGAAATGATGTCTTCTGGTAGTATGTTCCCATTCGTGCTAAAAGGCGGGTGTAGTTTAATGGTCCGACCAAAGTCGGACTCCGACAGGGGTCGGAGTAGAATTACGAAAGTATGAGAAAGCCAGTAGTATATATTTTACAGAGCTCCAAAAATACTAGATACTATGTGGGTAGTACAATTGATCTTGATAAAAGATTAGAGATGCATAATTCTGGCTTAGTCTCCGCGACAAAAAACATGAGGCCTCTAGCAATTGTAGCTTTTGTGGAGTGTGAAGACATAACAGAGGCAAAATCGAGCGAGTATCGTTTGAAAAAATACAAACGTAGAGATATTCTAGAGAAAGTAATTCTAGACAAAATGTTTCCGTGGAATTATAAAAGGCGGGTGTAGTTTAATGGTAGAACTACTGGTTTCCAACCAGTTAGCGGGGGTTCGATTCCTCTCACCCGCACAATTCATAACTTGGTCGGAAAATTCCCCCGCGCGCTTGCGCGCGGTCTCGAGAAGGGGGTGGGCGAAATCCGAATCTGTTTTGCAAGCAAATGCGAATTCGGTGGGTGGGCAAAATGAGACGGAGACGGATTTGTCTCGCAATTGTAGGTTCGTTCCAACTT
>CAYHGJ010000022.1:0-11756 GCA_964356235.1 uncultured Candidatus Saccharibacteria bacterium | reverse complement strand
ATACATCTGGCTAATTTGGAGTTTAATATTGATTGCGGTCTGGCTTGTAATTTACTTTTCTCTTGGCTTAAAAACCGAAAGAAAAGAGATGCTGGTTGTGAGCTTATGGACATCCTTACTCGGATTAACTGAACCGATTTTTGTGCCAGAATACTGGTCGCCACCATCGTTATTTGATCTTGCCCTTCGAACTGGATTTGATATTGAAAGTCTGTTTTTTTCTTTTGGAATAGGAGGTATCGCGGTAGTGATTTATGGGCTAATATTTAAAGTGAAAAATATCTCAATTTCTGATAAAGAGCACCGCTCCGTCCGGCATCGTTTTCATCTGTGGACAATTCTTTCAGCCCCGGCGATTCTAATTCTTTTGCTCCTCACGACAAACTTAAATCCAATATATTCCTCAATCATTGCTATGATCGTGGGTGGTTTGAGCGCGTGCTACTGTCGGCCGGATTTAAAGAAAAAAATAATCACAAGCGGATTCCTTTTTCTCGGCTTGTACTTTTTTTATTTCCTTAGTCTTATTGTGATGTACCCGGGTTATGTAGAGAAAGTTTGGAATTTGTCAGTCATCTCGGGTGTATTGGTACTCGGCATACCGCTTGAAGAATTAATGTTTGCTTTCAGTTTTGGATTTTTATGGTCGAGCATTTATGAACACATCGCTTGGAAAAAGTTAAGATTGATAAAACAAATATAATTTTATGAACCCCTCAAGTTACAATGACAAGGAGAGCAATGGAAACATCCACCAATGTCTCGGACGCGGTCTATATTATGAAAGCGAGGAACGGGTCAAGAAATACGAAGTGTGGTGTAGAGAACATAAGAGTTGCAACTTAGAAATTACAAGTTAAGCGATTGAAAATAAGAAATAAATATATGAACCAGAATAACCACAACACAGAATCACAAACTACAAAAACCATGTACGCCTGTCCCATGCACCCGGAGGTAATTAAAAATGCGCCTGGTAAGTGCCCAGGGTGTGGCATGGATTTAATTCCGACAAAAGCTGATTCCCACGTAGGTCATGACATGCAGAAAATGTTTGCTCGCCAAAGCCACGCCGACCACGAGGCGGCCATGACTAATCCGTCAATCGCCAAGAAGATGGAAGTGGACATGCGCCGCCGATTCCTGATTTCGCTTCTGCTTTCAATCCCTATTTTCCTGTACTCTCCGGTCGGCGTAAATTTTTTAAAATTAAATCTGCCGACGCCTATTCCGATTAATTGGTTGCTCCTTATTCTCACTACGCCAATTGTCTTTTGGACTGGCTCAATCTTTATCACCGGAACATACTATTCGCTTAAGGCTAAAAAGCTCAACATGGCGGTGTTGATTGCTACGGGTGTTTTGGCATCCTATCTTTTCAGCGTACTACTTACATTTATTAAGCCTGAATCAGAGACTTTTTATGAAGCAGCAGCACTGCTTGTTACATTCGTTCTTTTTGGCCATTGGATGGAAATGAAATCTCGCAGGGGCACATCAGATGCCTTGCGTGCACTTTTTGATCTCGTACCGCCGAAGGCGAATGTCATCAGAGGTGGCAAAGAGATAAGCATTCCGAGCTCGGAAATAGTTCACGACGACATCGTTGTTTTGCGGCCTGGAGATAAAGTGCCGGTGGACGGCGAAATCGTTGAAGGTGAAAGTTCTATTGATGAATCACTCGTAACTGGAGAATCCATTCCCGTTACTAAAACCATAAGCGCAAAAGTGGTCGGAGGATCGGTAAATTTGACCGGTACATTCAAATTCAAGGCCAAACAAGTTGGTTCGGAGACGGTGCTGGCTCAGATTATAAAAATGGTTGAAACAGCTCAAAACTCCAAGGCTCCCGGTCAGCGCATTGCCGATAAAGCGGCAGGGTGGCTTGTAATAGTTGCTATCGGGTCTGGTCTGGCTGCATTCTTTGGATGGTATATCATAGCCGGAGCCGGGTTTCTGACAGCTCTGACTTTCGCAGTATCAACGGTCGTTATTGCCTGCCCTGACGCTCTGGGGCTCGCTACGCCGACGGTTGTTGCCGTGGGGACGGGCATAGGCGCAAAACATAACATCCTCATCAAAGATGCTGCTACGCTTGAAAACACTTCCCGTCTCACCGCTATCGTCCTTGATAAAACTGGAACACTCACCGAGGGTAAACCTAAAGTAACCGACGTACTCGGATGGAACGGCTTTAGCTCCGATCAAGTTTTGATGTTACAAGCGGCTATTGGTTCGGCTTCCAATCATCCGATCTCTAAAGCCATTGTCGATGAGGCAAAGAATCGAAAGTTGAATATTGAAAAAGTTTCCAATTTTGAGTCCATTTCTGGGTATGGACTTAAGGGTACAATTAACGGTAAACAAGTCTTTTCAGGCAAAGAAAAATTATTGACGGATAACGATATTAATACAGGAAGCCAGCGCGACCAAATTGATGCTTTAGCCACTCAAGGTAAAACATTAAACGTAATGGCAGTGGATGGCAAAATTGTAGGAGTGACAGGTGTTGCCGATACCATTAAACCAAGCTCTAAAAAAACAATTACCGCACTTAAAGCTTTAGGTCTTGAAGTAGTTATGATTACCGGCGACCATACTAAGGTCGCCGAGGCAGTAGGCAAAGAATTAGGAATTGATCGATTTTTTGCCGAAGTCCTGCCTCAGGACAAGGAACAGTACGTGAAAAAATTACAGGATGAGGGTAAGTTTGTTGCCATGGTGGGTGATGGGATCAATGACGCTCCGGCATTGGCAAGAGCTGATATTGGTATTGCCATCGGTGCAGGAACTGACGTCGCAATTGAAACTGGCAATATCGTTCTCATGAAATCTGACCCCTACGACATTGTAGCCGCCATTAGACTTTCCAAAGCAACAGTCACCAAAATGAAACAGAATCTGTTTTGGGCGGCGATTTACAACTTACTGGCCATTCCCGTTGCGGCTGGAGTGTTTTATACCTCGTTTGGTCTGTCCCTACGGCCGGAAATATCCGCTTTACTTATGTCAGCTTCTTCAATCATTGTCGCCACTAATGCCGTTTTGCTTAAACGAGTTGAACCAAAATTAAAAGTGTAAAATAATTAATAAACTACTGCTATGAAAAAAATGCTCACCACAACCATATCAATTATTATTGTTATTCTTGTTGGTATATTGATTTATACCAATCGTGGCCCCGGTATTCTTACTGCAAGAGGGGTATTTTCTACTGATATAGCCGGTCTCCCAGAAGCTAAACCTAGCGAAACAGTCGAGCTTGTGAACGGTGACTCATATAATCTTACTGCTTCAATTGTAAAGAAAACAATCGGCGAAGCGCCGGTCAAAATGCTCGCGTATAATGGCATGATTCCGGGGCCCATGATCAAGGTAGATCAGGGCGCAGAAATTATTTTGAATTTTACCAACAACACCGACGTTGATGCCACGATTCACTCGCACGGTGTCCGGCTGGAGAATAAATTCGATGGTGTACCAGATGTCACACAGAAAGAGGTTAAACCGGGCGAATCTTTTACCTACAAAGTTGAATTCCCAGACGAGGGCATGTACTGGTATCATCCTCATATTCGGGAAGATTACGCGCAGGAACTTGGTCTCTATGGCAACTATCTTGTAGTTCCGAGTGACCGAAACTATTGGTCTCCCGTCAATCGTGAAGTTGCGCTCTTTGTAGACGATATACTCATGGAAAATGGCAAGATTGCAGTATTTAGCAAAGCGTTAGCTGACCGTACCCTGATGGGTCGGTTTGGTAATACTATGCTTGTAAACGGAAAGACAGATTACTCGCTTCAGGCAAAGGCCGGAGAAGTAATCCGCTTCTATATCACAAACTCTGCAAATACCAGAACATTCAGCCTCTCCATTCCCAGTGCAAAGATGAAGCTTGTAGGAGCTGACGGTGGCAAATACGAGCGCGAAATGTGGAGTGATAACATTATTTTGAGCCCTTCCGAGCGAGTCATTGTTGAGGTGCTGTTTGCTAATGTGGGGTCATATAAGCTTGAACACAAAACTCCGGAGCGTACCTATACTCTCGGAACAGTCGTGGTTGCAAGTGAAAAAGTTGCCACTTCTTTTGAAAAGGAGTTCGCAGTATTGCGCTCAAACAAAGATATACAATCTGAAATTGATGCATTCCGGTCGTCCTTCAAAAAATCGGCAGACAAACGTCTGAAGCTCACAATTGATATGGGTATGGATATGCAAGGAATGATGCAAAATAATGCCGGCGGTCACAATATGCATGGGGGTGGCCAGATCATGCCCAACAGCCAAATGATGGCGAGTGGCGATCCAATTGAATGGGAAGACAGCAACACTATGATGAACGCTGTGTCTAATCCCGACATGATGAAGTGGGTGATTCTCGATGAAGACACCGGCAAGAAAAATATGGATATTGATTGGGAATTTAAAGTTGGTGACAAGATAAAAATCAAAATCGAGAATGACCGAGATTCCATGCACCCGATGCAACATCCGATTCACTTTCACGGCCAACGATTTTTGGTCTTAAGCACGAACGGTAAGCTAAATGATAACCTTGTTTGGAAAGATACTATGCTTATTCCAAATGGTGACACCGTTGAGATTCTTGTCGAGATGACAAACCCTGGTGAATGGATGGTACATTGTCACATCGCAGAACACTTGGAGGCCGGAATGATGATGAAATTTGATGTGCGTTAGCACTAACCAGGTCGTATTTCTGAAGAAGTGATGATGAGAAAGAAGTTTGTGTTAGAAAGACAGGAACAAATAACAAAAAATCTCGACTAGTGGTTGAGATTTTTTGTTGGAGTATAATGGTTATCTATGAGTCAAGTTATTAGATTTTTGTATAAAAAAATACTAAAACCGATATTATTTCTTTTTTCGGCAGATTTTACTCATTCACTTTTTATGTTAAAAGGGGATGTTCTTGGCAAAATATCTTTTTGTCGGTATTTGGTAAGGAAAATGTTTGATTTTAAAGATGAATCTCTAAATCAAAAAATAGTTGGGATAGATTTTAAAAATCCACTTGGCCTTGCTGCAGGGTTTGACTATGACGCCAAACTTATAAATATACTGCCGTCTATTGGTTTTGGCTTTGAGACGGTTGGCACTCTTACTAATGAGCCATACTCTGGCAACCCAAAGCCCATGCTTGGCAGGTTGCCAAAATCAAAATCAATTTTAGTAAACAAAGGTTTTAAAAATGAAGGAGTGGAAAAAGTGTTAGCAAGACTTAAAAAAACAGAGAGGAGCTATCCTGTGGGTTTAAGTATTGGCTCTACAAACAAAAAATACGATAGCTTTCAAGAGATAGTGGCTGATATAAAAGGTGGGTTTGAAAGGGCCAGTTTTTCAGATAAGTATTTTGATTATTATGAATTAAACATCAGTTGTCCCAATCTCATCAATATCACCGATTTTACTGAAAGAGTTGATTCTAAAAATGGATTGCAGGTTCTATTGAATACCCTTAAGGTTTTGAATATAAAGAAACCAGTTTTTATTAAAATGCCTTTGGAAAAAAGTTTTGAAGAAATAGATGAGCTAGTTTTTGTGACGAGTCAGTTTGCTTTCATAAAAGGATTGGTTGTGGCCAATCTTGTTAAAGACAGAAGCAATCAATATCTTGATAGAGAAGAATTGAAAAAGGTTGGTAGGGGCAATTTTAGTGGTAAGCCGACATTTGAAAAATCTAACGAACTTATATCTTACACTTATCAGAAATATGGGAAGAATTTTGTGATAATAGGGTGTGGTGGGGTTTTTAGCGCAGAAGACGCATATTTAAAAATAAAACTTGGAGCCACTTTGGTGCAACTTATTACAGGTATGATATACGAGGGCCCACAACTTGTAGGAGATATAAACAAAGGGCTTGTTAAACTTCTTAAAAAAGATGGGTATAATAATATAGGTCAGGCGATTGGTGTATTCAGTGGATGATTATTAAAGAAATAGTGTTAACGACATTCTAACATTCTGTAGAATGTTAGAATGTCGTTAGATGAAAATTATGTCAAATAATGCAAAAAAATTAGGGTTTGTTTTTATAGTTTCCTTTTTTCTCAATCTGATTTGGGAAAATATTCACTCCCTTATGTATGTCTATTTTAAAGGGGAAGAAATCACAGAAGCTGTTTTAGTGAGGGCATCTTTTTTTGACGCTTTGTTTATTACTCTCTCTGCATTTTTTATTATTTTTCTACCTTGGAGAAACATTTCTATCTGGCTATCCGTTTTTTTACTACTAATACTTTCAATATTTATTGAAAAATGGGCGCTTGTTACCGGGCGATGGATATATAATGAGATGATGCCAATTATTCCGGTATTAAAAACTGGCTTGACGCCGACCTTACAACTTGCGCTTCTGGGCTATTTAAGTTTTAGATTATCTGATATTGACAAGCAGGATAATGTGAAAATGGTGGTGGATGAGGAAGCAAAACATGACGATCCTTTATCTTAGGTCAGATTATGGCTATACTTAAATTGTATGAAAAATAAAAATATAGCAATAGGGATAATAGTTTTTATAGGATTAGGTCTAGGGGCATACTTTATATTTAGTGTTGGGCTTGGAGGGGCATCTTTTGTAGGAACAGAGGAATTTTTACAAGATGGAGAACCTTTGGAGCAGTTTGTGTCTCCCGAGCTACTTGTATCTTTTGGTTACCCAAAAGGGTATATTTTGGAAGAGAAAAACTTGGGTAATGGAGAGCGCTTGCGCAAACAGATTTTACTTATAGAAGACAGTGAAACAAACAGGGCGCTTCTTTCTGGTGATATTGTAGGGGATGGCCCGACCTCTATAACAATAGATGTCTTCCAAAATAATTTGGACAATTATACTGCGGAGTCTTTCATAAGAGGGAATGCAAACTCAAATTATAAGATGGGTGATGGAGATATTACGCCGGTAGAAATATCTGGGTTTCCTGGTTTTGTATATGGGTGGGACGGCTTATACAGGGGGGAGAGTGCTGTTTTTGCGACAGATAAATATGTCTATATGGCAAGTGTCACTTATATTGAGGGAACGGATAAAATTGTCACAGATTTTATGCGAATGTTGAAAACTTTGTCTATCGATGATTAGTCGTTTAGTTTTTCAATGGCGGTATGCCTTTTGGGTTGTTTAGGGTTATAATATGTTTGTTAGAGTGCTGGGGGTAGACAAAAGACCTCCTAGTTTAGTTTGGTCTACCGATGTTTTATATAACTATCTTATCTTATAAATTTTAAAAATAACCAGGTGACAATAGAGAAAACTTTAAAAATTTTGAAGTATAAGCTCGTATGGATACCTATCGCTGTTGTCCTTTTGGGAGTTGCTGGCTTTTTTGTTTATGCGCAAATCAACAAACCACCCCTTGAAACAGTAAAAGTAGAACGCGCTTCTATAAAAGAGACCGTTAGTGTTACCGGAAAGGTTAAACCTGCAGAAAGCGTGGATCTTTCTTTTGAGGTCGGTGGCAGAGTCTCGTTTCTTTATGGCAAGGTTGGCACAGAAGTTTATGAAGGACAAGTGCTGTCTTATGTTTCCAGCGCAGATACGTTGTCTAACCTAAGAGGAGCAGAAGCGGACCTCCTATCAGAAGAAGCGCGCCTTGAAGAATTGAGAGTGGGCGCCAAACCAGAAGAAATATCTCTGCAAGAAGCGACTGTAAGCAAAGCAAAACTGATATTTGATGAATCAAAAAAAACACTATCAAACTATATAAGGTATGGATATACTCTCTCGGATGATGCCATAAGGGGGAAGGCTGATAAATTTTTTAGTAATCCTCGTGTGGTAAATCCGTATTTAAATTTTGACATTGCTGACCAATCCTTAAAAAGGGAAATAGAAAACGCAAGAGCTACTGCTGAGAGGACTCTTTTGTCTTGGCAAGACTTACTCGTTTCTTCAGGCGAAAATATTTATGAATCATCTGATGTGGTGAAGCAATATATTTTTTCTTTGCAAAATTTTGTAGACAAGTTGTCTCTTGTTATAAATGGCTTGGAGGTAAAGAGTGGCCTAACTCAGACAACCATAGACACTTACAAATCGGACGTGTATCAAGCTAGGACAAATCTTAATACTGCTTTTTCAAACGTATTAACTGCCGAGCAATCCATGAAAACAGCAGAGGTAAACTTGGAGGTGGAAGAGAAAACATTAGCCCTTAAAAAATCATCAGCTTCGGTGGAAGATATAAAATCACAAAAAGCTCTCGTAGAGAAGGCTCGTTCCACGGTAGCGCGTTATAAGGCGGATTTGTCTAAAAAATCAATCATTTCTCCTATAAATGGAGTGATAACAAAACAGGATTTGAAAGTTGGAGAAAATGTTGCTGGCAATGTTTCTGTTATATCAGTAATATCCGAGTCTAACTATGAGATAGAATCTTTTGTGCCAGAGGCGGATATTGAGAAGCTTGAAATAAACAACGAAGCGTCAGCCACCCTGGATGCTTATGGAGATGAGCCGGTATTCTTTGCTGTCGTATCAAAGATAGAACCAGCTGAGACGCAGATGGATGGGGTTTCTACTTATAAAACAATTTTGCAGTTTAGGGAAAAAAATGAAAAAATTCGCTCTGGCATGACCGCAAATGTGGATATAACCACGGATAGCAAAGAGAATGTTTTGGCTGTTCCTTCAAGAGCTATAAATTATTCTGAAAAAAATACTTTTGTAAAAATAATGGATGAAAATGGGGGTACGACCGATGTGGATGTGCAAATAGGCATTAAGGATGAGAATGGCATGGTGGAGGTTACATCTGGCGTGAAAGAGGGAGATGTACTTCTAATAGAAAGATAATATGGCTTTTTTAGAAGCTAAAAATTTAACGAAACGTTATAGCGATGGCACAGAAGCTCTGCGGGGGGCTTCTCTTTCTGTTGAGGAAGGGGAGTTTTTGGCAGTTATGGGGCCATCTGGTTCTGGTAAGTCCACACTTCTTCATATATTGGGATTTCTCGATAGACAAACGGGGGGCGAGTATAGTTTTAACCATAGGCAATTTTCTGAGATGACAGATGATGAAGTAGCTTACGCCAGAAATGAAGAAATGGGTTTTGTTTTTCAAATGTTTAATCTTTTGCCGAAAACATCAGTATTGGACAATGTAAAATTACCGCTTGTATATTCTGGTATTCCAAAAGCAATGTGGGACAACATGGCTCTCTCTGCCATAGAGTCGGTTGGTCTTTCCCATCGCTTGAATAGTCTGTCATCCACACTCTCCGGTGGTGAAAAGCAAAGAGTGGCCATAGCCAGGGCTCTTGTTAGAAAACCAAAGATAATTTTTGCGGATGAACCTACGGGAAACCTAGATACCAAGTCTGGGCAATCAATAATGGAAATATTTGAAAAACTAAACAAAGACTTAGGTCATACTATCGTGCTTATTACTCACGAAACCACTACTGCCGAGCACGCGGAAAGAATAATACATATAAAAGATGGACTTATAGAAAAAGATGAAAAAGTAATGACGAGGAGGTCTGCATCTCTATTTATAAAATAATATGCAACTGGATAGCACACTAAAAACAGCGATTGCCTCACTCCTTAGGCACAAATCTAGGTCTCTTCTTACAATACTTGGTATTGTTATTGGTATTGCTGCAATCATTCTTATATCCGCAGCCGGCGGCAACATCCAGAATGTCATTGTGGGGGAGCTTGGAGGGCTTGGGGCGGAGACTATAGTCATAAGACCGGGCAAAGAGCCAAAGGGTTTTACTGACTATGCGGAGACTTTATTTGCTGATTCTCTAAAAGACAGAGAATTTAATGCTGTAAAAAATAAGTCAAACGTGCCTGGTCTTATTGATATATCTCCGGAGATACTTGTTCCTGGAAAAGTGACTTATGGTAATGAAAGCTATAAGCCAGTTGTGCTTGGGTTTAGCGCAAAGTTTGTAATGGACGCTTTTGACTTGGAACTTGAACGCGGAAACATGTTTGACGAGCGTGATATTCGGGCAAAATCAAAAGTTGTGATGATTGGTAAAAAAGTAAAAGAGGAATTGTTTGGCCTAAATATAGACCCGATAGGCAAATATATAGAAATAAAAAATAATAAATTTAGAATCATCGGTATTTTTAAGGAGAAAGGGCAGGTGGTATTTTTCAATGTGGATGATTTAGTGCTTGTGCCTTATTCCACCGCGCAGGCCTATCTTTCTGGACAAAAACACTACACCCAAATTACCGCCAGAGCTGAAAATGCAGATATTGTAGATCAGATCGTAAAAGATATAGAGAGGACCCTTCGAGATTTACATAATATTAAAAATGAAGAAGATGATGATTTCTATGTGGAGACTCAGCAAGGATTGGTGGAACAAGTAGGCACTATTATTGGCTCTTTTACTATTTTTCTCTCGCTAGTTGTTGGAGTGGCTCTTGTAGTTGGAGGTATAGGTATCATGAATATAATGCTTGTTTCTGTGACAGAAAGGACAAAAGAGATAGGACTTCGAAAAGCGGTGGGAGCTACAAATAAAGACATTCTATATCAATTTTTACTTGAAGCGGTGCTTCTGACCCTCTCTGGTGGAATAATAGGAATACTACTAGGTAGTCTTGGAGCGCTTGTCGTGTCTTTGCTACTAAATCTTTTTTTGGGGTTTGCTTTTTCGTTTACATTTCCGTACTTGGCGGCTTTCATAGGGATATTAAGCTCTGCGCTTGTTGGCATAGGATTTGGCTTGTATCCAGCGTTACAAGCATCAAAGAAGAGCCCTATTGAAGCACTTAGGTATGAATAGAAGCACGTTCTTTGAGTTTTCTCGGAGAACTAATTTTAATCGTTTAGACGGTTTTGTTTTTAATATTTCAAGAATTTTTTACAAAGTAAGTTCTAGCCAAGTCATATAAACACGTGAGTTAGATTATAGTGATATAGTGATATAATCACATTTATGCCACCCCTAGCTTTTAAAATTCGTCCCAACAACCTAGATGAATTTGTCGGCCAAAAACATCTTGTCGGTGATACTGGGCCAATACGGGTAGCCACAAAAGAGAAGAAATTATTTTCTTTTATTCTTTGGGGTCCTCCCGGTTCTGGCAAAACTACTCTCGGTAGGATTTATGCCAATTCTCTCGGGGCCAACTTCGTGGAACTTTCTGCGGTTTCTGCTGGCAAGGATGAAATAAGACAAATTGTGGCAAACAAAACTCTTTCGCCGACCGTACTTTTTCTAGATGAAATACACAGGTTTAATAAAGCCCAACAGGATTTTCTTTTGCCATATGTGGAAAGTGGCAGGATTACTTTGATAGGAGCGACCACAGAAAATCCGAGTTTTGAAGTCATTCCCGCTCTTTTGTCTCGAGTTAAAGTTTTTGTGCTAAATCAGCTTTCTGATACGGAGATGGAGACTATATTAAAACGAGCAAACATAAAAATCGAAGATGACGCTTTGAAAGAGATAATAAATTTTTCAGATGGGGATGCTAGACTTGCTATCGGCTCTCTTGAAACTACACATGAGCTTTACGGCGAAGTTTCTGCGGAAAATTTGTTTAAAGCGCTCCAAGAAAAAAGAGTGAAATATGGACGTAGTGGAGAAGAACATTACAATCTTATAAGCGCTTTTATAAAAAGTATGAGAGCAAGCAACCCGGACAGCGCTCTTTATTATCTTGGCAGGATGATTGAAGCGGGGGAAGACCCAAAATTTATTGCCCGTAGGATGGTTATTTTTGCATCGGAGGATGTTGGGCTTGAAGATCCGAAGGC
>CAYHGJ010000021.1:0-12469 GCA_964356235.1 uncultured Candidatus Saccharibacteria bacterium | reverse complement strand
CGAATCCTACCCGGCGCACAAAATAAAGGAGCGGGATGCGAAAGCATCACGCGACATATATTTTGTAGCTGACGGTAGGATTCGAAACACGTAGCCGTTCTACGATTTTGCGAAGCAAAATTGTCGCCGAGTCGGGGTCGAGAGTACTTTGTATTTTATGAGCGAAGCGAAATAAAATACTTAGTAACTCGTGACCGAATCCTACCCGGCGCACCACCTAGGAAAAGGGTGATTATAATCAGTCTTTTCTTTCCCTATATATTATGTTAGTATATCGCCCTAGTGAATTTTGTATTTTACTTTAAAAACCTTATTCACCCTGTTAAATGATTTTGTCGATACAAAATCAATCAGCATAAGGCTGATTATTTAACAGGGTAAACTATTAACTTATATTTCATGTCCCAAGATAGACTTTTAAGACTTAAATGCTCCGTGTGCAAACAGGCCAATTACTATACAAGCAAGAACAAAAAACTTGTAGAGAGAAAGATTGAGCTTAAAAAGTATTGCAGATGGTGCAGGAAACAAACTGCCCACAAAGAAGCAAAGATGACCGGGTAGTTATTTTAAAATTCTCCTAACGGAGAATTTTTGCTAGAATAGTATGTGAAGGGCTCATAGTTCAGTGGTAGAATAGCGGTCTCCAAAACCGTTGACCGAGGTTCGAATCCTCGTGGGCCCGCCAACACGCAATTGTGAACAAGATAATAAATTATGGAAATACATGCAAAGAAAAAAATATATTGCTATTTATTTTTCTAACATTATGGCTGTATTGTTTTTTCAGATTGTTTCAAGCTATGGTAATAAATTTGCCAGGATTTACTTACAGCGTTAATTTGACTAAGCAAAATATTGTGCAGTTTATTTTTGCCGGTTTAGTTTTTTTATTGCTGGCATGGAGTTATGTTGTTTATAAAAATGGAGATATAAATATTTCATTTCGCAAAATTTTAATATATACACTGAATTATATTTTACTAATTTTGGAAACGACTCTTGGAGTTTTTATTTCAGCGTCATTATTTGTTTTTGATTATATCAACTATTATCCCTTTGTTGTTTTATTATTATATGGTTTGTCCGGTTTTGTGATTATGGAGATTATAAAAGAGAGAATTAAAAACTATATTAAAAATGGTTCGTATTAAGTTTAGATTTCATCTAGCTGAGTATTAAATGTTAACTAGAGCTGAAAACAAAAAAATCTTATTTCTTATAGCTTATTTGGCTTTTTCACTAGTGATTATTTTTCTTTTGAACAACAAATCCACCATCATTTTATTTGGCAATGGGTTTCCAATAGAGGTTGTAAGTAGAGAAGTAGATATGAAGAGAGGACTGGGTGGAAGAAACGAGATAGGAACAACGGGGATGTTATTTATTTTCAAAAAAGAAGATAAACATGGCATTTGGATGAAAGATATGCAGTTTGCCTTAGACATTTTATGGTTGGATAAAGAATACAGAGTGGTTGATATGACAAAAAATGTCAGCCCTCTTTCTTTTCCTAAGATTTTCTACCCCAAAGTGCCCTCATTTTATGTTTTTGAGGCAGAAAGCGGATTTTCCGATAAATATAAAATTGAAGAAGGAGCCAAACTCCAAATTTCGCTCTAAAATCTTTGTCCAGAAACCCCACACGCAAGCCATTTTAAAGAAATGGCTTTTTACGACCCTTTTCTTTTCTCCTAAAATATTATTTGATATTAAAAAGGAGAGTTATCCACTATTTATGAGCACCCAATAGCCGTAAAATATAGGTATATAAATTTAATAGCTAGATACACTTTTCTCTATGGGAAATAATACCTCTACAAATGTAAGGAAGGCCAGTTCTATTGTCACAAAGGTCAAAAAACGAGATGGAAAAATAGTTGATTTTGATATTGCGCGGATCATAAATGCTATTTTCAAAGCAATGACTGCATCAGATGAGGGGTCAGAAGAAGAGGCAGAGCTTGTCGCCAATAAAGTGTTGGCAGACTTGGTCCGTGTTGTAAAAAAACACAAAGATTTTGTGCCAAGTGTTGAGGGGATACAAGATTCTGTAGAGAAAGAGCTTATATTGAGCGAATATGTAAATACTGCCAAGAGTTATATTATTTATAGACAAAGAAGAAGTGAACTGCGAGAGAAAGGAATGATTGTTCCGGAGAAAGTTAAAAAACTTGTAGAAGAAAGTAAGCAATATTTTAAAAATCCTCTTGGCGAGCTAGTTTATTATCGTTCGTATTCAAAATGGCTGAAAGATGAAAGGCGAAGAGAGACATGGGTGGAGACAGTAGACCGATATATTTCTTTTATGAAAGAAAATATTGGCAACAAACTTACACCAAAAGAATACAAAGAAGTGCGACAAGGTATTTTGTCCCAGGAAGCGATGCCGTCAATGCGACTAATGCAATTTGCCGGAGACCCTGCAAGAAGCACAAATGTTTGCGCATATAACTGTTCTTTCATTGCTCCAGAAAATTTCCAAGACTTTGCAGAGGTGGCGTATATATCAATGTGTGGTACTGGCGTGGGTTTTGCAGTAGAAAGTCAAAATATACAGAAACTTCCACAAATAAAATATCAAAACGGAAAAAAGAAACTAAATTATGTGATACCAGATAGTAAAGAAGGTTGGGCTGAGGCTCTTTCTTACGGGATGAGCACTTGGGCATCAGGTGAAGATGTGGAGTTTGATTATTCAAAAATCCGCCCAGCCGGGGCTCGCGTTTCTTTTGGGGGCAAGGCATCAGGTCCAGAACCACTTCGCGACCTTATGAACTTTACCAGAAACAAAATGCTTTCAAGGCAAGGCAAACGGCTTACCAACATAGATGCACACGATATACTTTGCATGATCGGTACCATAGTTGTTTCAGGCGGGGTGAGGAGAAGCGCTATGATTTCTCTTTCTGATCTTGATGATGATGATGTGCGTGACGCAAAAAAGGGACAATTTTATCTCACAAATCACCAGAGAGCTGTAGCGAACAACTCCGCAGTATACCTATCCAAGCCGACAAATGATGAGTTTTTGACCGAATGGGTGGCTCTAATGAAGAGTGGTTCAGGAGAGAGGGGTATTTTCAACAGAGGGGGGCTTATAAAAACCCTCCCTAAAAGAAGGATCGAGCTTTTCCAGAGGAAGGGCGTTATAGAGGATGGTCGTATAACCGGTATTATAGGTACAAATCCATGCGGAGAGATTATTTTGCAGTCAAAACAATTTTGTAATCTATCAGAAGTGGTCTGCAGAGTGGATGATACAGAAAAGACGCTCCTTCGCAAGATAAGATTGGCTACTATACTTGGCACATATCAATCCACTCTTACAAATTTTAAATATCTCTCAAAAGAATGGAAGAAAAATTGTGATGAGGAGAGATTGCTTGGCGTCTCTTTGACGGGGCAGTTTGACTCGCAAGCTGTGCGAGATCCTAAAGTTCTTCGTAAGTTAAAAGACGAAGCCCTAAGAGTAAATAAAATTTATGCGAAAAAATTTGGAGTAAAGGATTCTACATGCGTAACATGTGTAAAACCATCTGGCACAGTTTCTCAGACCGTTGGTTCATCCTCTGGTATGCACCCTAGACATTCTGCATATTATATAAGAAGGGTTAGAATTTCTGCCACAGATTCACTTTTTAGAATGCTCAAAGACCAAGGCATCCCATATTATCCAGAAGTGGGGCAATCACCAGAAAACGCAAACACTTACGTTTTAGAATTTCCTGTTAGAGCGCCTAGTCACACAGAGATTTTTAAAGATACACTTAGTGCCATAGAACAACTTGAATACTGGAAAATTGTCAAAGAAAATTACACAGAGCACAATCCTTCAACCACCATATCTGTCGGAGAAAATGAGTGGGTAGGGGTGGCAAACTGGCTTTATGAAAACTGGGATATTATAGGGGGGCTCTCTTTTTTGCCAAGGGACAATCATGTATACAAGCTTGCTCCTTATGAAGAGATAGATGAGAAAAGATACACTATGCTTATTAAAAAACTTGAACACTTTGATTTTTCTAAACTTATTACTTATGAAAGAGAGGATGAGACCGAGCTCAAAAAAGAGCTTGCCTGCGCCTCTGGTATTTGTGAAATAGATGACGCAGTTTTGAAACAAAAATAGAGAATTAAAAATCAAAAACCCGCCAGTAAAGGCGGGTTTTTGATTTATATAGAGCGTGTCTATAAGCCGAATTCTGTTCCCCTCCCCAGTTTTGATTAACAGAAGTTTCTATAAACCAAAACTGGAGAGGGATGGCAGTTATTTATCTTGGCCAACAATCACTTGCTAGCTCTAGCGGCACTCTTCGACAAAAGTCAAAGCACGGCCTTGCATCCAGGTAAGAATTTAGCCGTTTCATCAAAACCTTGGGTTTTGATGTCCTCTGTAGCTCCATAAGGAGCGAAGTAGGGCACCACCCTGTAGTCTTGCTCGTCCTGCTTCGCTTTTGCAAGCTTTGCAGGACGGTTTTTTTCTTTCGAAAAAAACCGTTTCTGTTCGCATCTCCAAGATTGCTCTCGGTAGGTGTTACCTACTACCATTTATCACCCTAAGGCGATTGGATGTTCGGACTTTCCTCCCTAAAACATGCTTCGCATGTTCGGGCGACCGATTTGCTTTTAACAAATCGGTTTAACCCAGACTCGACACATTTTAGAGCAACTACCCGACACGCTCTACCTGCATTATATCACAATTTGAAAATAAAATCAAATGAAAACAACAAGACTAGGGACATGTCTTATAAATTGAAGTTGTGTTGGCTATCCTATATAATGTGCTTTATACATATATTTTAATAACATTATGGAAACAAAAAACACTCTCCGACACTTGCCTACCTATATTCTTCTTGGTTTGATATTTATTTTACCGACAATTTTTTTGCCATATTTATCAATATCATTTGCTTTCACTAAGTCAGCAATAGTCTTTTTCACATCAGCGTTACTTTTTCTAATGTACTCAATAAGCGCTTTGAAAGAGGGGAGAATGTCCATACCAAAGTCATGGTCTCTTGTTTTGTTTGGAGTGCTGATTGTGGTTTATCTATTATCCTCAATTTTTTCTGATTCTATCTTTGCGTCTCTAATAGGTTATGGTTTTGAGACAGACACCTTTTTTGCTATCGCCATGTTTGGTCTGTTGCTTTTTACGGTTTCAAATACATTTAAAACAAAAGATAGTATTTTCTACGCCTACATAGCATTTTTTGCATCTTTTGTTGTAGTGGCTTTGTATCAACTTGTTCGTATTTTTGCTCCGATTGATTTTATGAGCTTTGGGGTGCTTATAGGAAAAACCTCAAATCTTGTTGGCAAATGGTCAGACTTTGGTATTTTTTCTGGTTTAGTCTTACTGATGTCTATCATTTCTTTGGAATTTTTGAAATTAGACAAGTTGTTTAAAATTTTTCTATATGGAGCGATGGCTCTTTCATTGTTTTTTCTCATACTTATAAACTTACCAGCTGTTTGGGTTGTTATTGGAGTGGTTTCACTTATGATACTTATCTATGGACTTTCTGAGAGATATACTTCTGTGGTTTCTGTCAAAGCAAAATTTTCTTCTCTCTCTGTTGCGGGAATAATAATTTCTATTTTATTTTTGATTGGAGGCACGAGTATACAAGACTATATTTCAAATTCACTTGGTATTGGAAATATAGAAAGCCGACCTTCTTGGCAGAGCACTATTATGGTTGCCAAAGAGGGCATACAGAAAAATCCGATCTTTGGCGCTGGGCCAAATAGGTTTTCCAGTGAGTGGTTTTTGAATAAACCAATAGATGTCAATGCTACTCCTTTTTGGGATGCGGATTTTAGTTTTGGCGTTGGTTTTGTGCCAACTTCCGCTATTACTGTCGGAGTGCTTGGTTTTGTGGCTTGGCTCCTCTTTCTTTTGGGGATTGCTTATGAGGGATTCAAAATAGTAATAGGCGGGAAAACCGATAATTTTTGGAGATTTTTGACACTCTCTTCTTTCTCTGCCACTTTATACCTTTGGATATTATTGGTCGTCTATCCTCCAAACATAGTCATAATATCTCTTACTTTTATTTTTACAGGTATTTTGCTATCAAGCGGGATGGCTACAGACACAATCAAAGAGCAAGTGCTAGATTTTAGTAAAAATGCAAAAGTTAGTTTTTTGTCTGTCCTATCACTTGTTGTCTTATCAGTTGTTGTTTTAAGCGGAGGTTACATAGAAGCAGAAAATGTTATCTCTCATGTCAATCTTGAAAGAGGATTGAAATTAGCGAATATAAAAGGAGATATTGATGGCGCTGACAGAGCGATAGCTCGAGCCGCCCTGCTTTCAAAAAGGGATTTATATTTTAGAGCTCTTGGGGAGGTGGGTATATTACAGATGAATAGATTGATAAAGAGGACGGATTTGTCAGAAGATGTTTTGCGTAGCGAGTTTCAAAATATTTTAACTGCCACTATAGAAAATTCTAAAAAAGCTCTAGATTATGACAAGACCAATTACCAAAATTGGCTTGCGATGGGCAGGGTTTATGAAGCCATAGTGCCACTTGGTATTTCTGGCGCCTATGAAGAATCTCTCAAGATGTATAATGAGGCTCTTCTTCGCAACCCAAATAACCCAAGCTTGTATTTGTTTATGGCTCGTCTTGAAGTGGGTAAGGGCGATAATGAAAAGGCGAAAGAATATATCAGTAAATCTTTATCTATCAAAAACAATTACACAGAAGCTATATTCTTGCTTTCCCAAATACAGGTTAGTGAAGGCCGTCTAAGAGAAGCCATCGCTTCTGTGGAGTCTGCGTCAATTATCTCCCCAAATGATCCGACGGTATTTTTCCAACTCGGGCTTCTTAGATACAATAACAAAGATTATAGAGGGGCTACGAGCGCGTTAGAAAGAGCTGTTATTTTAAATCCTATTTATTCAAACGCGAAATACTTTTTGGGACTCTCATATAATAAAGTTGATAAAGACGAAGAGGCCATTGCCCAATTTGAAGATTTAAAGTATTTAAATCCTGATAACGAAGAGGTTAAACTCATCCTTTCAAACCTAAGAGCAGAGCGCTCTCCTTTCTCTGATGCTGTGCCCCCTGTTGATGAAAAACCAGAGGGTAGGACGAAACCGCCGATAGATGAGTAACATTGTGGTTCATTTTTACAGAAATTTTTAAAGTCTCATAAAATATGGGAAGAAGAATTTTATCAATTCTAAATATAAAAACTGAAGGCATCCACCAGGCCGCTTATTTATTGGGGTTTTTTGCCATAGTTTCTCAACTTTTAGGACTTGTTAGGGATAGAATATTGGCTGGACTTTTTGGAGCAGGAGTTATTTTGGATACATATTATGCCTCTTTTCGAATACCGGATGTCATATTTGCGCTTGTAGCTTCGTCTGTGTCCGTGTCGGTATTGATACCATTTTTTAGTAAATATATTGATAAGGACGAAGGTTTAGAGGAAGCAAAGAGATTTGCCGGTGAAATTTTTAGTGTTTTTAGTTTCATCATTACCATTGTTTCTGTGCTTGCTTTTGTCTTCATGGATTTTTTTGTGCGATTGTCCTTCCCCGGATTTACAGAGAATATAATTATCAATAATATTATCTTCTTAAGTAGGATAATGCTTCTCTCACCGATACTGCTTGGTTTTTCAAATCTTTTTTCCACAATAACTCAGCTTTACGGCAAGTTTTTTGTTTATGCGTTGAGCCCTGTTTTATATAACATTGGCATTATAGTGGGCGCTTTATTTTTCTACCCCGTGTTTGGATTGTCTGGTCTAGCGTGGGGGGTAGTTTTAGGAGCAGTTTTGCATTTTGCTATTCAGGTGCCAACAGTTTTATCTTTGGGCTTCAAAGTAAAACCAATCTTCAACATAGACTATAATCGCATAAAAGAAGTGATTCTTGTTTCTTTGCCAAGAACATTAGCTTTGTCTACTCAACAAATTACAATATTAATTCTTGTCTCTGTGGCGTCGCTAGTCTCTGTTGGTTCTATTAGTGTTTTTAATCTGGCATACAACTTACAATCTGTACCACTTGGTATCATAGGAGCCAGTTATTCTTCGGCTCTTTTCCCAGCGCTCTCCCGCATGTTTGGTGGTGGAGAGAAGGATAAATTTCTGGAAAATGTAGAAAGTTCTGTTAAACATATTATTTTTTGGACAATTCCAGCTACTATTCTTTTTGTGGTTCTTCGCGCTCAGATAGTGAGAGTGGCGTATGGAGCCGGTGAGTTTGGTTGGGATGCGACACGCTTGACCGCGGCTTTGCTTGCTTTGTTTGTTGTATCAAGTGTGGCCCAATCTCTTGTGGTCATGTTTGTCAGAAGCTATTATGCTTCTGGAAATACGAAAAAACCACTTTTCATAAATATATTGTCTTTTACCTCTATAATTATTTTGGCCCTATTTTTAAATGTGATTTATCAAAAGTTTGATTTTGTGGCTTACTTTTTGGAAGCTCTTTTGAAGGTTTCTAATATAAGGGGCACGGGTGTGCTTATTTTGCCCATTGCCTATTCCATCGGCTCATTTATAAATCTTGTATTATTTTGGCAGGCATTTCAGCTTGATTTTGGTGAGTTTCGCAAAGATATTTACAAGTCAATTTTTCACATACTATCCTCTTCTGTTGTTGCTGGTTTTGTGACTTATCAATTTTTGGATGTTTTTGACGAAGTATTCAATATAAACACACTTGTCGGTATATTTTCTCAGGGATTCTTTTCTGGGATATTGGGTATTATTTTTGGTATCTTTGTTTTGAAGATACTTGGCAATGTTGAGCTTGAAGAAATTTGGAGAGCATTGCACCATAAGTTTTGGAAGACTCCGGTTATTATTCCAGAGCAAGGAGAGTTGTGAGGGTCATCAGTTACTGGTTGCCAGTTATGGGGGGAATGGCGGATTTGTTTTGATATGGTATATTGACCGAATATAATCTATGAAAGACATACGAAATTTTACAATCATCGCGCACATAGATCACGGCAAGTCTACTCTTGCCGACAGAATGCTTGAAATAACTAAAACTGTTGAAGAGAGAAAAATGAAAAATCAGCTTCTTGATAGCATGGAGCTTGAAAGGGAGAGGGGCATCACCATCAAAATGCAACCTGTCAGAATGCACTTCAAAGCCTCTGATGATAAAGATTATATTTTAAATCTTATAGATACTCCTGGCCATATTGATTTTTCTTATGAAGTCTCTCGCGCTCTTAAAGCGGTGGAAGGGTCCATACTTTTAGTAGATGCCACTCAAGGTGTGCAAGCGCAAACACTCACTACTTTGTCTATGGCAAGAGAGCTCGGGCATTCTATTATCCCAGTTGTTAGTAAAGTGGATTCGCCACTTGCAAGAATTGCCGAAGTGAAGCAAGAAATTATATCACTTCTTGGGGTTTCTGCCGATGATATTTTAGAAGTTTCTGGAAAAACTGGGGAGGGGGTGGAGAGATTATTAAATGCGGTTATAAAAAAAATAAATCCTCCGACAAATGAAGGGGACGAGCTCAAAGCGCTGGTTTTTGATTTTGAATACTCAAACCATCAGGGGATTATTGTTTATGTTAGGCTCTTTGGTGGGGGAGTTAAAAAGGGCGAGAGCCTTGTTTTTAAAGTAGCCAAGGAGAGATTTATTGGAACCGAGGTGGGCATATTCAAGCCAGAAGAAGAGGAGGTCCTCGCTCTCTCCTCAGGTGAAATTGGTTATATTGTTACAGGTATAAAAAGACCTGGGATTGCCTCTGTTGGAGACACCATAACCGGCTTTCGTAGCTCTATAACAGCATTAGAGGGCTATATGAGCCCAAAACCAGTAGTATGGGCCTCTGTCTACCCAGAGAGCCAGGATGACTTCAATGCTCTTCGTGTGGCTCTGGATAGGCTTAGATTGACTGACTCATCCTTAACCTATGAAGAAGAGTCATCCGGGACTCTCGGTAGGGGCTTTCGCTGTGGACTTCTTGGGATGCTTCACATGGAGATAATCACAGAAAGATTGCATAGAGAATTTAACCTTGAACTTATTATTACTACTCCAAGTATCACATACGAGGTGGTTGTGCGTGGAGGCGAGAGGAAGGTGGTATATTCTCCGTCGCTTTTCCCAGACTATGGGCTTATTGAAAAAATATTTGAACCATGGGTCAAGGTCAAAGTTATTTCTCCGTCAGAATATCTGGGCTCCTTTATAGAACTTCTCTATGATCACGAGGCAGAACTTGGAGAGACAGAGACATGGCCAGATGGCAGGACCGCTTTTGTTGCTAAGATGCCACTTCGTGAGCTTATGAGGAATTTTTTTGAAGAAGTAAAAAGTATTTCCTCTGGGTATGCCTCCCTTTCTTATGAGATAGATGATTTGCGCGAAGCGGACGTTGTGCGTTTGGATGTTTTGGTAGCAGAAGAACCAGTTGCCGCTTTCACGCGCGTTGTGTCAAGAAGGAGAGTGCAGGAGGAGGCAGAAAAAGTGGTGGAGAAACTTTACTCAGTGATGCCCAAACAACAATTTGCCACAAAAATACAAGGAGTGGCTATGGGAAGAATTTTGTCCTCTAAAACAATATCAGCAATGAGGAAAGATGTTACCGGGTATCTTTATGGTGGAGATATTACCAGAAAAAGAAAACTTTGGGAAAAACAAAAAAAGGGGAAGAAAAAAAGAAAAGAACTTAGTGGTGGCAAGGTCAATATACCGCAAGAAGTGTTTTTGAAAATGATGAAAAGTAACTGATTTTAGTAGTAGAAAGCAGGGAAGTAGAGAACAAGCATTCCAAGTATCAAAAGTACACCAGTAATAATCCAAAATATCCTCACGATTTTCTTATTTTTTGGTGAAAGCATCATAAAGTTAGTTCATAAAGTTTATAAAGTGAAAAGTTCATAAAGACAATAAAGACAGGGGATTAATACTAGAGTATAATTATATCATCGGCGTTAATTTTATTAAACTTATTCTAATAAGGGACTTATCCCGTTAGAAATGTGTGTTGGCATTCATAATTGACAGGATTAGAAGCTTAAATACTCACAAGATATAATTGAATCATTAATGATTTATTTCTAACGGGATGAGAAAATTTGAAGAAAAAAGAGAAAAGAGAAACCTGATGTATTCAAGGTCTGTTTTGATTTTATTATTTCTTATTCTGGTGATTTTAGGCAGGACGGTTTGGTTTAGTTATCAGGGGTTTAAAATCTCAAAAAGTAATCGTGACGTGGCGCGTCTTGAAAAAGAAGAACTTGAAAACCGCATTTCGGAGCTTGAAAAGGATATTGACAATCTCCAAACAGACAGGGGGTTGGAAGGAGAAATAAGGGATAAGTTTGGGGTTGCCAAGAGTGGGGAAGAGGTTATTATATTGGTTGATGAACGAGAGACAAGCACGGATGAGGTTAGAGGAAGAAAAGGATTTTGGAATGTGATTTTAGGATGGTTTAAGTAGTTAATTGCGATCGTAGTTTAGTGGTAGAACTTCTGCTTCCCAAGCAGGTGGCGCGAGTTCGATTCTCGCCGATCGCACAAAAATTTGACATTAGTATAATTTTATGTATTATTACTAATGGAACCCAAGAAGAAGGGTGGCCAGAAAGGAGAATTGTTATGTACCATAACAATTCTAGCGTTCAGGAGTTTACCAATATGCAGTGTCCCCATGGGATGTGTCTCAATCATTCACCAGAATGGAAGAATGTAGGATTAAGGAGATATGAGCCTAATCCTACTCCAATCAAGTTATTTGGGCTGACTATTTTCATGTTTTTGACATATCGGGTGAGTTATTATTACAATGAATCAACTCTTTGTTGTGGCAAAAAAATGTCGCGATACAAAGAAGTACAAGATCAAAGGTGTAATAAATGTGGGAGAAACGTTGTTCAAGTCTTGAATTTCATGGTTGCACTTTGCTTGTGTTGTGGGCGCACTAAAGATGTTAGGCTTTCGGCCTACGCTAAATAGGGGTTCCGACTTTTTAGTTGAGGGTTGCGAATTTACTTTCGCACCCTTTTTTGTTACTTGATAAGTATGTTATAATGAGAGCAATTAGAAATCATAAAGTTAAAAAGAAATTACTTATGAAGGAAGTAACAATTTATACGACCCCGACCTGCCATTTTTGCAAGGAAGCAAAGGCATTTTTTAAGGAAAATAAGATTGAATACAAAGAACATGATGTTTTAAGCGATTTGGGTAAAAGGAAAGAAATGGTAGAAAAAAGTGGACAGATGGGAGTGCCTGTTATAACAATAGGAAATGAGCTTGTTATAGGATTTGATAGAGATAGAATTGCTGATTTGCTTCGGGTGTAAATAAATCTAAAATGCCGACCGACAGGTCGGCATTTTAAGTGAGGACATTTTTTATGTTATAGTGGCAGTATCGCCCCCGTAGTTAAATGGATATAACGGTTCCGTCCTAAGGAGTTGTTGTCAGTTCGATTCTGGCCGGGGGCACAAA
>CAYHGJ010000020.1:6988-12579 GCA_964356235.1 uncultured Candidatus Saccharibacteria bacterium | reverse complement strand
TTGACAAATACATAACCTAAGCATATATTTTGAGCAGAAAGGAGCCTAATGTGCCCCCCTCATCAAATATTAAAATTCCTAGAACTTTTTCATCTGCTGATGATATACACCGGCTGTGGCAAAAAGAGATAAACAAAGAAGTTGGTCCCAATATTTCCACTTCCAGGACACTTTCTTTCAATGGGAGCGGTTTTTTCTTAGTTTTTGATATTAATTTGGAAAAGGTACCGCATCCTATGCTTGCTCGCCTTGGTCTTATCGGAGAATGGACTACAAAGATAAGAGAGGTTTTAGTGAACCAAGGGTTTGGAGAAACGGATATCATCTCCTGTACGGTGGACGTTGAGAGGAGAAACTCGCAAGTCCAAATTGAATTGTGGGACGTGGCAGTTTATAATCTTTTTGTTCGCAAGGGATGGTTCTCTCTTTAAAATCAGCGCAAGGCGCTGATTTTTTATATAAATATTTGATTTTACTCCCTAACCTACATTAAGCTTGACAAATTGGTATGAAGTATGCTATAATACAACAGAAAGGGGGTAATAAAAAAATGAAGAGGTTCATGTTTATCACCGTTGTCGCGGCTGTGGTGGTGGGGTTGGCGGTTCACACTCGTGATCCTGTCATGGCGGGCATAGCTACCATTGCAGTTCTTATGGCGGTCATGATAGCCTGCCTAGTTTTTCGCGAGCTCTACTAGCCCGAAGAGACCCGTGTCGTCTAACCCTCGGGGAGCCGAGGTTGCTGGAAAAAGTACCGCCAAGCGGAAAAGAAGGTCAAAAACATCGGGAGCTCTGCAGAATGCATCTCCCACTGTTCCTCGGATGCGTGTCCGAGCTGATGAGTCCAAGAGGACGAAAACAGAAACTGTTCTTTGATTTAAATGATTTAAATTCAATCACGCTCACAAGACCGGTTGTTATGACGCACCAGTCTTTTCATTTTTATATTTTTGGCTTCAAGTTTGAAGATTGTATATTGTTTGAGCGACCAATTATTTTATTCCATTCGCTAGCCGCTTCACTTAATTAGCTGGACGAAAAGTGTTGTATTAACAGGTTGAATGTATCTGGCTAGATATTGCAAAAAGATGAGGATGTGTTATTATTAAGGAACAATGCTGACACAAAGAAAAAAAGCTAAAATAATCAAGGAAAATCAGGTTCACAAGATAGACACTGGTTCTCCAGAGGTTCAGATTTCTCTTTTGACTAAAAAGATAGAGGAATTGGCAAGCCATCTTAAAAAACACACCAAAGATAAGCATTCAAGACGCGGACTTTTGGGAATGGTGGCTGACAGGCGTGCTCATATGAAATATCTTGAAAAAAAGGACAAAAAGAGATATGCAGTGCTAGTTAAGAAGCTTGGTTTGTAAAATTTTGGTAACAAGATTGAAAAAATCGGCTGGGGCCGATTTTTTCAAAAGGTCTTTGGTGGAGTATAATAGTGTTAGTACATTTAATAAGTAATTTTAATAATCAGTAGTGAGAGAGTTCCGTTTTTTTTAATATTTTTTATCTTTATAACTCGTAACTCATAACTCACTACTCAAAACTCATTTATGGCAGTAAAACATAAGGAACAAAGGGTTGGAATTTTTATAGATACCCAAAATCTATATCATTCCGCCAAAAATTTGTATAAAACCAAGGTTAATTTTGGGGAAATGGTAAAACAAGCGGTTGCAGACCGTGTGCTTATTCGTGCTGTGGCGTATGTCATTACCACAGAGAGCGGTGAGGAGCAGGCTTTTTTTGAAGCACTTGGCAAAATAGGCATAGAAACAAAGACAAAAGATCTACAAATCTTCTGGGGTGGGGCAAAAAAAGCGGACTGGGATGTCGGTTTGGCAATCGATGCCATAAAAATGGCTCCAAAGCTAGATACGGTTATCATTGCCTCTGGCGACGGAGATTTTGTGCCACTTGTAGAGTACCTTCGAACAAAAGAGGGGTGTCAGGTGGAGGTCATTTCATTTGGGAGGTCATCATCAGCGCGTCTAAAAGAGGTGGCTGACGACTTTTTGGATATGGATGAGGAACCAGAGAGATACCTAATAGGTCTTAAAAAAAGGAGAAAATAACCCATACCAGTTGCATTTCAAATTGCTTTATGGTGTTATATAGGAGGAGTAGCAAGACCCAAAGGCCCAAAGAAAGTGAGGAGTGAAGGCAATGGGGAACAGAAAGAGAATTCAAACATGCAAAGGGGCAAGGGAAAACGAGGTTTTAAGATGGGGGCGTGACGACAACCTCCACAGTCTCGTGAAAACCGGAGACGGTTTCTTACACACTATTGAGATGTCGGATGGTATGTTCAATAGCGAAAATATTACCAAGCTTTGTGGTATTAAGCTCATGGAGCGTGTTCTGCGTCCGGATTCTGAGTGTTGGATTGACCCAAGATTCGTCTCAGTGGTTGATGTTTTTTATACCAATTGTATTTTTGGTGTTGAAGAGTCGGTTGTGGGTAGTTCGCTTGCCCCAGTTCGCCCAGATTGTGGGCACCGCGTGGGTCCACGTATGACCCTTGAAGAAGAGGATGCAAGAGAAATGTTCCGCGAGGAATCTCATTTCCCCGATGCCTGATTCTTTAATTTCTAGGTTTTTTAATAGACCCATTTCGCACACTTTACGCGAAATGGGTTTTAATTTTTCCATTTCTCTGCTACATTTATAATGTTATCAATAATCGAGATTTTCAGATAGGCAGATTAGAAGTAAGTCTATATGAGACTTCCAGTCTGAAATCTGAAAATCCTCAAAAACATGGAAATAAAAGAGTTTAAGACGGAAGTCGGCGGTCGGGAGCTTGTTTGTCAGTTTACTGACCTTGCAAACCAGACCAATGGCTCTGTTATTGTTAAATATGGCAATAGTATGGTCCTAGCCACCGCTGTTATGAGCAAAAGCAAAAAAGAGGATCTTGATTATTTTCCTCTAACTGTTGATTACGAAGAAAAATTTTATGCTGCCGGGCAGATTTTGGGGAGCCGTTTTATGAAAAGAGAGGGTCGCCCATCGGATGAGGCCATTTTAAGTGGCAGAATAATAGACAGAACCATACGACCACTTTTCAATCAAAATATGAGAAATGAAGTGCAAGTAGTTATCACCGTGCTTTCTATAGAAAACTTTGACCCAGATATTTTGGGAGTGGTGGCCTCCTCGCTTGCTCTTGGTGTCTCTGATATACCTTGGGGTGGCCCTGTCTCTGGTATAAGGATTGCTAAGAAAAAAGGAGAGAGTGGTTTTATTGTTAACCCAACATACGAATTTGTAAATAGCGAAGAGTGTGAAATGGAGATGGTTGTTTGTGGCAAAGATGAGAAAAATCTGAACATGATAGAGGTGGGAGCAAGTGAGATAAAAGAGGGTGTTGCTTATGAGGCGCTTGCCGCTGCATCAGATGAAATAAAGAAGATACAGGATTTTCAAAAGCGGGTGATTGAAGATATGGGCAAAGAAAAACTGCAAGTGCAAACATTCAAAGAAAGTGAAGAGCTCAAAAATCTTTTCGAAGTAAAGTTGGAGAAGGATTTATTTTCAAAAATATTTGTTTCTGATCTTAAAGAAGGGGAAGGGGAAGTGGCAGTCAAAAATAATCTAAAAAATGTTTTTGATGAGTGGAAAAATATTTTGGAGGAAAATTTGCCAGAAGAAGTTTCAGCCGGCATGCATTACTTGGATGAAAAAATAAGTGTCCTTTTGCATAAAGAGGGTTTGTTAAATGACAGGAGGGTTGATGGCAGAGCAATGGATGAAATACGACCGCTTTTTGCAAAAGCGGGGGGAATCTCACCAATACTACATGGCTCGGGTATATTTTATAGGGGAGGTACGCATGTATTTTCTGCGCTTACCCTGGGTGGTCCGCAGGATGCGCAGATAATAGATGGTATGGAGGTTCAAGAGAAAAAAAGATTTATGCACCACTACAACTTTCCTCCATTTTCATCCGGAGAGACGGGTAGGATGGGTGGCACAAACAGAAGAATGATAGGACACGGCGCTCTTGCCGAAAAAGCTCTTATGCCGATTATTCCAAGCAAAGAAATTTTTCCATATACCATAAGACTTGTGTCAGAGTCTATGGCTTCAAACGGCTCTACTTCTATGGCTTCGGTTTGCGCAAGCTCCCTTTCTCTTATGGATGGTGGGGTGCCAATAAAAAGCCCCGTTGTCGGTATTGCTATGGGGCTTTTGCTCAATGAGAAAAATGACCCCTCACTAAAAAGCGATTATAAAATTCTTACTGATATACAAGGACCGGAAGACCATCATGGAGATATGGATTTCAAGGTAGCTGGGACGAGAGGGGGAATTACTGCAATACAACTTGATATAAAGCTTGCCGGAGTGCCCATAAAGGTTTTAGAAGAGGCCCTTACAAAGGCAAGAATTGCCAGAGAGGAAATATTGGATGTTATAGAGGCAGAAATAAAAGAACCACGCAAAGAACTTTCGGCAAATGCGCCGAGAATCGTTTTGGTATCCATTGCTCCTTCAAAAATCGGACTTGTTATAGGAGGCGGGGGCAAAACAATAAATGAAATAAAAGAAAAGACAGAAACAGAAATAGAGATAGAAGATGATGGCTCTGTTTTCATAACCGGCAAAAATGATGGGCCAGAAAGGGCAAAGAAAATTATTGAGGAAATGACACATGAATATGCGGAAGGTGAAATACTTTCTGGGGAAGTAGTGAAGCTCGCGGACTTCGGAGCTTTTGTGAAATTGAGTGAAAGCGCCGATGGCCTTGTGCACATCTCGGAGATTGCACCTTTTAGGGTGGCAAATGTTTCCGATGTTTTGAAAGAAGGAGACATCGTTCCTGTAAAGGTGAAAGGGGTGGATGAAAGAGGTAAAATAAGTTTATCTATAAAAGAAGCAGACCCTGAATATGCTTTGAAAAAAGTGCCAGCTGATTATGCTTCAAAAAGCTCTGACTCTATTGGGGCCAACAACAGAAATGGAGCTTATGGACAAAGAGGGGGTTTCTCGCGAAATAGAAATAATTATGGAAGGTGAAAAAACGGAAATAAATGAAGAGATAAAAAAAGAAGAGCAAAATCTACGTAGCTCTATTCGCACATACGAGAAGGACGCATCTGATGCTCTTAAAAATCAGAACTCATCTCTCGGCAGTATTTTTATTGCTGAACAAAAAAAGAGAGAAATTTTTGAAACAAAGGAAGAAAAAAGAGATTACAAAAAATGGTTTTATATAGCGGGAGGGATTATTTTGTTAGTCCTTGCTCTTTCGGCGGTTGTTTATGCTATTTTTAAAGTTTTTCCAAAAGAAGACGATAATATTTCTAACAGTCCAATACTGACAAATAAAATTGTTGTTGCAAATAAAGAAATAAATATTGATACAACAAATTTGTCTTCTGTTGAGATACAAAAAGAACTCCAAAAAATAGGGATAAACTCAAAGGAGGCGCTTGGCGAAGTGTTAGTCATAAACCTAGTAGCAAGCACCACAGAAAGCATCAAAGCAAGTGAGCTTATTACAAAACTATCGTGGCGAATGCCGAAAAGTTTAACAAGGGTGCTAGAAAATGATTATGCTTTTGGCATACATTC
>CAYHGJ010000020.1:0-6888 GCA_964356235.1 uncultured Candidatus Saccharibacteria bacterium | reverse complement strand
CATCTCTCGGCGGGCAGGTTTTAAGATTGATTAATTTGTATAATTGATTTATCATAGCAATATGAAGCAAGAAAAAAGAGAAGATTTAGATTTTAAAGTTTTGAGAGAGAAGCTGGAAGCTGAAATGGCTGTTTTAAAAAAAGAGCTTGCATCTTTGGGTAGGATCAACCCAGACAACCCTCTTGACTGGGAGCCAACAGCTCCTAAAATGGATGTTTCCACAGCCGACCCAAACGAGAGCGCTGATGTTATAGAGGAGTTTGAAACTAATTCTGCCATATTAAATGAGCTTGAAGAAAGATTTAATGCCGTTAAAGAAGCTATCCTTGAAATTGAAAATAAAACTTATGGATTTTGTAAAAAAGGAGGCGAGCCAATAGAAAAAAAAAGGCTTCTAGCAAATCCATCAGCTCGTACGTGTATTAAACACGAAGATGGCTTTTTCAAAAACGCATAGCGCTCAAACAGTATTTTTGAAAGGTAAAATAATCGACGTGGAGGTGGATATCTCCAAAGGTCTACATTCTTTTTCTGTCGTTGGACTTCCTGACAAGGCGGTAGAAGAATCAAGAGACAGGGTGGGAGCGGCTATAAAAAATTCTGGTTTCAAATCTCCAAAAGGGCAAAATCAAAAGATAGTTGTTTCACTAGCGCCGGCTGACTTAAAAAAAGAAGGACCAGTTTTTGATTTGGCGGTAGCCCTGGCGTATCTTTTGGCTGTAGGAGAGGTTCGTTTTGAGCCAAGGAATAAAATATTTCTGGGAGAGCTTTCTCTTGATGGGGTGCTACGACCTGTAAGGGGGACTTTGCCTTTGGTCTTGGAGGCAAGAGATGCCGGTTTTGAAGAAGTTTATTTGCCAAAAGAAAACGCAGACGAAGCCTCACTTGTTTCTGGAATAAAAATCGTGCCTGCGCAAAATCTAAAAGAGGTTATAGGGCACCTTGTTGATAAGAAAAAAATTCCTTATGCCAAAGAAAAGACTTTGATTGAGGAGTCGGTTGTTTCGGAGATAGATTTTGGAGATATAAAAGGACAGGCCCTAGCCAAACGCGGGCTTCTAATTGCGGCTTCTGGTGGTCACAATGTGGCTATGTACGGACCGCCGGGGACCGGTAAAACAATGCTTGCTCGGGCATTTTCTGGACTTTTGCCGAGGCTCTCCTTTGATGAAATGCTTTCTGTGACAGCAATCCATTCTGTAGCCGGATACCTGAAAGAAAATTATATTAAACATCCACCATTTCGTTCACCCCATCACACTTCCTCCTATGTTTCTATGGTTGGAGGAGGCACATTCCCAAAACCAGGAGAGGTGACACTTGCGCATAAGGGGGTACTTTTTCTTGATGAGTTTCCAGAATTTGAAAGAAGAGTGATAGACGCCTTACGTGAACCGCTTGAAGAAAGAGTAATAAATATTTCAAGGTCTCGCGGTAGCGCATCTTTCCCCGCAGAATTTATTTTAATAGCGGCACTCAATCCTTGTCCTTGCGGAAACTATGGCTCTGATAAGACTTGTGTTTGCCCGATGGGCACTCTCATAAAATATCAAAGAAAAATTTCAGGTCCAATCGCTGATCGCCTTGATATTTGGCTCGAAGTCTCAAAAGTTGACTATTCGTCTCTCGGAGACAGCACGGAAGTGTTGGAAACAGAAAAAATGAGAGAAAAAGTTTTGAAAGCAAGAGAAAAACAGAGAGAAAGATATAAAAATGATAAAAACAACGCAACGATCAGCTCCAAAAAACTTTTAGAGATTATGAACATCAGTAGTGAGGCAAAAAACATATTAGAAAAATCGGCAGAAAAAATGGGCTTATCTGCTCGCGGTTTTCACAAGGCCATAAAAGTAGCGCGCACTATTGCAGATCTTGAAGATAGCCATAAAATAAAGACAGAACACATCTTAGAAGCATTGCAGTATAGAATAAAACAAACTTTGAGTTAAGGGTATATCCGCACACTAACTTTATTATCGTCTTAATATTTTGATATAACAAGGTGTTAACCGAATTCCTTATTACTAAGGGACCCAGACATACTAGAAGGGTTCTTACAAGACAAAATAATGACAAAGTTAGTGTGCGGATAAAAATTAAAAATCCCCACATGCCCGCCTAAATTTTTCTTTTCGGAGAAAAATTTAGGCGGATAAACCCTGTTAAATGATTAGCCTTTGGCTAATCATTTAACAGGGTAAACCGTTTGGGGGATTTTTAATTGGATATTATCTAGATCCTCCTATTTAAATTTTTAAACAAAAACTTAGATAGGATGATCCAGATTTACTATTGTTAAATAAAATTTTGACCAATCAGCATTTAACAGAGCGAACTATTATTTAAAACGGATTTTTAGCTCCACGAACCTCAAAGTGCACATGTGAGCCTGTGGACCTACCCGTATTCCCCATAAGAGCTATCACTTGTCCTTGTGTTACCCATGTGCCGACAGAAACCAAGTTCTGGCTATTATGTGCATAAAGGGTCTGTGTGCCGTTTGGGTGTTTTACGACCAAATAATTTCCATACCCACCATTCCAACCAGAGTTTCTGCTGACAATAACCTGTCCTCCGGCAGAGGCGTATATTTCTGTACCTGTTGGGCCAGCTAGATCAACCCCATTGTACCCGTGTATTCCTTGTGTTTTTCTGGCGTAAGCCACAGGCCTTGCGAAGTAGCCAACAACAGAAGGCAAAGGACTGCTGGCAATCCCGGTGCTTCCTCTGGGGGTCTCTCCTATAACTCCGTCAGGGATTGTTATCTCCATACCTATTTTTAAGTCGCTATTTCCTTCTAAATCGTTAAAATCTTTTATTTCATCAAGGTCACCGCCATATTTCTTGGCTATGACGGAAAGAGTATCTCCTTTTTTAACTATATGCCTAACTCCAGATATTGGCAGGATAACTAATGTCTGTCCTACAACTAGGGCGCTTCCTTTTTGTAGATCATTTGCCCAAAGTATCGTGTTTGAGGAGACCCCAAACATTTTGGCTATGGCTGAAAGGGTGTCTCCTTTTTTGACCACATAAATACTGATTTCGCCGTTTGATGTTGATTTTTCTATTTCTGCCAAGGTGCCAGAAGGTCCTGACTCCGCAAGAAGGGCGGTACCGTCTACTATTGTGATATCCCCACCTCCTCTCGCTAGTTTTGGGTCTATTGACGATATGGATTGTAAAACAGGGAGGGTTTGGGAATTTAAAGGTTTTTCCTCCGCTATCCCCCTCTCTAACACTTTTGAGACCAATGAAAAAAGACTGGCCTGGGCTACAAGCGGAGCCACCACGGTCAAAATCAAAGCAAACCTAGCAAAGAAAAGCCGTATAAATAAAGGTTTTTTCACCAAACCAAGTTTTTTGCCATTGGGTTTAGATTCCCAAAAACGATTGTTCGGATCTTGAATTTTAAGTAAAATAAGCCTATTTTTAGCTGGTAACCTACTGATTTCTGTATAAAATGGCTTAAATTAGCCATTTTGTCTAAAAATGCCACTTTTCGGTTTACTCAAAGTATATCCGTAGGGGAGGTTAAGTCAATAAGGCATAAAATTTCGCTGTGGACAACCAAAAATGTCAAAAATTAGATTTAATTTGAAAAAACAAGTAAAATAAAGGAAACGAATTAGCTAAAACTTTAGAATATATAAAATGGAGGATGAAATGACCACACAACCACCAAATATTCCCGAAGAATCGGATTTTGAGAATATTCTCAGGGTACAAAAACAGGCAGAAGAAGAATATCAAGAGGATATAAAAAGAAAGATAAGAGAGGTTTTGGGAGAGGGTTTTGAGGTTGGGCAGAGCGTGTCCATTAGGAGAAAAAATGGTCAGATAGAGTCTGATTGGAAGCTAAAACAGGTATATTTAGATAAAATAATGGCCACAAAGACAGAGGAGGATGGGGTCCTTATGAGTTTTTTTGCTAATCTTAATGAATTTTTGATTTTGAACGGAAGGGCTCCAAATAAAATTGGGAAAATAGAGGACGGGTCTCAAAAAGAGGAAAATCATAATTTCTATGAAGTAAAAAGAGGGGACAATATTTTAGGGATTATAAAAAACAAGCTTATTGAGGCCAGTTTGATAAGTGGACAAGAAGAGCCGTTAAGGATGCTCTATATTGTTGGCAATATTGCCAATAAGATTAAGAAAATGGGGGCCGGGGAATTGCAGGAGGTTGGTATTACAAGTGGAATTATAGATATTCTTTATCCGGGGGACATCATTGATTTTGAAAAATTTCTTGATATCGGTGGTGGCATAGGCGTAGTTAAACACATTATCGAAGATTCAGAAAATCTTTCTGCGGGGTATCTTAGCGCTTTGCAAAAAGCGATGGACGCTGACCCTCACACAAAAGAAATGATATCTCTTCCTGGCAAACCTTTGCCAAACTTGGACATAGCGGTTGAGGAAATAAAAAAAGAAGAAGAGGCCATCCGTTTGGCAGAAACAGAAACACAAAAGGCTTCTCATGTGGAGAAATATGAAAAGACTGTGGAGATTCCAATGCCAGCATCGGTTGGGGAACAAGAGGCAAAAGATTTGGGAATGGAGGAAGAATTGCACAGAATGACAAGAAAAACTTTGGATGAAGAACTATTGTCTATATTTTTCAAAAAGACTCCGCTTAGTGTTGTTGGTGGCAAGGACGATAATAGAAAGCAGTGGGGTACATTTAGAAACAAAGATGTGTCGGAGGTGTTAGGATTTGGCGCCAAATATGTGAGTGAGGACCAAAATTCTCCATTTGTCTCACCAGATAGAGATAGGATTTTAGAGCTCTGGAAACTTATAGAACAAAAAAGAATTGAGTCTGGTGTACCCCCATCTTTGGCTGAGTCTGTGGACTCGTATCTTTTCAGGTCAACTAGGGCGATACTTGCCAAAAGGTTTCATCCTTCTAGGAAATAGTGCGTATATGTTTGAAAATAAAGGAAAGAGCTTCATTGGCGGTCGTTTTTCCTTTTAAATGTACAAATGGATTATCTTTCCAATCTTAACGAAATGCAAAAAGAAGCGGTCCTTCACAAAAGTGGTCCACTCCTTATTTTAGCTGGGGCAGGAAGCGGGAAAACAAGAGTTATAACAAGCAGGGTACTGCATCTCATAAAAGAGGGAGTAGCCCCAGAGCGAATACTTGCTATAACCTTTACAAACAAGGCCGCAAAAGAGATGAAAGATAGAATCTCTGCTCTTTTGTTGAAAGATAACAACCGAGATTTCACCATCTCTTTTGGCGAAAGACCCTTTGTTTCCACATTTCACTCTCTTGGGGTTTATCTGCTTAGAGAAAATCACTCTATTTTAGGATTGCCAAAACATTTTACTATTTTTGACAGAAATGACTCCCTCTCTGCTCTTAAAGAGGGGATGAGAAATATTGGACTTGACCCAAAACAACATGATGCCGGGAAAATGCTTGGGGCTATTTCAAGAAAGAAAAATGAAATGCAAGAATTTAAAGAAGTTGGCAATTATTTTGAAAAATTATTATCTTCTGTTGCAAGGGAATATGGTGAGATTTTAAAGAGAGAAAAAGCTCTTGATTTTGATGATTTGCTTTTGAAGACCCTAGAACTTTTTGAGAATGATGATGTTTTGGATAAATATCAAGAAAGATGGCAGTTTATACATATAGATGAATATCAAGACACAAACCTGGTGCAATACTTGATTTCAAAAAAGTTATCTCTAAAACACAAAAATATTTGTGTGGTTGGCGATGCCGATCAAAATATTTATAGCTGGCGTGGGGCCGATATCAGAAATATTTTAAACTTTGAAGAAGATTATCCGGGCGCCAAGGTCATAAACCTAGAAGAAAACTATCGCTCTACCGGCAACATCATAGAGGCGGCAAACAATGTCATAGAAAAAAATAATACTCGCTATAAAAAAAATCTTTTTACTTCAAACCCCAAAGGAGAGAAAATTTCTATTTATGAAGCTACGAGTGAAAAAGACGAGGCGGAATTTATTGTCACAAAATCCAAGGAACTTATAAAAAATGGAGTAAGGCCAAGTGATATCGCTGTTTTTTATAGGGCAAATTTTCAATCCAGAATTTTAGAGGAATGTTTTTTGAAACAAGACGTGCCATATCAAGTTTTGGGCACGAGGTTTTTTGAGAGAAAAGAGATTAAGGATGTTTTGGCATATATATCAAGTGCTAAAAATGATGAAAACCTAACGGCTTTGCGGAGGATTATAAATGTGCCGCCACGAGGTATTGGCAAGACAAGTCTCGTCAAAATACTATCAGGTGATATAAAAGGGCTAAATAGTGCACCGGCAAGAAGCTATCAAAATTTTATTTCCATGATGAGTGAAATAAAAAATAAAATAACAAACTCAAAACCAAGCGATGTGGTCATGTTTGTGGCAAAAATATCTGGTATGGAAAAAGAGATGAAAGACGCTGGGGATGATGGGGCGGAGAGACTGTTTAACATAAAAGAACTTGCCAATCTTGCCAGAAAATATGACTCTCTGGATGGGAATGAGGGCATTTTAAAATTTTTGGAGGAAAGTGTTTTGACCACAGACCAAGACGAGCTTAAAGAAAACAAAGACGGGGTAAAACTTATGACGGTGCATGCCTCGAAAGGACTCGAATTTGATTATTGTTTTCTTTCTGGTATGGAAGATGGACTTTTTCCTATGAAAATTGGTGATGATTTGACGGAAGAAAAAATAGAAGAAGAAAGAAGATTGTTTTATGTTGCTCTTACCCGCGCCAAAAAGAGAGTATTCATCACACACGCATTTATCAGAAATGTTTTTGGTTCAGAAGGGGCTTCTTCTCCGTCTAGATTTTTGGGAGATATACCAATAGCGCTTTTGGAAAATGAAAGCACTTATGGCAGAACAACACTT
>CAYHGJ010000019.1:3431-13111 GCA_964356235.1 uncultured Candidatus Saccharibacteria bacterium | reverse complement strand
CCCACCACGAAAGTGGTGGTTTTTTATTGACAGTTTGTGGCACTTTGGTAATATGCAATGTGGAGGTGAAAATGAATAGAGCCAAACTTGTTATTTTTTGTCTTATTCTTTTTCTTTACGCTACATGTAATCTTTTCGCCGAAGAGATAAGCACCGAGTATGGTGTTATCGCAGGATACCCCGTTTGGCTTAAAGTTGGTGATAATAGTCTTTCTTTGATGGTATCTGCTGTTAAAGAGGAAGATGTAGCTGTGGTATGGTACTCTCTTGTTTTGGAATCTACCAAACTTTCGGTCGACCATGACGTGGTTTCGCTTGGCAGTTCTTCTTATAAACTTTGGTGGAAAAAAGGAGATGTTGTTTTCAACATAGTTGCTGTTGGTTCGGGCGATAATTTTTATGTTAATCTCCAAACTAAATCACCAGTAGAGTTGAAAGTTGAAGGGTGTCTTATCATCATTGAGAGCCCCGGCGTAGAAGAGAAAGAAAAAAAAGAAGCGCCCTTGCGGGCGCTTATATTATTCATCTTGCGTTGATAAAAGCGAGTCAATTCTGTTCATATCGCGCGGGAACATTGATGCTTCTCTTATGTTGGCAAGTTCTAAAAGTTGCATGGTTATTCTTTCTGCTCCAAAGGCGAAACCCCCTTCTGGTGGCACTGCGTACTTGAAAGCGTCCAAGAAAAGTTTTATTGAATCTGGATTCATTTTCCACTCTTCCACATGTTTTAATAATTGTTCATAGCTGTTTACTCTTCTTCCGCCGGAGAGCCACTCTACTCCCCTACAAAGCAGATCCATACCCTCATTAAACTCTGGATTTTTTGGATTTGGGTAAACATAAAACGGCTTCTTTTTTGTTGGGTAACCATATACAAATACAAAATCAGAGCCAGTCTCTTCCTTTATAATCTCACAGATTACTCTTTCATCTTCTGGATTTAAGTCTTTTTCGCCACGAGAGTCTTTGCCAGTTTTTTCAAATATTTTGTTTTGTATTTCTGTTAGCGATAGCGTTGGAGTTTTTTCTATCATTGTTGGCATAACCGCTTTCAAAAGTTCAATCTCTTTTCTCCTCTCCTCCTTCACTTTTTGCAAAATATAACGCACTGTCTTTTCTGCCATATCACGAACATCAAGCCACGAATCAATAAAACCCATCTCGGCATCTAGGGACACTATTTCTGTGAGGTGCCGTGTGGTCTGGCTTGGTTCTGCCCTGAATACCTTGTTTACAGAGAAGACTCTTTCAAAAGCGCTCATTACAATTTGTTTGTAAAGTTGTGGGCTTTGTGTTAGATATGCTTTATATTCAAAATATTTTATAGGGAAAACTTCTGCTCCACCCTCTGCTGTTGCCGGCACGATGACCGGAGCTTGGAATTCAAAGAAATCTTCTGACTTCATAAATTGGCGAAAAGCGTCTATGACAGTCTCTTGTATTTTATAAACCGCCTGCACTTTTGGATGGCGTAAGGTCAGGGCCCTGTGGTCTAACTGATTATTCAAATCTACATCTAGCTCGTCTTTGCCGATGTCAAAAGGAAGAGGAGCCGATTTTGTGATGATTTCTAGCTTGGTTGCTTCAAGCTCTACCGTGCCAGATTCTATTTTTAGATTTATCAGCTTCTCCGGTCTCTTGTTTATCTTTCCTATTATGGCAACAACATCCTCACTTTTTAACTCTCCTGCAAGAGCGTGAGTCTCGAGGGATACCTGTGGGTTGAAGACCACCTGCAAAAGTCCCGAGCGGTCTCTTATATCTATAAAAATAAGTTTGCCATGGTCGCGCCTGACGTAGACCCATCCCATAACCCGCACTTCTTCTCCTTCGTGATTTTTAGTATCTTTGTTTAGAGTTCTTTGCATGTTATTAATTAACTGATGGTTTTACAGAATCTAAATATTCTCTAATCTCATCTAAAACTTTTTCGTCATTATTTTTTATTTTCTCTAAAATTTCTGGGTTTGAGTCTAAATATTCTCTGAACACGTTTGAGTAACTTTTTTCAGGTCTTGTTTCCGCCATATCTTTGTAGTATTTATCATCCACAATCTGAACTCCATTTTCATCTAAATTTTGTATTGGCAAACCACTCCAACGCATCATTGCGTCATTTGGGGATTTTTCATTTGGGAAAAATATTAATGCAAGTTTAAATTGCACCATACTAATTTTAGACCTCGTTTGCTCCTGCTCTTCAAGGTCGCGAATGGCCATCTTGGGCGTTCTCTCTTCGTCTCCTATTATGTTTTCATTCAATCCTTCCATCTGATTATTAGTTGCAAGTTAGTAGCTATTAGAATTTATTATAACTTTTATCTATTAACTTCTAACTTCTGTTTTAATACACATCTGTTCCTACTTTTTTTCTAACCTCCTTCATTTTCATTGATGCAATTTTCTTGGCTTTCTCTCCGCCTCGTCTTAGGGTATCAAGCAATAAATCCTTATCTTTACCGATTTTCTCCCGTCTCTCTCGCAGGGGTGATATAAATTGAATCATGTTCTTTATAAGGATTTCTTTCGATTCTTTATATCCGATCCCCCCATTAGTGTATCTTTTTTTAAGCCCTTCAAGTTCTGTGCTATTTGTAAAAAGTTTATGCATTAAAAATACGCTGTCTTTTTCCGGATCTTTTTTATCTTCAACAGATTTAGAGTCTGTTGGGATGCTCATTACCGCCTTTTTAATTTCTTCATTGCTTGCGAAGATCTCAATGGTGTTGTTGTAGCCTTTGCTCATTTTTCTGCCATCTGTGCCGGGTATTGTGGCTACATCCTCTAAAATCAGCGCTTTTGGCAGTTTAAAAGTATCTCCATATATACGATTAAACTTATCTGCTGTATCACGAGCATATTCTATGTGTTGTTTTTGGTCCTGGCCCACTGGGACGACATCTGTATTGTAAAGCAATATGTCCGATGCCATAAGCATTGGGTAGTCAAAAAGTCCCACGTTGATTTCCTTGTTTTTTGCCTCAGAGTCTTTAAAAGCGTGCGCTCTCATAAGATAAGGCATTGTAGTCAGACAATTGAAAATCCAAGTAAGCTCTGCGTGTTCTGCTATATCGGACTGTTTGTAGATGACTGTCTTATCTCGGTCTAGTCCAAGTGCAAGATAGTCAGCAACAATATCCAGGGTGTTTTGCTTCAAAGTTTCTCCATTTTGGACTGTGGTGATGGCGTGCCAGTCAGCCACAAAGATAAAACTATTGTAAGTGTCTTGCAGGTCTATAAATTGTTTAATCGCCCCAAAATAGTTACCTATATGAGGACGGCCCGTTGGTTTGACGCCAGAAAGTAGTATTTTTTTGCTGTCATTCATACGCCTAAATATACCAAAGAATATTCGGTATTTGAAGTATAAAAATATTAGACATCCTCTTGTTTTTGTGGGGTGTTTTATGCAGAGAATTTGCCAGAAAAATAAGACCTTAGATCGGAGATGTTGATTTTTTCTTGTTTCATTGTGTCTCTATCTCGGATGGTTACCTCATCAGTTGCTAAAGTATCAAAATCAATAGTGACGCAGTATGGCGTGCCTATTTCGTCTTGTCTTCTATATCTTTTGCCTATGTTGCCATTGTCGTCCCACTCGCATTTGAAGTTCTCTCTTAAATTATTAAATACAGCACGCGCTTTTTTTATCAGTTCTGGTTTATTTCTAAGCAGTGGAAATACTGCAATTTTTATGGGTGATAGACTAGGATCTAGCTTGAGTACTACCCGTGGTCCATCCTCGAGGTCTTCTTCTCTATAAGCGTCGCTAACAAAAGCTAGAAACATGCGACCAAGACCAACAGATGTCTCTAATATCCAAGGAATGTATTTTTCACCTGTCTGTGGGTCAGTATAGTTTAGGTCTGTGCCAGAATATTTCATATGCGCTGTTAAGTCATAATCAGTACGATCATGAATTCCCTCTAACTCGTCAAACCCATATGTTGGAAAATTATACTCAATATCCCAGGCATCGGAAGCGTAAAAGACGAGATTTTCATGTTGTTTAAATCGTAAATTTTCTGGTTTTATACCCATTTTTATATACCAGTCAAAACGGTCCTTCTTTATTTTTTCATAAGCTTCTTTGTTTTCATGCGGGCGTACAAAATATTGTGTGTCTGCCTGTTCCATCTCTCGTGTACGAAATAAAAAATTTCTTGGTGAAATTTCATTCCTGAAAGCCTTTCCTATTTGGGCTATCCCAAATGGTATTTTAGCCCGAGTGGTATCTACTACATTTTTAAAATTGAGGTATATTCCCTGGCACGCTTCTCCCGGCAAATACACAGGGTTTTCATTTTTCCCTGTAAGATCACCCATATTTGTTTTAATGAGTAGGTTAAACGCTCGCACTTCTGTAAAATCGCTTTGTCCGCATTTTGGACATTTTATCTTTTTTTTGTTTTCATTGAGTAGAGCATTTAGCTCCTTTTCGGACATTTTTTCATCAGCTTTTACTCCAATTTTTTCAAGTTCTTTATCCACACGGATGCGAGTGTTGCACTTTTTACATTCTGCTAGTGGGTCAGCAAAACCGCTTGTATGTCCTGATGCTTCCCACACACGAGGGTCCTTAAAAATAGCTGAATCTAGGCCGAAGTAGTTTTCTCTCCCATCTACATTTTCTTTCCACCATGCTGTCTTGATATTATTTAAAAGTTCCACTCCATATGGTCCGAAATCATACATCCCAGCCATTCCTCCATATATTTCAGAGCCCTGATACACAAAACCACGCCTTTTTGTGAAGGATATGATTTGTTCCATGTTTTTATTGTCACCTTTCCCCGCTTTCATAGATTTGGAAATTATACCTTATTTAAGAGGAAGCTCAATCTCAAATACAGAACCCTTGCCTTCCCCCTCCGATGAGACCACTATATTTCCTTTGTGCTCTTCAATAATTTTCTTGGCCAAATATAGACCAAGCCCAGTGCCTGTGACGTTTATTCTGTTAGCGTTTTTGGCTCTGCTAAATTTTTCAAATAAAACCTCGATCTCTTTTTCTGATATTCCTATACCAGTATCTTTTATGATGATATGCGCTTTCATTCCCACTTTTTCAACATGAACATTAATACTACCTTTTTGTGTATATTTTATAGAATTATCAACAATATTTGCTATGACTTGACGAAGTTTCCCCGGATCTGCACTCACATTTACAAGTTCATCTTTTTTGTTAAAAATAAGTTCAAGGCCCTTCTTCTCGGCAACGGGTTTCATTTCTAGGGCTATCTCCTCTGTCAGCTTTGTTATGTCTAAATCTTCAAATTCGTATTTCATTCTACCCTGTTCAATTCTTGAAATATTTAGAAAATCTTCCACCATGAATATCATTCCCTCTGTTGCTTGGAATATGTGGTCTACCGCTTCTCGAAGAGGTCTTTCAATTTTGCCAAAGGTTTCTTCTTGGATAAGTGAGGCGTAGCCCTTTATGGCGGTTAGAGGACTTCGAAGTTGATGGGTGGCAAATGATAGAAATTCTGATTTTTGTTTATCAAGTTCGCGAAGTCTAGCGTTTGCTTTTTCCAAATCTTTTGCAAGTTTTTCAATTTTTTCTTTTGCCTTGATTTCATCATTAACGCTCTTTACTAGCAGTATCCCAAATATGATAGTTATTATCAATATTGCGGCATTTATCACGAAATCTCCAATACCACTTGATATGAGAAGTTTTACTAAAAATACTAGCCATAAGATAAATGCAAAAAATTCTGTGGCGATAACCTTTGAGTTGAAAAGATTATATTTGGCTGCCGAATAGCCCCAAGTTAGGGCGCCAACAGATACCAGAAAATTGCCATATGGAGGGATGGGTATTCCATACCAGAGCAAAAAATTTGTAGCACCTCCGCTGAAACCTATTATTGTGCCCCAAAAAACGAGCTTAAGCCTTCTTTTTTCGGTTATATTCGCATTTGCTCCTATATTTTTGCCCAAAGTATATAAGACTGCACATAAGACTATGAAATAAAGACCTATATAAACCGAATAAAGACTGCCTGGTATTGGCCAATAATCAAAAAAAAGTCTAGGTTCTAAGCTTTTTATTATCAAATTTGTTTTGAATATTAAAGCCGCGAACACTAGAGAAATGGCATAGATTGAGAACGTATATTTTCTATATTTTTTTTCCTGATTTACAAGAGAAGTAACCCAATGAAAAAAAGTGGGCGGTATAAAGATAGAGCCAACTGTAAATATTTTTATCCAAAACAATGCATTCAAACTATTTGTGGCCGATTGCCATTGCCAATATCCCAAAGACCATAAAGCCACCATTAAAATAAAAGAGGTAAAAGTTTTATTTACAACATTTTTGTTTCTAGAATAGACAAGTAAGCAGAAGAAAATTGAAACAATTCCATTTACTAATCCTGTTAAAGCAAAACTATTCATATTATTTTTTAATTGCCACCACTATGGAATGTATTTTAAGTGGTTCATAATAGGCTTTTATTAGTTTACTATCAAAGCCAGATTTTGTAAGTAAAAGCAATAATTCTTCTGCACTTCTATATCTCATATTCCATCCTATTGTGCGGGTAAGAAATTTTCTCTCAGGGTTGTTATTTATATTGGCTGTTATTAGCACTCCTCCATCCTTTATTTTTTTTGATATTTGATTGAATATTTTGATAGATTGTTCATTGTCAAAATAATCTAATAAACCCACCATTTCTACTATATCAAATCCTTCTTTAAATTCGTATGTTCTAAAATAGTTGCCCACGCTGTCATTTATCCAGTTGAAGTTGTAATTTGATACCTTTTTTGACAACTCTTTGCTGTATTCTATTGCCTTTGGATTTTTATCTATAAATGTTACGGAAATAAGGTCTAGGTCTATCTCCTCAACAATGTCCTTATCTGAGAGGACTTCAAGTATGGCTCTGGCTGAGCCAGATGCAATGCTTAATATGTGTATATAATCCCCTATTTTAGACTTTTCTAGCAAAATTTTCTTAAATTCTCTGCGTACTATTTTTAGACGATTTCTTACCGCTTTTGCATTGTTTATATTGAACCATATTTTTAGAAAAAATTTTGTTAGAAGAGATTGTTTCTCTGGCATGAATCCTTTATTGTATAAAAGTTCAAGCGCGGTGTGTGTGGTGGCATTTTCCACCACTTCCTTTGCCCCTTTGTTACTTTTTTTAATTAGTTCTACCGATTTTGGCGGGAGATTGTTTAATATCGGTATCAAAAAGAAATTGATGACACTTTTTGCAATATTATTAACTTCAAACCCATTACTTTTTTCTGTGATGATATTAAATTTGTCCATTTTTGCGTTTTTTTATTTAGTTTGACCCTCTTTATTTGCTATTAGCAATTCTTTTACTTTATCCATAATATAAATTGCCCCACTTTTGAAATCTTGCACTTCTGGATTTTGACTCCTCACGATTTCTATAGGAGCTATAGGTTTGCCAAAATTTATAGATACTCTTTTTTTCATCAGTAACAAATCTAAAAAATTAAAATTTACTAATCCGGTTATGCCGACAGGTATAACCGACTTTTTTGTTTTGTGTGCCAAAAAGGCAACACCCCCATGTGGCTCTGCCAATGTGCCGTTCTTTGAACGCCTCCCTTCGGGGAATATGCATACTTTGCCACCAGAATTTAATATTTGCACGAAGTTTTGTAGTGAATATTCATAATTTTTATGCCCCTTATATCTTGGGTATGCGCCTACCAATTTAAACAAAAATCCTCCATATACAAGATTTCTCCAGCCGGAATTTATGTATTCATGTTTGCCCATGGCGACATAATATACAGGATAGTTACTCCAAAATGACGGCATAGCTGCTCCCGCCAGAATACCATCCCATTCACTACTATGATTTGTAGCAATAATAACTGGTCCATGGAGATCTTTTACATTGTCTAAACCATAGACTTTAAATTTCGCAAAAATTTTAAACAAAGAAAGAGAAAAAATATAGATTACAGATTGAAGTAGCATAGGAAAATACTTGTATTTTTTTATACTCTGAATTTTATCTTCTGTCATTTTTATATTCCTTCCTCCCGGAGTTCTTCTAGTTTCTTTTTGGCTTTAGAGCTTATATTTTGAGGAATTGTTATTTTAATTTTGACTAGAAGATCTCCACGCTTATTTTTGCCAGTTGGCACACCTTTCCCCTTTATTCGAAGGACATCAGAGTGAGAGGTTGCTTTGGGGATTTTTAATTTTATTTCTCCATCTAGTGTTTCTATTTTATATTCTCCACCTAAGACCGCGTCAGAGAGTTTGATGGACAAGGCCATGAGTAGGTTGTCTCCTTCTTTGTGTATTGTTTTGTGTCTTTCTACATGGATCTTAATATAAAGGTCGCCATTTACTCCACGTGGGGTAGCTTCTCCTGCTCCGCTCATTCTTATCATCTCCCCGCTTTCTATGCCGACAGGAATTTTGATATTTACTTCTTCTTGTTTTTTTATGACACCAACACCACGGCAGTTTTTACAAAGTTCCTCCGGTTTTTTGCCGGTTCCGGCGCAATCTCTGCAAGCGGTTTCTGTGGTGAAAGATCCAAATAACGATCTCTTTGTTTCTTTTAATTTGCCATGACCGTTGCAGGTGTTACATCTTTTGTAGTTTGTTCCAGGTTTTGCACCAGATCCTTTACACTCATCACAAAATGATTGTTTTGATATTAAAATTTTTCTTTCTGTGCCGAATATGGATTCTTTAAAAGTTATTTCTGAATCTATGGATATGTCCCTACCTCTTTTTACTCTTTCTTCTCTTGTGAAAAATTGGTTAAAAATATCTCCCAAATCAAAATCTACCCCAGCATTGCCGTTTGTAAAACCAGAAAAATCCCAACCAGCACCTGGTCCGCCTCCGGCGGAAAACCCTCCAAAGCCATTAAACCCAGCATTCCCGCTTTGATTTCCAAAAACCTGACCATAAGAGTCATACTCTGCCCTTTTTTTCTCATCAGATAGAACGGTGTATGCCTCGTTTATCTCTTTAAATTTTTGCTCATCACCTCCCTTGTCTGGGTGATACTGGTGTGCCAGTTTTCTGAATGCCCTTTTTATGTCATCTTTGCTTGCAGATTTTGACACCCCCAATGTTTCGTAGTAGTCTTTTTTACCCATAATGAATCTTATTATACAAGAAAATGGCTAATAATCAAAGAAAAAACCTCCAACCATTTGGCTTGGAGGGTGTGGGGCGTATGGGTCTTCGCTTATGAACATCCGGAAGTGCTACCACAATTGTAGCATTTATAACAGGTACCGTTTCTTATCATCAACGCACCACAATCTGAGCAAGTGGGCCCATTTTGTTTCGGACTCTGCTCGGTTCCCCACGCAATAAATTTATCTCCGGAAAGGAGAAAATCGTACTTTCTTTCCACCATTCGAATTGCAATAGTATGCTCATGATTGGAACAATTTTCGTGTAATTCAGGCCTGCCACGAAAAGCAAAACTAATCATTGGACCAATTGAACTTGAAAGAGTATCACGCAGTGCTTTATCTAGCGAGTCCACACTATCCGCTCTAATTACAAGATGTTGCCATTCGCAGCTTCGCACACTCCACTCATTGCTTTTCTGAAAATGTCGGATATCCACACTGAAATCTTCCATGTTTCTCTCCTTTCTATTTAACAGTTTACATATAAATTTAAAAAAGTAAACCCC
>CAYHGJ010000019.1:0-3331 GCA_964356235.1 uncultured Candidatus Saccharibacteria bacterium | reverse complement strand
CTTTTCTGCATTATCACGCAGGGCTTTTTCTGCGGTATAAATCATTTGGTCTGCAAGATTTCTAGTGTCTATTTCTTCCTTTTTCTTCTTGTCTTCCACTTCGTGAGATTCTGCTTCTTTTTTCATTTTTTCTATATCATCTTTTGAAAGGGAGCTACTTGCCTCTATCCTTATGGATTGTTCTTTACCTGTTGTTTTGTCTTTTGCCTTTACACTTAATATGCCGTTTGCATCTACATCAAATCCTACCTCAACTTGTGGCATACCACGAGGTGATGGCGGAATACCATCTAAAATAAATCTTCCGAGACTCTTGTTGTCATTTGCCATAGCTCTTTCTCCCTGAACCACATGTATCTCAACAGAAGTTTGATTATCAGCCGCTGTGGAGAAGATTTGGGTCTTGGATGCTGGTATGGTTGTGTTTCTTTCTATAAGTTTTGTGGCTACTCCTCCAAGGGTTTCTAGACCCAAAGAAAGTGGGATAACATCAAGAAGTAAAATATCTTGAACATCTCCCGATATTACTCCTCCTTGAATAGCGGCACCAAGGGCTACCACTTCATCGGGATTTATGGATTTATTTGGTTCTTTGCCAAAAAGTTCTTTAACTGCATTTTGGATAGCGGGCATTCTGGTTTGACCACCAACTAAAATAATTTCGTCAATGTCCCCTATTTTAAACGGAGAAGCTTCTATGGCTCTTTTTGTAATTTCGATGGATTTTTCTATAAATTCTCTTGCAAGTTCTTCAAGCGTTGAACGTGACATCCTAAGGAGCAAGTGTTTTGGACCAGATGAGTCAGAGGTTATAAATGGTATGTTTATTTCGGTCTCCGTAGTAGTAGAGAGTTCGTGTTTGGCTTTCTCTGCGGCTTCATCTAGTCGTTGGAGTGCTAGTGGGTCTTTTGTGACATCAATACCAGATTCTTTTTTAAACTCATTTGCGATCCAGTGTATTATTTTCTGGTCGATATCCCTTCCTCCCATGTGTGAATCTCCGTCTGTTGATTTTACCTCGACAACATCTGCCGATACTTCAAGTACAGAAATATCAAAGGTTCCTCCTCCAAAATCATAAACCACTATCTGCTCGTTTTTCTTTTTGTTGAAGCCATAAGCAAGGGCTGCTGCTGTGGGCTCGTTTATTATTCTTTTAACATCAAGGCCTGCGATTTGTCCGGCATCTTTTGTCGCTTTTCTTTGTGAATCATTGAAATATGCTGGAACAGTAATGATAGCCTCTGTTATTTTTTGACCAAGTTTCTCCTCAACATCCTTTTTTATCTTTTGCAAAATCATCGCCGATATTTCTTCCGGTCTGTAATCTTTGTTGGACATATTTATAAGCACACTCTTGTCAGTTGATTCTTTTACGCTGAAAGGCACAGTCCCCTTGTCTTTGATGATCTCTTTGTCTGTTGCCTTATGCCCGATAAATCTTTTGACGCCGTATATGGTGTTTTTTGGGTTTGTGATAGCTTGACGCTTAGCAACAAGCCCTACAAGTCTCTCGCCAGTTTTTGATATAGCCACAATAGATGGTGTTGTTCTTCCTCCTTCGCTGTTCTCTATTATTCTTGGCTCCCCCGCTTCCATTATGGCCACCGCAGAGTTTGTTGTTCCCAAATCTATACCGATTATTTTTGACATAATTTTTGCTTATTTGATGAAAGTTTTAATTTTAACTTTTGCCGACCTTATAATTTTACCATTTAACTCATACCCCCTTTGTATTACTTCGGATATTTTGTGGTCCTCGTCTTCTTTTTTTGTTTCTTCCATACTAATAGCTTCCTGTTTATTCGGGTCAAATATTTCTCCTAATGGGTTGTGTATTTGTACACCATGGTTTTCTAGTATCTGCTTAAACCGATTATGTATTTGATCTACCCCCTTTTTTATTTCGGGCTTGTCTGTCCAAAAGCTTTCGTGGAGAGCCAAATCAAAACTATCAAGCAGAGGGATAATTTCCGAGACAAGCTTTTCATTCGCTGATTTTATAAATCTCTCTTTATCTTGTTCATCCCTCTTTCTCATATTCACAAAATCTGCTTTTGCCTTCTGCAGATCTTCTAAGCACTGTCGTTTGGCTTTTATTGCTTCGTCCTTCTCTTGCCTTATTTTTTTGATTTTATCTTGTGAGTATTCTTCTGTTTTTATTTCTTCATCCTCGATAAAATCTGTATCAATGTTCTCATCTGTTGTTGTGTGTGAATGTTTTTTAGACATATATCGTAAAATAATAAATCCTAAAAAATTTTAAGATATCTTAAATTATCAACTGACTGTGGCAAGTTTTTTAAGACTATCTCTTGCTCCACTGTGGTGCCTTTCTTGCCTTTTTGAGACCAAACTTGCGTCTTTCTTTGGCTCTCGGGTCTCTTTTTAGAAAACCCGCTTTTTTCATTACCTTTCTATCTTCCGCATTGTCTTTAATAAGTGCGCGAGCTAGGCCAAGTCTTATAGCTTCAGCTTGTGATGCTATGCCACCTCCACTTGTTTTAACTGTTATTATAAATTTTTTATCAACATGAGAAAGAGGGTCTGTTGCCTTGTTGGCGTGCTCTTTTACAGCAAAATAATCCGCAAGAGTTTTGTCGTTTACGGTAAAAGAATTTTTTGAAGAGTGGTTGATTCTGACTCTGGCCACAGAGGTTTTTCTTCTTCCCACCGCTTCTATGTATTTGCTAGTTTCTTTTGGCATTTTACTTTTCTATTTTTATGTTTTTCATCAGTATACTTCTATGTTTATTACTTGGCAACATCCCATAGATGGCAAGTTTTATTATTTCTTCTACTCCCAATCTTTCTTTTTTATGTCCGAGCTTTTCCTTTTTAAGTCCGCCCGGATATCCAGAAAAGCTTGAATAAACTTTGTCACTTATTTTTTTGGCGCCTATTTTAATATCAGAGGCATTGATGATGGCAACTTTATTACCTGAGACCTTGTCTCTTCTAAAATCCGGAGAATTTTTACCTAAAAGCAAATGAGCCGCTTCACTAGCCACTCTTCCCAAACTTCTCATTTTTGCATCTATAGTATGTTCTACCCCGAAAGTACCGGGTTTGAGATCTGCCTTATTGATATTGTTATTTATAATGTTCATTGTTTTGATTAATATTTATACCTCGTACTTACAGAATTCCTATTATAAAAATTATACAAATTCTATATAAGCCATAGGGCTAGCGTCGGATTTTCTATTGCCGATTTTGGTGATTCTTGTATATCCCCCATTTCTATCAGTGTATTTGGGGGCGAGTATTTTTAAGATTTTATCTGCGCCTTTTTCTGATTTTAACCTAGAAATTATTATTCTTCTTGAAG
>CAYHGJ010000018.1:0-13128 GCA_964356235.1 uncultured Candidatus Saccharibacteria bacterium | reverse complement strand
AAGACAGAGATAAAAGTGCCACTTAACACTCCCGACAAATCTCGCCCGAGTGACAATAGCGGGGTGGACCCATATCGTGAGACGGTTGAGTAGAAAATCATACAAACACTCATGAGATTTCAAGTTCCACAATTTATAGAGATAGAAGACAAAATATTTGGTCCGCTTACATTCAAGCAGTTTGTTTATCTTGCCGGCGGAGGGGGGCTTTCTGTCCTCATTTGGTTTTTGTTGCCGACACTACTTGCCGTACCTCTTATTTTGGCATCTGCGGGCTTGGGCATCGCTCTGGCTTTTATGAGAGTGAATGAAAAGCCATTTATAGAGGTTATGCAATCAGCGGTTTTTTATGTTTTGAATCGCAAACTCTATATATGGAAGAAAGAAAACAAAATAACTGAGGGGAAAATAGCAGAAACCGGAAAAGAAAATGAAATTTATATCCCAAAGTTATCAGAAAGCAAGTTGAAGGAGCTTTCGTGGGCGCTTGATGTTGAGGATTTATCCAAAAGAAGTAAAAGTGAAGAAGAAAAAACGAGAAATGATATGAGGATTTAGGTATAATTAGGTTTAGTTTATAAAGTGAAAAGTTTGTAAAGTTCATAAAGCGGGATAAAGATAAACACAGATACAAGTGAAAAGTTTGTAAAGTCTATAAAGTAAGAAAATACAATGAGTAGCTCAAAAGCAACACAAGAATTTGTTCCTATAAAGGAAGTCAGGAATGGAATAATAACCTTAAAAAGCGGAGGGATGCGCTCTATTCTGATGGTTTCTTCTATGAATTTTGCTTTGAAATCTGAAGATGAACAAAAAGCGGTTATATATCAATTTCAAAATTTTTTAAACTCGCTAGATTTTTCAATACAGATATTAGTGCAGTCACGCAAACTTGATATAAGGCCGTACGTGGCCATATTGGAAGAGAGATATGGCGCCCAAACAAATGATTTGTTGAAGGTGCAGATTCGTGAGTATATAGATTTTATAAAAACTTTAACCTCGCCACCTTCAAGTATTATGACCAAGGTTTTCTATGTGTCCATACCATATGACCCTCCCACCATAAGTATAGGAGGAGGAATGTCATCCAAACTTCCATTTGGTCCAAAACAAACAGCAGAGAAGAAAAACCAGACATTTGAGGAAAACAGGAGCCAGCTTGAACAAAGAGTTTCTGTGGTGGCGCAAGGACTAAGGTCTGTGGGACTGCGAAGCGAAGTGCTTGGCACGGAAGAGTTGGTAGAGGTGTTTTATAAAATGTTCAATCCTGGGGAGACAGACAAACCAATGGTTGCTAATTAGAAGTTCATAAAGTTCATAAAGTTCATAAAGTAAAAAGCAAATCAAATATAACACTTTACAAACTTTTAACCTTATAAACTTTACAAATTAAACATATATGAGTTTCCTAGATATATTCAAAAAGAATAAAAAACAGGATATTTCCCCGGTACTTCCGCGTGAAATTTATGAAGCTGGTGTTTTGGAGCTCAAGGATATTATTGCTCCGAGCGCTTTAAAAATTTCTCCAAAAGAGCTCAACCTTGGGGATAAGATTGTTAGGACATTTTTTGCCATCAACTATCCTAGATACTTGGGTGACAACTGGCTCTCTCCTCTTATAAATCTGGACAAAGTCTTTGATGTTTCAATATTTATTCATCCAATAGACACCACACAAGCTCTCAAACAATTTCAAAAAAAGGTGGCAGAGGTAGAAAGCCAAATAAACACCAGAGAACAAAAAGGAATGGTCAGAGACCCAATCCTAGATACGGCATACGCTGACCTAGAAACTTTGCGTGACAACTTGCAACAAGCCACTGAAAAACTTTTTGATGTTGGTCTTTATATCTCGCTTTATGGTGATAGTGATGATGAAATAGACAAAGTGGAGTCAGAGATAAAGTCTATTCTTGGTATGGTCTATATCAAACCGGCGCTTTTCCAGCAGGAGCAGGGCTTCAAGAGTATTTTGCCACAAGTGAATGACCAGCTTTCTGTAAATTCAAAACTAAACTCGGCGCCTCTTTCAAGTTTTTTCCCGTTTGTTTCTTTTGATTTAACTTCCAACAAAGGAATTCTCTACGGCATAAACAGACACAACTCTGGGCTCGTCCTTTTTGACAGGTTTTCAATGGAAAACTACAACTCCGTTACTTTTGCGGTGGCCGGCTCTGGAAAATCATACAATTCAAAACTTGAAATACTGCGAACTCTTATGTTTGATACGGATGTTATTGTCATTGACCCCGAAAGAGAATATGAGTATTTGGCAGAAGCAACAGGCGGCAGATATTTCAATATTGCCCTAACATCAGATCACCACATAAACCCATTTGACCTACCTCCACCAACTGCCGATGAATCGCCTGCGGCGGTGCTTCGCTCAAATATTGTGCATCTTGTCGGACTTTTTCGCATAATGCTTGGTGGCCTTACTCCCGAAGAGGACGCTATCATAGACAGAGCAATAAGTGAGACCTATGCTCTGAAAGATATTACTGGCGACTCTGATTTTTCAAACATAGAACCGCCACTTTTGTCAGACTTTGAACTTGTACTTGCCGGTATGGAAGGAGGGGAGTCTCTTTCTCAGAGATTATCAAAATATACAAAAGGGACATGGTCTGGATTTATAAATCGTCCCACAAATGTCGATATAAACAAAAAGTTTGTTGTCTTTTCTGTGCGAGACATGGAGGATGAGCTCAAACCGGTGGCAATGTATATCATCATGCATTTCATATGGAGCGCTATCAGGAAAAGACTAAAAAAGAGACTTCTTGTTATAGATGAGGCGTGGTGGATGATGAAGACTGAAGATACGGCCTCTTTCTTGTTTAGTCTTGCAAAAAGAGGCAGAAAATATTATTTGGGCTTGGCCACTATCACTCAGGATGTTGGGGATTTCTTAAAATCTCCATATGGTCTGCCCATCATAACAAACTCATCTATCCAGATTCTTCTAAAACAGTCGCCATCATCTATAGACACAGTACAGAAAACTTTTAACCTGACAGACGAAGAGAAGTATCTTCTTTTGGAGTCTGCGGTGGGGGAAGGGATATTTTTTGCAGGGTTGAAACACGTGGCCATAAAAATCACCGCTTCATACACAGAAGACCAGATTATAACCTCTGACCCGTCTCAGGTATTGGCTATAAAAAAAGCAAGAGAAGAATTGGCTTTGTCTCAATCTGCCGGAAAGTGATTTTGATAAGAGAGTTTTTAAGCTTGGCAAACTATGAATGAAGAGATGGACAACAGGGAAGGATTTGAAGAAAGAGAGGAGGATTTTTCTGATGCAGATACTGATGCTTATGTGCCAACAAGAGCAGAGATTGCAAAATTTAAAAAAACAGAAAAGAAAGAAGAAAAAAAGGCAAGGCATAGAATCAGCAACACAACGGTAGTTCTCCTCGTTGGCGTGGCCCTCTCTGTTGACCTCGTAGAGTTTGTTTCTGAATGGCTTGGGATAGGTCTTATACTTAGCCCTCTCATATCAATCTATGCCGGATTAACTTTTTGGTTTTGGCTCAATCTAAAAGGCGTCAATTTTATAGGAAGCCCAAAGAGATTTATCACGGGGTCTGTTACCTTTCTGGCTGAGATTATCCCAGGCCTTGATGCTATTGGTGGATTTTTGTGGACGGTGGGAATGATTATATTGGTTATTATTGTAAGGGCTGAAGATGAAACCGGACTTTCTTTTTCTATGATCAAGGGAGGGGCCAAAGCCGGCAAGCTTTTGAGACCAAACTTAGCATCAGCAAGAGAAAGAACACTTTCTGTGGGGGCTCGTGCTATGGCCACGAGGAAAAATCGTCCATTGAGACTAAGAAATGATGGAAGGGGTTTTACAGGAGGGCTAGAAAACCAAATAGGTAGAAAAACTATAGGTATTGATCAGGCAACAAACAGGATGTTAAAAAATGCCAATCGTATTCAAAATTCCGCCACATCACCAAAAGAGGCGGTAGTAAATAGACTTGATTTGAATAAAGAAAGGCTGAGGAAGTTACGAAATTTTAACAAAGGAAGGTCCAATTTGTGATACTTGTATAGAGTATCTTCACCTTAAAATATGATATTATTTTAACAATGAAGTTTAAATTTTTTATAATAATAACCCTCCTGTTTCCTTTTATAGCTTTCTCGCAGGCGGTAGTTGTGGATGATTCTGCCAATCCAGACGTTATTTATATTGAAATTTCACCAAAACTGCCGACCCCAGGCGCAAATGTTTCTGTTGAAGTCAAAAGCGTGCCTATAAACCTAGACTCGTCAAAAATTACTTGGTTTTTAAGTGGTGTAGCAGAGCAAAGCGATATTGGACTTAAAAGAATAGTCGTTACAGCGCCCGCTTCTGGAGAGACACTAGAAGTCGGTGTGGTTGTGCTTGCGGCGGATGGAGCAGAATATTCAAGGGGTGTGGCTATTCGTCCAGCAAATGTTGATTTGTTGTGGGAGGCGCACTCATATACACCACCGTTTTATAAAGGCAAAGGACTTCTTTCTCACGAATCACTTGTGAAAATTGTTGCGAGCCCAGATTTTTCAGAAAGTGTTGGTAATGATGCAAGCAACTTTGTTTTTACTTGGAAAAAAGATGGTACTGTTTTGGGAAGTCTTTCCGGCAGAGGCAAAAATACACAGATTTTTAGAATGCCAAAGCTTGTCAGGTCTATGCGTGTTGAGGTGGAGGTGGTAGATCTCTCTGGGGCAAATCGGGCCAAGGGAGTGCTGACTCTCTCTTCTAGGAACCCGCTTGTCCTAATATATGAGAAAGACCCCCTCTTTGGTGTGATGTTTAATGAAGCCCTCTCTGGTAACACAACCCTCTCTCGTAGTGAAATAAGCTTGGTAGGATATCCGTATTTTTTTGGGGATGATAATTTTGCAAGTAGCAAGCTTTTGTATAGTTGGATGATAAATCGCTCATCTGCCACATCAAAGACCAATGAAATAGTGCTACGAGCCCCAGAAAAAATCATAGGCACCTCAAATATTTCTATGGAGGTAGAAAATGCAAAAGAAATAATGCAATCGGCAAGCTCTAAAATAGGCATTATTTTTGGCGAGGGTGACGGGGACTCAAATCCATTCTTCTAATAATCCTAAAAACAGAAATGTTAGATATTTTTCAAAAAATCATAACTTCCAAAATAGCAAAACATATTTTTTTTGTATTTTTTCTCGCGGTTTTGATGGCCTCTCCCTTTTTGATGAATGCTGTGGAGTGTACTGTTGATGAAAGTGATGAAAGTGCTGATGAAACGGAGTATTGTCTTTTGGAACCTATATTTTCTGACCAAGCTGACAAAGGGGTTACTTTAAGTAGTTATCTTGGCAAAGCATATCAAGCGTTTTTTATAACGGCGGGACTTCTAGCAACACTTATGCTCATTGTTGGAGGATTCCAATACATGATAAGTGAAAGCGGGGGGAACAAAAGCAAGGCAAAAGACCAGATGTGGAATGCTGTTTGGGGATTGCTTCTTGCGCTATCATCCTATCTTATTTTATACACAATAAATCCTGGTTTAGTAGAAACAAACTTTAAGCTTGAAGTGAAGCCGATACCAATACAGACTAGTGCTGGTGGGGTGGTGGAGGGTGGGGCAACGACCACGCCAGGTGCTGGCCAGCCTTGGCCCGATGATTCAGCGGTAAGAGCAGCTATGCAAGCTATGGTTCCAGGCCTAACCTTCAATAACCCAAATTGTACGATTGCCGGACAAAAAGGATGTACTTCTGTTTATGGTATCGGGTCTAGGGTAACTCCTGCACTTAAGTCACTTCAGTCGCTAACTAGTGCAAGAATTATTATTACTGGGGGCACTGAAGATGGACATATAACACACGGGATTGGTAAAAATATTATAGATATAAGTAATAAAAATGGGACTTTGAATGGGTACATTCTAAAAGGAGTAAGAAAAGATGCTTTTCCTTGTGGTCTTAAATCTGCAAAAAAATACTACTATAATGGTGGATATTATGTGGATGAAGGGAATCATTGGCATGTTTGTTATTAAATAAAAAAATGAGCAAGAAAACAGCTACAATTTTAATAATATCCATATTCGTAATTATTTTTGGTTTTTTGATTTATTCATATTTTCGCCTTGGCGGTGGAGGAGATACAACTACTGGTACAGGAGGGTTTCGAGATTTTTTCCCATTTGGCAAGGACAGAGAAACTGGGGGTGCTCCAAGTGATGGTGGTGTGGGTGGCACGGATGGTGCCAAAATGCCAACGCTTCGAAAAATTTCAGCAGAGCCAGTAGCTGGCTTCACAACATACGAGACGGGGGGGAAAGAAAAAGAAAAAAATATTTTTAGATTTATTCTAAAAGCTACGGGGAATGTTTTTGATATACCAGAGGACGCCCTTGACTCTGTTAGAATCTCAAACACGACTATCCCAAAGATATTTGAAGCGAAGTTTTTAACAGAAGATGGTATCCTCGTTCGCTATCTTGATGACGATAATCAGACCATAGAAACATATTTATCAAAGATTAAAAAAGATGCAAACGGCAACTACACCAGCCTTGATGGCATTTATCTTGCCAAAAATATCACAGAAACAGCGGTATCACCGAGCGGAAACATATTTTATCTAGAAGAAAAAGCTAATGGCTCTGTCGGCTCAATACTCAATATAAAGACAAATAAGTCAGAAGTAATTTTTGACTCACCCCTCAAAGAGTGGTCTTTCCTTTTTCCATCCGATGACCAAATATTTTATTTTTCAAAACCGAGCGCTACCATCAAAGGATATATGTATGCCTTAGACCCCAAAAGTAGCAAGGTTGTGAAAATTCTAAGCGGTATCACCGGACTTTCTGTAAATATAGGCAAGGATTTTAAAACACTTTACTCCGAATACTCTGGCGGGCGGGTGTATCTTTCAGTGGGCAATGCTAAAAACGGAGTATTTGGCGAGTTTGATATACCTACGCTCGCAGAAAAATGTGTCATAGAAGAAGTGATATATTGCGCTGGTCCAAAATTTGGAGCAAGTGGCAACCTGCCTGATAGTTGGTATCAGGGTCTGACATTTTTTACAGATAATATTTGGAGAGTATCAAGTGATGAGGAAAGCGTGGTGGAGATGTCTGATTTGAGTGAGTCTTCGGGGGAGGATATTGATGCTATAAATTTGCAACTGACCAAGGATGGTGAGTACTTACTGTTTATAAACAAGAGAGATGGAGCGTTGTGGAGTTTGAAAGTAAAAGAGGACACTCCAAAAAGCGATATTGAGTTAGACATTGGCACGACAACAGAAGAAACAATATAATCAAATAATCAACTTTAAACCCCTCCGACCGCGGTCGGAGGGGTTTTTGAGTGGTGATTTATTTTTTGTTATCAGATGCTTCGTTTTTTGCGTATATTCTTTTCTTAATCCAATATTCTTGTCCGATAGCGAAAATATTTGATGTTGTCCAATAGAGCGCCACAACAGCAGAGAGACTATATGCTATAAAAACAATGACCACCGGCATAACATATTTCATCTGCATACTGAGACTTTTGGCAAACTCGTCTTTCATCGAAAACTCTTTGTTTTTATCTTTTGGTTTGTCAGGTGGTAGCGAGAGACGGGCTTGTATGAATTGGGAGATTCCTGCAAGAAGCGCCAAGACAACACTTTTTTCTGCGAGATTGAAGCGACCAAGCAAGTGCATGTCTATATTTACCGGAATACTGATAAAAGAATATAGGAGGTCTTCGTTTATACTTGGCAGTCCCGCTCTTAAAAAGATGTAGTAAAGAGAAAAAATTATAGGAAGTTGTATAAGTATGAGAAAAAAACCGGAAAATGGGTTTATCTTATTTAGTTTATAAACCTCCATTATTTTTACGCCCTGTGTCTGGGCGTCATCTTTGTACTTTTTGCGGATGTCGTTTATTTCCGGCTCTACCTTCTTTAGATTTATTTGTGTTTCAAGAGATTTTTTAGAAAGGGGCATCAAAACAAGTTTTATGAGAATGGTAAAAAGAATAACCGCAAGTCCAACATCCGCTATGGGTAAAGTCCCCAAGAGGAATACTAGTCCGTTGTAGAGTGGCTCATAGAATAATGTTATAAGCAGATCCTTCATCCCGTTAGAGTTTTATCGTGCAATTGTAGCCAAAAATGGGGGTTTATACAAGCCAAACATTGTATATTCTATTATTATTGTTGTATAATTTTAGAGATAATTAGAAACATAAAATAAAACAATTATGGAAAACTTTTCAAATTCTTATAACAGTCCAAATATGGGAGAGGCAAACAACAAATCTGGTGCTTGGTTTGTTGTCGTCGGCATTCTAGTTTTGGTGGCGGTGATTTACTTTTTATATGCGAAGGGATGGATACTCATGGGAGGTGAGAAAATAGATGACAATACCGTGCTCTATCAGGAAGATACGGGCAAAATAACAAAGGATTTCCCATCAGAGCTTTTGCTTGAAGAAGGCATCGCTGTTTCTAACAGCTACTCTATCTCCTATCTTAATGAAGACATAAACTTGCCAGTAGCTAGCTATTTCTCTGGCAAGAGTATGGAAGAGAATGTGACTATGTTTGGTCAATATTTAGAAGAGAGTGGGTGGCAGATTTTACAAGAGGCAAAAGTTGATAGCCCCGCTCCGTTTTTCTATGCAAAAAAAGGCAACGCTGATCTCAATATCACCTTTCAAAAGAAAGACGGCAAAGTTTTTGTGGTTATCGCTTATTCTACCAAACAGTAAGAAGATTTTACTTATGAGAGCTTTTGAAAATCCGCCCCGACTCCGCCAACTGGCGGATCGGGGCGGATTTTGTGTTTCTGGCAAATAGCTCCTGATGTGTTATTATGTTGACAGGTTAGCTCTTTTATAGTTTGACTAATAAGAGAGCAGATTTCTCAAAACATTCACCAAAAACCAAAAACTCTACTCTTTACCAAGAAAGGAGGACGTATGCGCAAGCTTGTTGTTTTCGTGCTTTTCTCTACTCTTTTTGTGGCATCGTTCGCCTTTGCGAGCGAGCCAAAACTTCTGTGGACTTCCGACTGGCTTGCCGAGAGTCAGAGGAAAATGTCCAATGCAAATAATGCGGTAGAAAGTAAAAACGACATTTCTCTCCAAATGGAAAGCGCCCTTAGGCACATTGACACGGTAATGCTCCGTGCTGGTGTTCTTTTGGAGAAGGAATTTTCGTTTGATATTGATGGTGTAAGACATACTGCCAAGCATTCTTTCACCGAGTGGCGCTCTGCAAGTGATTTCAGCTGGTTTGGTTTTGTTGACGGAGGGCAGTTTCCATCCGTCTTCAACCAAAATGGGAATAGTTTTGCAAGTCACATTGTTGCAGACGGTTTTGGTGGAATTAAGTATTACCAAATTCGCCCAAGCTTCGGAAAGCATGTGCTTGAAGAGGTGGATGTTGCAAAAATCATGGAGCTTGTGGGGGATGACCTTATCAGCGTGGAACGCTTGGGTCTCTCTGCCTATAAGCTCCAAATGGAGCAGAACGGCAAACGCCGTGGTGTTGGGGTTTCTTACCTTGATTGCCCTCGTGGGCAGATTCCTCTCTATACTATTGACCTTCTTGTCATCTATGACACCACTGCTCGCTCAAAGTTTGATACGGACGATTCCGTATCAGTTTGGGTGCAATCAATGGTGGATATGATGAATGCCACCCTTCTAAACTCCAAGGTAACAATCGGGCGTTTCAAGCTTATTGGTATCTTGCCGGTAAATTACACCGCATCCGGCACTTCTTGGACTGATTTCAACTGGATGGTCAATGATCAAGGGGTTGCTAAAATGAATGATGAAAAAAAGGCCGATATCACTTCGTTTATGATTGGTGATATTGACGGTGGTCCTATTGGTTGGGGGGGTGGTCCTTGGAATGTCTGGGTCGCTGGTGTGGGATGGGTTGTGTTTGTTCATGAAAATGGACACTCTATTGAGCTCAATCATCAGCCAGAAGATACACCAGTTGGGCCCTATGAAGACTATCCGTTTGCTCGTGCTCATTTTGTTGATGGAGTTTTCATGACGGCGGTGGCATCTTCCACAAATGGATGTACTAACTTTTGCACGCCTCTTCCCATTTTTTCAACGCCGAGGGTGTTTTACAAGGGCATCCCTACTGGCATACACAACCAGAGAGACAATGCTCTGCGTGCCGGTATTGAAATACCGAAGTATTCAAAGCTTAGGGATGGCACGCCCTTTGTCTGCTCTGCGGATACTCTTGCAGGGGTAATGACCAGCAAGAATCAATAAATAGTCAAACTATATTTTCCCAGTGGACAAGACCCTGTCTTATCCGCTTGGAGCCCGACAGAGATGTCGGGCTTTTTCTTTTAATTTTTATACTCTATAATGAAGAGCAATATAAAACTAAAATATATGAAAAAAATATTTATCTCCCTATTTTTACTGGTATTTCTTGTTCCTTTTCACAGCGCTCTGGCAGTAGTTCTTGTTAGGTCGCCATATTTTTCTTTGGCAGCAAACTTATCGGCAGACCAGAACACACTTACTTATACTGCTTCGGGCAATTCTGGATATAGGTCGGAATATTGCGGAGCTGACTACCCTTTTGGGGTTACTGAAGGAGAGCCGGGATATTATGGGGGGAACTCTGTTATTGACCCTTATCTTGTAAGTGGAGGCACGGCATCTGCCGGCTCTATTTTGGCGAGCATCTCTTCTCTTGATATAGCAAAGACATATGATGGAGTAGTTGGTACGAGCTGTACTGACGAAGCAAGAACAACACTTAATAGTACAGTGATACCCGGAGAACCAGGTCGCTTTACTTTGACAAAAACATTAAATGTTTCCACTCTTTCAAATGGTGAATACAATCTGTCTGTAACGCTTTGTGCCACGACAGGAAGTATGTGTAGTACACAAATTGTACCATTTAGCATAAATCGTGTCTCCTCACTTTCCGGAGGATGCTCTGTTGCCTCTACTGCTTATGTTGGGGAAACCGTAAACTGGACAAGTTTTGTTTCTGGGGGTGTTTCACCCTATTCCTATTTGTGGAAATGGTCTGATGGGTCTCCTAACTCTACAACCCCCTCAGCAAGTTTTGTATATAATAATTCGGGTACTTACTATGGGGACCTGACCATTACTTCATCTGACGGGCAGAGTGTTATTGATAGATGTTCTGTAGTAGTTTATCCTGCGAAAACCGAGAGGGCAGTTAGCGGTTATCACGACGGATATTTAGGAACTGTTTCTTATACAAACCGAGCTCAATGTAGTGTTTTTGGGTGGGCAACAATGATGCCTGATAAATATTACAACATATCACCCCCTATTGATGAAAGTGTTGATGTTAGAATAAAAAGTGACGGCGTTGTCATAGGACAAACCGCAGCAAATCTATATAGAGCAGACTTACAAAGCGCCAATGTTTGCAACGGCGGGTCTTGCGCCTTCGTTTACGACTTATATTCAAATACTTCATTTACAAAAGGTGTAAATCATACCATTACAGTTGAAGCTCAAAATCTAGACAATAAAACATCGTGGGTAGCTCTTGGCACCACCAATAAAGTTATAAACTGCGAGGCGACACCACAAACAGGCACAGTTTCTGTAACATCAAACAGGGCTACCACTTGGACGCTAAATCGCCCAAGTCCAAATGCTCCAATCATAGAGACAATAAGTCAGAGTGCCAATACTCCAAAAGTTTATAGCGCTCAGCCGATAGGTACTGGATATAGTGTTACTCCCTCAAATATTACCGGTTATAGTTCTAGTGTTACTCCAACATCTGGCTCTCTGACTTCCGGTGGAACATTATCATTTTCAATTGTTTATACAGTTCTATCTCCCAATACTCCAACAGCCAATATTTCTGCGAACCCAACATCTGTATCATCTGGTGGAAGTTCTACTTTGACTTGGTGGTCAACCAATGCCACATCATGTACCGGAACAGGTTTTAGCACAGGAGGGGCAACTTCTGGGAGTGTTTCCACAGGAGCCATAACTGCATCAAAAACATATTCTGTTACTTGCAGTGGAACAGGCGGAACATCTGCGCCGGACAGTGTGACCGTTAGTGTGACCACGGCTTCACCGAGTGTTTCTCTAATTGCCTCTCCAACAGCCATTGACTATGGAACAAGCTCCACACTTTCTTGGACATCTTCAAATGTATCTTCCTGTAGCGCAACTTCTGGCCCATGGAGCGGGAGTAAGGCACTAAGTGGCTCCGAACCAACGGGAGCTTTGATTTCAAGTCAAACTTACACAATCACTTGTACGGGGGCAAATGGCACGACGGTTGATTCTGCTGTCGTTACGGTTGGGCAACCATCGACTGTTGTAGTAAATTCTCTGATAAACACTGGGTCTCCTATGTCAACCACATGGAATATTACGGGACCCACTCCAAAATCAGAAAGTTCTCCGGTATCTAGTGCAAGCTATACTGGGATGACACCCGGCACTTATACCATCACAAACATCGCGGATATTGTGGGTTATACATATTCTATTTCTCCAAACATATCACAAAGTGTTTCTGGCGGGGGAACGATCACTTTCAACATCACCTATACAGCAACGCCGGTAAACTCTGTTACTGTTAATTCAAATGTATCTACAATATGGACGCTAAATCGCCCAAGCCCAAATGCGTCAATATCAGAGACCGTAAATCAAACGACAAAGACCTATACAAACCAGCCAGAAGGGACATACAGTGTATCTCCGGCCACTCTTTCTGGATACATATATGAGATTACTCCTTCAATATCACAAGACCTTTCTTTGGGGGGATCTGTTGTGTTTGATATCACTTATACGCCAGTACCTCTAAATTCTGTAACTGTCACCTCAAACTTGCCGACCGTATGGACGCTAAATCGCCCAAGTCCAAACTCTCCCATTGTAGAGACTACAAATGCACAATCAAAAACATACGGGAATCAACCCGCGGGTATATATAGCGTATCTCCTGCCACTATCCTCGGGTATATTTACACCATAAGCCCGTCTTCTTCCTCAAGTTTAGTTTCGGGAGGAAATATTCACTTCAACATCACCTACACAGAAACAACTTTTACTTCTAATGTTGATTTAAAAATTGATGGC
>CAYHGJ010000017.1:0-13282 GCA_964356235.1 uncultured Candidatus Saccharibacteria bacterium | reverse complement strand
GCTGATTCTGTTGTCAAAGAATATGGAACAAGCGCCATATTGTCCTGGCAGACGGCAATTGTGACTTCTTGTAGCGCTACTGGGGACTGGGGGCCAAGCACCAAAGCTCTTAGCGGAAACGAGACCACCGGAGGGTTGACCGTAAACACAAGCTACACCTTAAGATGTACTGACGCATCAGGGGCTATCTTTACGGACACCGTTACAGCCACGGTTGGACAGCCCTCAACTATAAATGTCTCATCAAATATCGCCAGCACCTGGACACTTACTGGTCCAACATCAAAATCTGAGGTCTCTCCAATAACTTATAGACAATATACAGGTTTAACCCCAGGCATATACACTATTACTCCAAATAATATTCCAGGATACACTTATTCCATAACTACTCCACCAAATGGAAGCTCTCAATATTCTGCGCCTGGCAGTACCGTCAACTTTTATGTTACCTACACTGATGTATCTGTGGTACCTACCGCCACCATCTCCGTTTCACCAAACCCAGTAGATTATGGAGACAAACCATCTATAACATGGAGTTCAACCAGTGCCACATCCTGCACTGGTACAGGTTTCAGCACAGGAGGAGCAACTTCTGGTACGGCGCTTGCCACAAACGCTCAAACAACCACCACAACATACAGCGTTGTATGTAGTGGAGCGGGAGCATCATCAGTCCCTGCGAGTGTTAATGTTTCTGTGAAATCATATAGCGGAACCATATCAGCAAGCCCAAATCCAATACCAGTATGTTCTGGCGCTACAGGAGGAACCACAATAAACTGGTCAGCCAATACCTCAAATGAAGTCAGGATAGGAAGTCCTACCGGGACACTCTTTGCCACAAGGAGCTCTGGCACTTATAGCAAAGCGACAGACAGCACTATTACTGCTGGAACAATATTCTATCTCATAAGAAGTAGCACAGGAGCGACACTTGATAGTGTAACGATTACTCATACCAAAGCAGGTTGTCCAAACACTGTTACTGTTAATTCAAACCAAGCAACAACTTGGACACTAAATAGACCGAGCGACACAATTACAGAAACTACAAACCTAACAACAAAAACATACGAGAACCAACCGGGAGGTACATATTCTCTTTCACCTGCTACTTTGGGAGGATATACATACACAGTTACCCCAGCTCAATCTTTGACTTCTGGTGGCAACATCATCTTTACTATTAGTTATACAGCTGTGGGGGGAGCATCAACAATAATTGTGAATTCAACTACGGCAACAACATGGAGTTTAACTGGCCCAACATCAAAATCTGAGACAACACCACATACAAGTAAGACCTATACCAATATGGTTCCAGGTCTTTATACCATAGCGCCGGCAGATATCTCCGGATATGCATACTCGATTTCTCCTGGGGATTCTCAGAATGCTTATTCCGGGGGGACAATTGTTTTCAGTGTTACATATACAGCATTACCAGCGGCTACCGCCACCATCTCCGTTTCACCAAACCCAGTAGATTATGGAGACAAACCATCTATAACATGGAGTTCAACCAGTGCCACATCCTGCACTGGTACAGGTTTCAGCACAGGAGGAGCAACTTCTGGTACGGCGCTTGCCACAAACGCTCAAACAACCACCACAACATACAGCGTTGTATGTAGTGGAGCGGGAGCATCATCAGTCCCTGCGAGTGTTAATGTTTCTGTGAAATCATATAGCGGAACCATATCAGCAAGCCCAAATCCAATACCAGTATGTTCTGGCGCTACAGGAGGAACCACAATAAACTGGTCAGCCAATACCTCAAATGAAGTCAGGATAGGAAGTCCTACCGGGACACTCTTTGCCACAAGGAGCTCTGGCACTTATAGCAAAGCGACAGACAGCACTATTACTGCTGGAACAATATTCTATCTCATAAGAAGTAGCACAGGAGCGACACTTGATAGTGTAACGATTACTCATACCAAAGCAGGTTGTCCAAACACTGTTACTGTTAATTCAAACCAAGCAACAACTTGGACACTAAATAGACCGAGCGACACAATTACAGAAACTACAAACCTAACAACAAAAACATACGAGAACCAACCGGGAGGTACATATTCTCTTTCACCTGCTACTTTGGGAGGATATACATACACAGTTACCCCAGCTCAATCTTTGACTTCTGGTGGCAACATCATCTTTACTATTAGTTATACAGCTGTGGGGGGAGCGGCATGCACAGACCCGAGCGGTTGTGGTCCTACGGGAGGTGGAGAAGACGGGGGAGTTACTTCTGATACGGTTATTTGTACTCCATCAACCCAGATTGTTGGAACTGGGCAGACGGCCAACTTTTCTGCATCAGGAGGTGGCACTGGGGTATTAACGTGGACAGCAAGTGGAGGATCTCCAAGTAGTGGCGGTGGCAGTACATTTAGTACTGTTTATGGCTCGCGGTGTCCTACTAGTGGGGCTGAATACTGCAAGGAAGTTATTGTTTCGCGAGACAGCTCTCTAACAAACAGAGACTCTTGTCTGGTGAAAGTTGTCAATATTACCTCTGACTATATTATCGAAAGTAGTGGAGACCAAAATCCAAATGCTGGCGATATTGTATCAGGGACATCAGGAGACTCTACGGAGACAATCATCACCATTTCTCCTTTTGGAGATTTCTCGGGCGATGTTACTCTTAGCGCTTACACCGAAGAGCCAGAGTTAGCTGGCGCCAGGTATATATTTGTACCTCAAATTCTCAATTCATCACAATACACAAGTGGTTCAAGTTTTAGAGTTTATTTGCCAAATCCTATTCCTGCGGGCTCTTACATCATAACCATCAGAGCAACATCTGGCTCTATAATAAGAGAGACAACCATAATTCTTGTCGTTCTTGCGGATGGGGTGCCTGGCGGAACTGGTGGCACAGGGTCTGGTGGAGGAAGATACGAGGAATTTTAATCCAGTTGTCCAGTGTATAGAAATAAAAAATCGCTCTTGCCAAAGGAGCGGTTTTTTGTTAACCTGTTTATAACAGCCGTAGAAAATAGGCAGCCAAAAAGGCAGAAGACCTATTGAGGTAACACTTCAAAATACAATGAAGTGTACTAACAAAGCGGTTTTCCGCTTTTTATTTTTTAAAAAACGGGAAGAAGAGGTCGAGGCTGGTAATCAGTTAAGAGTTACGAGGGGCCAGTTATGAGGGAATCTTAAATGCATTTAATTCGCATTTAACTCGTAACCGGTAACTCATAACTCATAACCCAAAAACAAATGGCAGTATTAAAAGCCAAGAAAAAGGAAATATTAGAAAATCTAGAGGGAGCTTTGAATAAAGCAGAATCTGTGGTTTTTGTTAATTTCCATGGTTTGAATGTTGGGGACACTACTACTTTGCGAAAAAATCTTCGTGATGAAGGGGTGAAGTATTATGTTTCCAAAAAAACGCTTATCAAAAAAGCATTAGAAAAATCAAAAACCGAAGGAAGAGTGCCAGAACTTTCTGGTGAAGTGGCTATCGCATATGGCGAGGATGCTACTACCCCAGCTCGTGAGATTTTTAATTTCCAGAAAAAATTCCAAGACAAGATAAAAATCTTAGGAGGTATTTTTGAAGGAAGATTTCTAAATAGTGCCGAAATGACAGAGATTGCGTCTATCCCACCCCTTGATGTTCTCTATGGACAACTTGTTGGTATGTTTGCCTCTCCAATGCGAGGTCTCGCTGTCGCTTTGTCAGAAATAGCGAAGAAGAAAGAAAATTAAAAGTTAGAAGTTAAAAGTTATTAGTTAGGAAATTTATTTAAACCTATGGATGAAAATAAAGTAGTAGATGCGGGTGCGGATACAGCAGTTCCGGTGCCTGCAAAATTCAAGTCAATAGTAGAGGCGGTTGAAAAAATGACTGTTCTTGAACTAAATGAGCTTGTGAAAGTATTTGAAAAGAAATTTGGAGTATCAGCTAGTGCTATGGCTGTAGCTGCACCTGTTGCCGGGGCAGGAGCAGTAGATGAGAAGACATCATTTGATGTAGAGCTTACTGACACTGGAGCACAGAAGATTGCTGTTATCAAGGTGGTCAAGGAAGTTTTGGGATTAGGTCTTAAAGAGGCTAAGGATCTCGTTGATGGTGCTCCATCAATGTTAAAAACTGGTATGAAGAAAGAAGAAGCGGAAGAGGTAAAAGCCAAGATAGAAGCCGCTGGTGGAAAAGTTAATCTCAAATAGTAGATTGGAGTTGGGAGTTAGGAAATAGAAAATACAAGAGAAAAACACCCCACTTGGAGGTTCGACCTCCAAGTGGGGTGTTTGCAGACCATTGTTAATGCCGGCATTTTTACTAAGATTGAGAAAAACCTCGCGCACGTTCTGTGCGCGGAGTTTTGAAACTACAAGTCGTCGATTTTTTCCATGAGGGGGTGTTCTTTGAACGACCCTTTCTCTGGCAAAACAATTATCTGGTGAATGAACACATTCCAGTTAGGAGCATCCCAATTAAGACCGTCGCCTTCTAATGCCATGTAATCTCTACGAAGAGATTTGATGTATGAGTCTAGGTCGTCCTGAAAGCGACCGTGATCAGTGTAGTCAAATTCCTAGGTTGTGCAAGTCTTAGGTTTCTTATTTTTTGTATCCTCGATATGAAAAAGCACCAGAATTCTCATATTTACCTCCACCGCTAATATTAATTATAAATGTAGCTTTGCCAAGCGTTTATCACGAAGTGACCCCGAGCTTGTCTAGAAGTGTTATGTGCGGAAAATCCATAATATCTCGCACTAGTCTGTCATATATACTCATTCTGTATTCAAACTCCGCCGTTTCAAAAGCGCTATATCGAAGCTCTCTGCCTATTTCTGACTCAATAGATTTCATTGCCTTTTCAAGAGGGCCTTTGCGCAAAGAATTGCCGACAATAAGCAGGTCAATTCTACTGTCGCTATCTTGTATTAAAAAACCAGAGGCAATAACAAGTTTCAATGTACCAACGGAGCGCAGTTTCCTTAAAATCATTTTGTGAGTGTCATTATCAGAAGAGAGTAGGGCCGAGAGGTCAGCAGTATATTTGAATTCTTTGTCTAATGCATATCCGTTTATTTTTTTCTTCACTTCAATTTTTTTGCCTCTTTTCACAATAGCCATGTCTTTGTAAACACTTTTTCTGCGTATAAATCCTATGCTTAAAAGAAGGGATGTTTCTCGTCTTGCATCTTCTTGGTGTATCTTTAACTTTTTTGATATCTCGGAGTTACCAAAAACCTCATCTTGATTGAATATAAAAAGTCTTAGAACCTTTATTCTTACTATGCTCCCGAAAAGTTTTGATAGTGTCTCCATCCCGTTAGAAATAAATCATCTCTAATTTAATAATATTATTCTGGTAATTTAGCTCTTTTTACGCAATATTATAATTGCCAACATACATTTCTAACGGGACAAGTCCAGTTAGCAGATATTTGTTTAGCAGATAGGGGAATTATAGCAGATAGGGTAGGGCAAAGAAAAAGCCGGGGATGCCGGCTTTGTTTGTGCGAAATCACAACTACCTGTGTACGACAGGTAGCGAATTTTTGAGAATCTCAACAGAGAGGCCGAGCTCCCCCTGATATGCTCTTATCAGGTTAGCCAAGGCCTCACTATCACTTAATCCAGTAGCTTTTTTATCTGGAAAGTTGCGAAAATAAGCAGTCCACCCCGCCCTTGTTTGGAGCACGAGGATTCTCATTGCCATTCTAGGCCTCCTTCTAAGAAAAGATTACTCGCCACTAGAATTTTGTCAACAAAAAAGCCCCCCACAGGGGGCTTGAGCGATGAGATTCATCAATCTTCACAAGGATTGACCCACCTCTTCATGTCGAGGAAGTTTTCCACGAGGCTGATTTCGAGGTCGAGCCTACTGCGTTGTTCTACCACAAGGGCACCGACAGCTTCTGCGACCGAGCGCCCGCTCTCCGCCCTGTCCTGCCCCCCTTCAAAGTAAGCAACATAATAATTTCGCTCGGGGCGTATGACAATTTTCTTGGCCTGCATTTCTGGCTCCTTTCTACTTGTATTATACACCTAAACATTATATTTGTCAAGCTTTTTACATATAAAACTACTAAAAACGGCCTAGAATATAGTCTAAACGAAGGTCTTGCCTTCGTAAAACGGCATGCCCGCACACCAACCTTGCCATCTGGTCTTTATTTTGTAATCTAAAACTACCACTTCTCTGTAATTTTGATGAATGAGGGCATAAAACATAGTTATATATATTAAAAAATAATGGCAAGGTTGGTGTGCGGGTTATCCCCAGCTTATTAACACATGGCCAAAAAAAGTGTTATTATATATACATAACTCAAGGTCGTTTTTTAACGAAATAGTTATTTATTAATTAATCCGTAATACGGATAAAAATATGATTCAAGATTGGAGTATTGTTTTAACCCAGTCTTTCCAGGATCTCTGGAGAGGAGTGATTGCATTTATACCAAATTTGGTAATTGCAGTCGTTATTTTTGTTGTTGGTTGGGTCGTGGGTGCGCTTATTGGCAAACTTGTAGCACAGCTTGTGAAGGCTATCAAGGTTGATAGCGCCCTTAGAAGCGCCGGCATAGAAGAGGGTCTCCGAAGAGCTGGATTTAAGCTCGATTCAGGGGCTTTTTTGGGAGCTTTGATCAAATGGTTCATCATAGTGGTCTTCCTAGTGGCCTCTCTTGATGTTCTTGGTCTTAGCCAAGTTACTCTATTCCTACAACAAGTAGTTCTTATCTACTTGCCACAGGTAATAGTAGCCGTGTTGATACTTTTGGTGGCAGCAGTTATTGCTGAGGCCATGCAAGGTCTTGTAATAGGAAGCGCAAAAGCAGCTGGTGTAAACCGAGCACATTTTCTGGGCGCTGTTACTAAGTGGGCTATATGGGTTTTTGCCATCTTGGCATCACTATACCAGCTTGGTGTAGCTCCTGTATTCCTACAAACATTGTTCACAGGTATCGTAGTAGCCCTATCACTTGCTTGTGGTTTGGCTTTCGGACTTGGTGGGCAGGATGCCGCTAAAAGATTTGTTGAAAATCTTAGAAGCGATATGTTTGGAGGGAGAGAATAATTTAAACTAAACGCGGATTATACTGCGAAAAAATAAAGCCCCACGACCTGGGTCGGGGGGCTTTATAATTGGCAAATTTTAGAAAAAGTGTAATATAAAGAGTGGAGGTTCTCTAGTGATGCTCATCCTCAAGATTATTATATTTTGGTTTGCGGGGACATGTGCCATTGTTACTATGTATGAACGTAGCAATACTATTAAGGGATGGTTTCTGGACTGGATGTTCTTGTTTACTCTGCCAGTTTTGCTTCCCCTAAATTGGCTTTGGACGAAGGCGAGAGGGAGGAGCATTTTTGAATAGACATACAAAATCGGCCGTTTTGGGGGACCTGCCTCCAAAACGGCTTTATTATTTGATTTTTGGATTTTGTTGTGTAATATTGATCTCGGAGGTGTTTGGCGTCTATCTCTCTATAATTTTTGCCCCTTATAAGGAAATAGGAGGACTAAAATGGCAGAAAGAAAGATTGTTCTTACTGATGAGGAGCTCGAAGATCTTACATCAAGACAGAAAAAATATTACAAGGAGGCGGAGGAAGCGTTTAAGAGAAATATGTCGTACCTTATTTTTGAAGAGAGGTTTTTGTCACTTGATAAGACGTGTCCTCTTTATGAGGGGATGTCGCTAAGGACACAGGCACTTCAGATGCCTTTATACAAGGTGATTGAAGAAATGTGGCTTGAACTGGCAGTCAATCAAGGTGTTATGAAAAGATCATGATGAAACAAGCCGTTTTGGAAGTTGGACTTCCAAAACGGCTTTAATGTTATAAATTGCGACTTTAAGCTATTGCCAAAACCAAATTGCTTTGCTATTATTGCTTTCGTATCTTGAAGCTTCACTTTTTGCATAAAACGGCAAAATAGCAAGCTTAAAGTCGCATTTCGCGACTCTTTGCTTTTCTCTTATTTTTTCATTTTTTGTCAAGAATAATGCTAGAGATCATCATTATTAATTATTAGAATATTAGTATTTAGATTTAAGGATTATGGTCTTTCGCCATACTCGCGCGCTTAAATCTAAATGTTAAAACAAAAAAATTATGGCGGAAACATTTGATAGGTCCAAGCCACACGTAAACGTAGGTACTATTGGCCACGTTGACCACGGCAAGACCACGCTTACCGCTGCTATTCTTCATGTTCTAAACATGGCAGGCAAGCAAGTAAAGCTAAAAGGAGTTGACCAGATTGACTCAGCACCAGAAGAAAAGGCAAGAGGTATTACCATTGCCCTTTCTCACAATGAGTATTCTACAGACGCAAGACACTATGCTCACATAGACGCACCAGGCCACGCAGACTACATTAAAAACATGATTACCGGTGCCGCTCAGATGGACGGAGCCATTCTTGTGGTTGCCGCAACTGATGGTGTTATGCCACAAACAAGAGAGCACATACTTCTTGCAAAGCAGGTTGGTGTTCCAAAGATTATAGTTTTCCTAAACAAGGTAGATATGGTTTCTGATCCAGAACTTATTGACCTAGTTGAAGAGGAAGTTAGGGAGCTCTTGACAAAACAAGGCTATGATAAGGATTGCCCAATTATAAGAGGCTCTGGTCTTAAAGCGCTTGAATCAAAATCAGTTGATGACGAGTTTGCCAAGAAAATTCTTGAGCTTACAAACGCCCTTGATACATACATACCGGTTCCAGAAAGAGAGACAGACAAACCTTTCCTAATGCCAGTTGAGGACATTTTCTCAATTGAAGGAAGAGGGACGGTTGTTACTGGAAGAATAGAGAAGGGAATGGTCAAGGTTGGTGAAGAGGTTGAAGTCGTTGGTTTGAAACCTACGGCAAAAACCACTGTTACTGGTATTGAGATGTTCAATAAGCAGTTGAATGAAGGTATAGCCGGAGACAACGCAGGTATTTTGCTTAGAGGATTGAAGAAAGAAGATATAGACAGAGGCCAGGTTATTGCAAAACCGGGCTCAGTTACTCCGCATACAGACTTTGAAGGAGAAGTTTACATTCTTTCAAAAGAAGAAGGTGGAAGACATACTCCATTCTTCACAGGATATAAACCTCAGTTTTATATCAGAACCACAGACGTTACCGGAGAGGTAACACTAGCCCCTGGTGTAGAGATGGTAATGCCAGGAGACACGGTTACTTTCAAAGTAAAACTTGTGGCCCCTATTGCTCTTCAAGAACAACAGAGGTTTGCTATCAGAGAGGGAGGCAGGACTGTCGGTGCTGGTGTTGTTACCAAGATTAATGCTTAATAATGAAGAGCTCTGAGTTGAAAAACAAAAAAGTGAAAGGAAAGGCCAGCAAGGAAAAGGTTAGCAAGGAAAAAACTGACACAGAAGGGAAACTGCGTATAAGAGTGCGCGCCTATGACCACAAAATATTGGATGCCTCTGTGCGTCAGATCATAGACACAGCGCTTCGTCATGATGCGGAAGTTCTTGGTCCTGTGCCTTTGCCAACGGAGACAAAAAAATATACAGTCAATCGTTCGGCTTTCATCTACAAAAACGCGCGAGAACAATTTGAGATGAGGGTCCACAAAAGATTGATAGATATCCTAAATCCAAGCGCAAAACTGATTGATGCGCTGACGAACCTTTCTTTGCCATCGGGTGTCAACATAGATGTCAAAATGATTTAAAGTATGCGAATAGCGCTTACAAATAGCGCTCATGCGAATAAATTCGCGAAGGGTTTCCATTTGTTTCAGTCTGTGTTAAATTCGTGTCATTCGTGCAGGTTTTTAATTCGTATTATGAAAAAATTTATACTCGGTACAAAGGAAAAAATGACTCAGGTTTTTGACCAAGACGGCAAAGTGCAGCCGGTGACTTTGGTGTCTGCCACTCCCTCTGTTGTGTTGCAACTAAAAGACAAGGAGAAAGACGGATACACAGCGGTGCAGATTGGATTTGGAGAAAAGAGAGAAAACAAAATTTCTAAACCACAAAGAGGACATTTCAAAGGTCTTGGAAACTTTAAGTTTGTCAAAGAATTTAGAGTAGAAGATGTGTCCTCTTTTTTGCCAGGGAACAAAATAGATATTGGTATATTTTCTGTTGGAGATAAAGTAGAAATATCAGGTATATCCAAAGGAAAAGGTTTCCAGGGAGTAGTAAAAAGGCATGGATTTAAGGGAGGAAGACGTTCACACGGGCAGAAACACTCGGAAAGAGAGGCAGGTTCTATTGGTGGTGGAGGAAGAGCGGGGGGTAGAGTCACCAAAGGACTCCGCATGGCGGGCAGAATGGGCAGTGACCGTGTCACTATTAAAAATTTGGAATTAGTTTCGGTGGACAAAGAAAATAACATTCTTGCCGTTTTGGGTGCTATCCCAGGCAAGCGTGGCACTCTTTTGGAAATCAAACAAAAATAATTAAGTTTCAAGATATGTTAAAAATTGAGATGGAAGCAAAAATATACAATCAAGACGGTAAAGAAAAGGGGTTACTAAAACTTCCTTCTGATATTTTTGGTTTACCTTGGAACGCTGATTTGGTGCACCAAGTCGCCACATCTTACATGTCAAACAAGCGTTCCGGCACAGCCGATAGCAAAGACAGAAGTGAGGTTGCTGGCGGGGGCAAAAAACCTTGGACGCAAAAAGGGACAGGCAGGGCGCGACATGGTTCTATCAGGTCTCCTATATGGAGAGGCGGAGGTACCACTTTTGGTCCACTAAGTGAGAAAAATTACACAAAAAAGATAAACAAGAAGATGAAATCAAAGGCCCTCTTTACTGTTTTGTCGAAAAAGTTGAAAGACAATGAGATATTTTTTGTAGAGGAGCTGAAGACTTCAAAGCCAAAGACAAAAGAGGCCAGAAATGTTTTACTTGGCGTATCAAAAATCCCAGGTCTTGAAAAAATACTTTCAAAGAAGAAAAATTCTGCTGTTATTTTCACGCCAGACAAAAACAAAGAAACAGAAAGAGTTTTTGGAAACTTTGGCAACTTGATGGTTGAAGAACTACGAAACATAAACTTGCTAGATATTTTGAATTATAAAAATATACTGATAATTTCTCCAATAGAGGCTTTGAAAACACTTTCATCAAAAATAAAATAAATCTATGGCGCTTTTTAGTTCAAAAAATAATAAAAAAACAACTGATTCCTTAAAAAAGAAGGAGGAGGTGGTAACAAAAAAGGAAACTTCAGAGAAGATGCCAAGTGGAACTCATTTTGAAGTTATCAAAAACCCTAGAATTACAGAAAAGGCCACTTTTGTTTCTGAAAAAAATAATGTTTACACTTTTGATGTATCAACTTCCGCCAACGAAAAAGCCATAAAGGGAGCTATAAAGGCGATTTATAATGTTGAGCCAATAAAAGTAAACGTAGTTAACAAAAAAGGCAAAAATGTTTTTCAAAGAGGCAAAATGGGTAAAAAACCCCTTGCCAAAAAAGCCTATGTTTATCTTAAAAAAGGAGACAAGATAGAATTCGCTTAATAATATAATACGAATTTACGAATAACACGAATGATACGAATAGAGATTGATACAGTAGTATATTTATTCCGCTAGAAATGTATGCTGGCAGAGATAATATATTGCAACTGAAGTCTAATTACTAAAATAATATTAATAAATTCAATAGTTTTTAATTTCTAATGGGATGAAAAAATACCAACCAACAACACCAGGGCGTCGCGGAATGACCGGTATATCATATCGAGATATTTTGACTACTGGTACCCCTCACAAGAAATTGACAAGAGGGTTTAAGAGAAGTGTCGGCCGAAACAATCAGGGAAGAATAACTACAAGACATAAGGGAGCAGGACACAAAAGACTTTATAGGGATATCGATTTTAAATATGACAAACTTGATATACCGGCAAAAATAGAAACTATTGAATATGACCCAAACAGAACGGCTTTTATAAGTTTGGTTTGTTATGCCGATGGAGAGAGGCAATATGTTGTATCTCCGAAAAGCACCAAGGTGGGAGACACTTTTATTGTTTCAGAAAAAGCTCCAATACTTAGAGGCAACCGTCTTCCACTTGATAATATTCCAGTGGGAACATTTGTATACAACATAGAGATAAAACCAAAAAATGGCGCCAAACTCGTGCGTTCTGCCGGCAGTTTTGCTGAGGTTATTGCCCATGATGCCGGATATGCTCTTATAAAAATGCCATCAACCGAGGTGCGCAAGATATTGGGTAAAAGTTATGCTACCATAGGTGAGGTTTCAAATGATGAGAATAAGCTTGTAAATCTTGGTAAGGCCGGGCGTTCAAGATGGCTTGGTATAAGACCAACTGTCAGGGGTACTGCTATGAACCCAGTGGATCATCCACACGGGGGAGGTGAAGGAAGACAAGGAAGAGGCACAAGAAGGGCAAAAAGTATTTACGGGAAGCCAACAGGCAAGGGTCAAAAATCCCGCACACCGAAAAAGTATTCAAATAAATATATTATTACAAGACGAAGGGTGGGTAAGAAGCGTTAAAAATAAAAAAGAAAGAACGTTTCGGCCATGGCCGAAACGTTCTTTTTGTATGCGAGTGGAAGTTGTATGCGAGTGGAAGGGCTAGAGGCGGGGGGCTCCCCCGCAGTTATCTCCGAGCCCGTCGGCGTTGATATCTGGAAATTTGGTGTCATCATCTCCAACGAGGAATCTCTCGGGGTTTCTGATATAGCATACCCCTTTTTCAAGATTCTGTTTCTTGCGGAACAGGTGGAAAAATTCTTCCGATAGGGGCTTTTTGTCGAAAACGACATTGGCCCTAACTAGGCCCTCTCGGACCCCTGATTTTTCAGCGATAAGACTGATAAACTCTGAGTATGTCATCAGAGTCTTTCTTCTTTTGATTGATAACCGGGCATCTCTGATAGATGCCTCTGCGATCTCACTTTTTTTCCGAATACCCATCTACATCGTGTTTGTTGACATGCTGTTTCCTTTCTCCACACTCAAAATGTACTGCCGAGAATGACTTTATCACATACATATACAGAATGTCCAGTGTTTTGGTTATATTATCCTTGTGGATTATAGCTATTTGACCAGACAGAACACTCTTGCGTCTTGTGGGCATGTCTGCTAATATGTGGCACGAAGCTTCTTACGGCTTCATTTTAATTTACATGACAAGATCTCTTTCTAAGGGTCCTTACATTGACCCAAAAGTGCTAAAAAAGGCCATTGAAATGAAAAATTCCGGTAAAAACGGAATTATTAAAACTTGGTCACGAGCGAGTCAGATTTCGCCGGAGATGGTTGGGGT
>CAYHGJ010000016.1:8207-13459 GCA_964356235.1 uncultured Candidatus Saccharibacteria bacterium | reverse complement strand
AATAAAATTTCCAATAGGGGACTATCAAAAAAGTGAAGTCAGAAAACTTGCCAAAAAATTTGGACTTCCAACATCGGAAAAAAAAGATAGTCAGGGACTTTGTTTTTTGGGCAAACTTGATATTAAAGATTTTCTAAAACATTATTTGCCGGAGAAGACGGGTAATGTTTTAAGCGATGGTGGGGAAGTGATAGGCAAGCATGATGGGACATATTTTTATACCCTAGGGCAAAGACATGGTTTTTCTACAATAAAGCAAAAATCTTCTGAAAAACCGCTCTATATTATTTCAAAAAATATTGAAAAAAATACAATAACAGTAAGCGAGAACCCAATAGATGAGCGTCAGACTACTAGTGTAAAATTGCATTCTATAAACTGGATAAGAAGACCAGAACTTGGTAAAGAATACAAAGCAAGAGTGAGATATAGACAAGAACTAAAAGAATGCAGAATTTTAGAAGATGAAGATGGCACTTTTGTGCAATTTGATGAAAAAGGAATTTACCCAAGTGGTCAGTCTGTGGTTGTTTATGATGAAGACGAGTGCCTCGGCGGAGGGATTATTGAATAATAAAGTTTGGCCTCGTCCTCTCCCCGATATAGAGCATCTGGGTATTCTCCGCACTCACAATAAAAAGCTACACATCTTGTGTAGCTTCTAGAGATCTTGAGGGCTCCACCACTTCGGCAGGGCAATCAAAATAACATCTTCCCCCTGTTTGTTAAACAGCAATTCAAAACCCCTTTCAGTATGCTCATCTTTCTGAGCTGGATATTTGAATTGTTCAATTGACCGACAGAGGGTATTAGCCACCCCTCCTGCGTTTAGATTAACACATCCAATGGGGTTTAAATTTGAACCAGGAACATCCGTGAGAAAAACGATACCGTGCCCCTCTTCTATCGGTAAGGACAAATGTGGGTTAAAACAAAAAATCTTTTTGATGTTTTTACCGTTGATAATCCTAGCGATGACCACCGTCAAGGCATCTTCATGGGAGAAAATCCCAGAAGAACGAAATTCCACTCCCGGGAACATGGGGAATCGTCTCATCTCTACCTCCGCCTAATAAACTACCATAGTATACGGATTTGTAAACCTATATAGAAAGCATTATTTTTTGTACACTTATGCTAAAATTACAACATGCAACAAGATATATACATCACAAAATCAGACGGCGTCAAAGAGAAATTTAGTGATTTTAAGCTAAGAAGGTCACTACGCTCTGCCGGAGCTAGCTTAGAACTTGCAGAACAACTAGTCTCGCACATAAAAGGGGAGATAACGGAAGGAATAAGCACAGATAGAATATACGAGCACGCTTTTTCATTGCTCAAAAAAATGGAGAAACCTTCTGCCGCCAGGTATTCTCTAAAAAGAGCTATCGCTACGCTTGGCCCATCAGGATTTCCATTTGAAAAATTTGTGGCAGAAATTTTCAAATCCATGGGTTATAGAACAAAAACTGGGTTAACCTTAAAGGGGGGATGTATATCACATGAAGTAGATGTTGTAGCTCTAAATGAAAACGAGCTTGTTATAGTAGAAGCCAAATTTCACAACCAAGTAGGAACTAAATCAGACGCCAAAGTGCCTCTCTATGTCAAAAGTAGAATTGACGACCTCGCCAAAACAGATTTTGCCGGATTGAAAAAAGTAAACTTGCGAGTAGATCCTTGGATAATAACCAATACAAAATTTACAAAAACTGCTTTTGACTATGGCTCCTGTGTCGGTATTAACATGGTGGACTGGAATAAGCCGACAGACAGAGGTCTCAAAGACCTGATAGAAGACGCTGACTTGCATCCAGTAACAGTCATCACTAGTTTGAATAAACAAGAGATGGACGGAGTGCTTCAAGCAAACATTGTTTTGGCCAAAACACTTCTTGATAATTCAAAAATATTAACCACACTCGGTCTTACACCACAAAAAATAGAAACAGTGCTTGATGAAGTCAGAGGTATTGTAAAAAAATATTAAACCCCGTTAGAAAATCATCTAATAATATCAGGTCTATAATCTACATTATAAAATAATAAATATAAACGGGGGATAAATAATTTTTATAAGTTAATTTTCTAACGGGGAGAAAATATATGGAAAAATCAGTAATACAAAAAATAATATTGGGGGCAATATTTGGAGCTTTTATTGGATTTGGTATCGCATGGGTCTACTTCACAGACAGAATGCCTGGTTTCAACGAAGAAGTGGAGGAAGTTGTTGATAGAAAGACAGATGAAAATACTGACCAAACAAATGATGTGGAAACGGGGAGTGAGAAATTGCCTTCTTCTTATTCTGATTTTCCAGAACTTTTATCTGTTAAAAGCCAGAGCTATGGCGATGTGGTAAAAATTGAAAAAGCTGTTTTTGATACACTTGGCTGGGTTGTGGTCTATGAAGACACAGATGGAGAACCTGGCAATATCTTAGGAGCTGGACTTTTCCGCAAAGAAAATGGGGAAGTCGGGGAGGTACCACTCTTGCGAGCTACAGAACAGTTTAAAAAATACTATGTGGTACTGCACGAGGATGATGGGGATGGGTCGTTTGATTATGACAAAGACTTGGTCAAAAGAGACATAGCAACAGGCAAACTTATAATGGCGTATTTTTTCAGTTACTAACTATAACAATTTTAAATGTCAGAATATTACAATTCAAAAAGAACAAAAGGATTGTACACGCCCAACTCGCCAGAGCCATTTAAACTTTCTCGTACAAAAATCGACTTGTTCGTAGAGTGTCCAAGATGCTTTTATCTTGATAGGCGACTTGGAGTAGGTAGGCCTCCTGGTTTTCCCTTTGCACTAAACAGTGCTGTAGACCATCTGTTGAAAAAAGAATTTGATATACATAGAAAGGCAAAAACAACGCATCCCCTTATGGAAAAATACGGCATAGATGCCATTCCCTTCCAGGATTCCAGAATAGAAGAATGGAGAAATAATTTTGTTGGAGTGCAAGTCCTTCACGAAGAAACCAATTTTTTGGTTTTTGGCGCAGTAGATGATATATGGATAAATCCAAACGGAGAACTTATTGTTGTTGACTATAAATCTACCAGCAAAGATAGTGAAATAAACCTAGACGCAGATTGGCAAGATGGGTACAAAAGACAAATGGAAATATACCAGTGGCTTCTTCGAGCAAACGGGTTCGCTGTTTCTGACACTGGATATTTTGTATACGCAAATGGACAAAAAGATAGGGAAGCCTTTGATGGGAAACTCGAATTTGATGTGTCTATTATTCCTTATACTGGGGATGATGGTTGGGTAGAAGGAACTCTGGATGAAGCAAAGCAAATACTTGATGCTGATGAAATACCAAAAGTAGAGGAGCATTGCGACTATTGCGCGTATCGCGAGTCAGCGGGCAAAACATTGCACGAGTTTGTTAAAAAATATAAATAGTTCGTAAAGAAAATGTTGAATCGAAATTTCAAAGACAGAGTTTTAAATATTGTTAGAAAAATTCCAAAAGGAAAAACTTTTTCATATAAACAAGTTGCAAGCTTAGCTGGAAGTTCGCTAGCATCCCGCGCTGTCGGAAATATAATGAAAAATAATAAAGATAAAAGTGTGCCATGTCACAGAGTAATAAAGTCAGACGGGACACTTGGTGGATATAATGGGCTAAAAGGGGAGAAAGAGAGGTTGTTGAAAAAAGAGGGGGTTAAATTTCCCCTTAAATCTTAAAGTTTTACTATAAAAACACTTGACAATAATGAGATCCGGAGTAATATCCACAAAGGATGAGGTAAGTGTCTAGCGACTTGGTAGCGCGCGCTACTTAGTGACTAGCTAGATCGAGCGTAACCGCCCAACTGGTTACGATAGACTCGGCAAAGTTGGGCAACTTGGTGTCTCGCAGGCCCAAAAGGTCCTCTCCGTGAGAAAAACTAAGATGGCACAAACAGCAAGGAGGGGTGCTTCGTGTAAAGTCAGACCTGCTTTGCACGGGGGACTTGAGCGGGGTCAAGAGACCCAGTGGTAGAGCCGTAGACGTACGGTTCCTGCCACTGGGTTCTTTTTTTACCCTTAACATATTTTGAAACACATAGGATCCTCCTATGTATTTTTATTTGGTGTCGAAAAATGGTTTCGTTTAGCCATTTCCATAGGTGTACCCTATGTAAAATAGAAAAAAACATAAAAAACACTTGACAATGGATGTGGGTATGCTATACTGGATATAGAATAAGAATTTTCCCCTCCAAAGCTGGGGGAAACCGTGCCGAGGCCTAGTCCACCTCGGAACAACACGGAAAGGGACCACAACGGTAACATCTTCCGCCGCTTTGACTTCTCTTCGCGGGCTCGTGGCGGAAGTACGACTCCATCCGAAAGGATGTCATCGCCTGATCCTCGGGGCGTGAGTCAGAGTCTGGGGTTGGTATGCACACTGACGAACCAGGTGCGCATATCGAGAGTTCAAGGTTCATGGGGGCGGCCGAGAGGCCGCCCTTTTTTGTTGCAAGATTTGATATGATATAGGAATGACAAAAACAGATTTAATGAAACAGGTATTTATAGATATTGTAAATCTCAAAGCATCACCACTTTATGAATACAGAATCAAAAACAAATATCTCCCCGTGATAGGAGAGGGAAGTCATGACGCAAAAATAATGTTTATAGGCGAGGCCCCTGGAAGAAACGAAGCGGAGACAGGGCATCCATTTTGTGGCAGATCTGGTAAAATGCTTGATGAACTTCTCAAATCTATCAACCTAGATAGAAAAGAAGTTTATATAACAAATATTGTAAAAGACAGACCCCAAGACAACAGAGACCCCCTTCCAGAAGAAATAGAAATATACGCCCCTTTTCTTCTTAAACAAATAGAAATAATAAAACCCAAAATTATTGCCACGCTCGGCAGATTTTCTATGCAATATGTTATGGAGCGTTATGGACTTAAAGACAAACTTGCTCCCATAGGCTCACTTCATGGTAAAGTTTTTGACACAAAAATTGATGGAGAAGATATAAAGGTAGTACCACTCTATCACCCGGCAGTGGCTATTTATAACCAGCACACAAAAGTAGACTTGATGAAAGATTTTAAAATTCTAAAACAATATATCTAAGATAAATGTACCCAAATACTCAACTAATGAACGACACTAATAATATTAACAATATCAACAACCTCATAGTACCATTCGTACGAATGGTACTATGAGGTTATGGTAGGTTATGAAGATGGTTATGAAGATGGTTATGAAGAT
>CAYHGJ010000016.1:0-8107 GCA_964356235.1 uncultured Candidatus Saccharibacteria bacterium | reverse complement strand
GTACTATGAGGTTATGGTAGGTTATGAAGATGGTTATGAAGATGGTTATGAAGATTGTGATTTAGTTTTGAAAAGTTTTTTCTAGGTTTTCAAATAGTCTCTAAATTGCTATTATGCTGTATATGAAATCAGATGAGATCAGAAAAAGATTTTTAGATTTTTTTGAAAATGAAAAAAGGGGACATGCCATTATCCCTTCTTCTTCGCTTGTGCCAGAAAATGACCCTTCCACACTTTTTACAACAGCCGGGATGCAACCACTTGTGCCATACTTACTTGGAGAAAAGCATCCAAAAGGGGAGAGAGTGGCAAATGTCCAAAAGTGTATCCGTACCGGAGACATAGATGAGGTGGGAGATGCTACCCACCTGACATTTTTCGAAATGCTTGGCAATTGGTCTTTTGGTGATTATTTTAAAAAAGATGCCATCAAGTGGAGCTATGAGTTTCTAACAAACAAAGAAAGTGGACTTGGACTAAATGCAGAAAGACTATATGTAACATGCTTTGAAGGAGATGAAAATGCGCCAAAAGATACAAAGTCAGCAGAAATATGGAAAAAAGTTGGCATACCAGAGAGTCATATTTATTTTTTAGGTGCTAATAAAAACTGGTGGAGTGCAGGAGACAATGGTCCATGCGGACCAGATACAGAAATGTATTACGATATCACAGAAGACGGACTTGATATAAAAAACAAAGAGGACTTTCTAAAAGCAGACAAAGAGCAAAAGGTAGTTGAGATTTGGAACGATGTTTTTATGGAATACCAAAAACAGAACGGAAAAATAGTGGGCAAGCTACCGCAGAAAAATGTGGACACAGGCGCCGGACTTGAAAGAATGGCTATGGTCTTACAAGGAAAGAAAAATGTTTTTGAGACAGACTTATTTGTTCCAATGTTTGAAAAAATTAGAGCTCTCTCATCAAGCCAAAACACCAAAGCAACGAGAATAGTGGCAGATCATATGAAGGCATCGGTTTTTATGATTGCGGATGGAGTTTTGCCATCAAATACAGACAGGGGGTATATCTTGCGTCGATTGATTCGCCGAGCGGTGCGCTATGCTGATCTTATTCAATTTGGAGATAATAAGTTATCAGAACTAGTGAATGATATAGTGTCAACATACAAAGCTGTATATCCAGAGATTGAAAAAAAACAGAAATCTATAGCTAGTATAATTAATGAAGAAGAAGATAAATTTAGAAAGACTCTTAAAGAGGGACTGAAGCAATTTAATTGGTTTGTTGGGAAATTAGGTGCAGACGGCCAAGTTGTAGAAAAAGAACTTCCTGCTTCGATTGCATTTGATCTTGTAACTACATATGGATTTCCGTTTGAGCTTGTTGTAGAAGAGGCGAAAGGGCGAGGCTTATTTGTCGATCGATATAAATTTAATAGCCATATGGAGGCTCATCGTATTAAATCTCGTAAAGGATCTGAACAAAAGTTCAAAGGAGGACTTGCTGATACCAGTGAAAAAACAACAATGCTTCACACCGCCACCCACCTTATGCTTGGGGGCTTACGAAAATATTTGGGCGACCATATCCATCAAGCCGGCTCAAATATTACAACAGAGCGAACTCGCTTTGATTTTACTCACCAAGATAAAGTGGAGAGAGCAACACTTGATAAAGTGGAAGAATATGTAAATGAGTCAATATCAAAAAAATGTGATGTTGCAATTGTTCAAACCCCAAAGGGAGAGGCAAAAGCAAACGGCGTAGAAGGAAGTTTTTGGGAAAAATATCCGGAAGTTGTAAATGTTTATACCATCAAAGCCCCAGATGGCACAATCTACTCACAAGAGCTTTGTGGTGGCCCTCATGTAAAAAACACCGGAGATATCATTGGTAAGTTTAAGATAATAAAAGAAGAATCATCTTCAGCGGGAATTCGCAGAATAAAAGCAGTGTTGGAATAAAGTTTGGCCTCGTCTTATCCCCGATGTAGAGCATCGGGGATGAATTCGCACTCACAATAAAAATATCCACTGTTGACTTGAATTAACTTCAAGAAAATTTAGATTTGGTTTATAATATGCTCAATGTTCAACTTATTTAAGTTATTTAAAAATAAAAATAGATCAAGTATTGCTTACATATTTGACATTAGTAGCGCATCTATTGGTGGGGCCATTGTAAAATTTGATGGAGGAGCTTCCCCGCGAATAATATACTCAAAAAGAGTCGAGCTGGAAGCGCCTCCTACCGTTGACTTCAAAAGATTAAGTCTTGAAACTTTTAACGCCTTAAAAAAGCTGGCCCTTGATATTGGTAAGGAAGGATATTCACATCTCACTTTTACCGGAGATAAAACACTGCCAAAATATGCTCATTGTTTTTTATCATCTCCATATTCACTATCTGAAACAAAAATACTGCGAATTGAAAAACCAAATATGGTTTTCACAAAAACGATAGAAGAAGGGCTCACAGAAAAAGAGATGACTCTATTTAAGGAAAATATATCATCAAAATATCCAGCTATTCAAAACGGCACCGAAACGCTCGTGGATAAAAAAGTGATAGAAATAAAATTAAACGGCTATTCAACATCAAAACCTTACGGCAAAACAGCAAACATTGCCGAGATTGCTCTTTATCTTGGTATCACCTCAAAGGATATACTGCTAAAATTTGAAGACATTATTATGGGTGCTCTAAAAATAGACCAGAAGGTTAACTTTCACACATTTCCGCTTGCTTCTTATTTTATTATAAATGATACCTTCAATGAAGATGACTTTTCAATATTGGATATAACTGGTGAATTGACAGATATATCTATAATAAAAAACGGGATAGTACTAGAAAGTCTATCTTTCCCGCTTGCCAAAAACCAACTGACAAGAGAAGTGGCGCGCAAATTTGCAACATCATATTTTGAAGCAGATTCGGTATTGAAGATGTATCTTGATAAAAGTATATCCAAACAGCTTGAATCGAAAGTGCAGGGAATAGTCGACGGATATAATCATGATTTTATAGAAACACTAAGACAGGTCTGCCCCGATGCCTTTTCAAGAAAAACATACGTCATCGCCCCGCTACATTATGGGAATATGTTTGTAGAATGGCTAAAAGGGGAGACCAACCAGCATGCTCTTCTGGTTAATAATCAGCTTTTTACGAATAAAATTAAGGGAATAAGTGAAGTAGATGCCTTTTTGGCCATTGAAACATTGTATATGTCGAAAATATTATAAAAAGTATGGGGTTGCACTATTAAAAACTTGGCATAAAATGAAGATATGGATAATAACAATAAAAAGAATATAGAGATGATGCCCGCTCGTCACAGCATCAGAGATATACCGCTAAGTCGCAGACCGTCTTATTCTTTGCCGGAAAAACAAAATATAAAAACTTACAACCCAGATGATTTTGAGCAAAAAGGAACCGGGGGAAAAAGAAAAATAATTTATTTAGTGTTAGCCTTTGTCGCTGTTTGCATAATCATATATTCAACTCTCTTTGCTTCCGGCAGAATCACAATCACTCCTAAAAGCGAAGTGGTCATATTTGATACAGAGATAACTGCCTTAAAGGAGGGGGGTGAGGTTTCTTTTGAAATAATGACACTTGAAAAAGAATTGAGTGAGGAAATCCTTGCCACCGGCGAAAAACAGGTAGAAGAAAGAGCCTCTGGGAAAATTATCATTTATAACAATTATAACGATAAACCACAAAGATTAATAAAAAATACAAGATTCGAAACCCCCGAGGGACTGATATACAGGATTTCTGACTCTGTGGTTATACCAGGCAAGTCTGGTACAGGCAGTAGTGCTACACCTGGAAGTTTGGAGGTGGTAGTTTATGCCGATGCACCGGGGAATAAATACAATATAGGCATGACAGATTTTACAATACCTGGCTTTAAAAATGACCCAAGATACAGCAGTTTTTATGCCCGTTCTAAAACAAGTATGACTGGTGGCTTCATAGGAATGAAAAAAACAGTAGATGAAAAAATGAAAGAAGTCTCAAAACAAGCTCTGCGAGAAAAATTGAAGGGAGAATTGTTCAAAGAAGCATCATCTTCAAAGACTGATAGTTTTGTCCTATACAATGACGCTATGTATGTAGAATTTGAAAGTGGACAAGATAACGCAAAGGGTGATGCCGTCATTATAAAAGAAAAAGCCGTTCTTTATGGCGTTTTGTTTAATAAAACAAAGTTATCTAGTTATATTGCGTTAAAAACGATAGCAAGTTTTGCTAATGAGCCTGTTTTGGTTAGAAATCTTGAAGAGCTAGACTATACCGCAAAAGATAAAGAGGAAAAACCGTGGGTCACGGGGAAGGTCACTTTTACATTAATTGGTAATCCACTTATCGTTTGGACATTTGATAATAATGAACTTAAAAAAGAAACTGCTACAAAACTGAAAAAAGAAATTAGAGCTATTTTGGCCACATACCAAAGTATAAAAAAGGCGGATATTGGGACACGACCTTTTTGGAAAAGAAAGTTCCCATCTGACATAGAGCGCATAAAAATAATAGAGAAATTGGATACTGAAGAATAAACAAAACAAACGGATCCAAGCCCATGGGATCAGGGAATGGCAAAAAGGCGGTGGTAAAGTTCCCTAAACCCTTGACGAGCTTTGGGCATTCTGCTAGTATACTTTGGTATCTTTTTGATATTTGATGGACAAACAAGATAATAGGGATACAACCAATGGAGTAGTGACAGAAGCCTTACCAAGCACCTTTTTTAGGGTGAAGCTTGAAGATGGCAGTGAAATTTTAGCCTATCTTGGGGGCAAGATGAGAATGAATAGAATCCGTGTACTGATCGGAGACAAGGTATCCGTTATATTAGACCCATACGGGGGCAAAGGGCGGATTACCAGAAGATTCTAGAGGGCATTACTTTTATACCAAAAAGAGTTCGAAACTCCATATGTTTCCTATTTTTTTGTGAGCAATTAAGTGATAATAGATAAATCCTGTAGTGAAAAATGGCATTGCAATCTGACCACACTACGAGCATAGATAACGTGAATTTATAAGAAAGTTAACATTCGAATAAAAACATGGTAAATTGTTTTGATTGCGAAACAATAATGCCATTTTCTACTAAACCTAGCGAGGAGCACATACAAACTTGTTTGTATGATGTCCGAGCGACGGTTTAGCAAGATCTTCTTACTACGGGATGAAAGTAAAAGCCTCTGTAAAAAAAATATGTGCAAAATGTAAAATGGTCAAAAGAAAAGGCCGTATTTATGTCATCTGCACCAACCAAAGGCACAAACAAAGACAAGGATAAAATTAGTTCATAAAGTTGAAGGTTCGTAAAGTTAAAAAATATAATCCAAAAACTTTACAAACTTTACAAACTTTACAAACTTTCAAACTAAAATTATGAGAATCCTCGGCATAACCATCCCAGAAAACAAAAGATTAGAGTTTGCGCTCTCAGTTATTTATGGTATAGGCAAAAGCAGAGCTGCTGAAATTTTGAGAAAAGCAAAAATTGACCCGGCAAAAAAAACCAAGGAGGTGAGTGTGGGGGAAGAAAATGATATAAGAAAAGCGGTTGAAAGCTACACTTTGGAAGGAGATTTAAAAAGAGAAATATCTGGAAATGTGAAGAGATTAAAAGACATAAAGTCATACAGGGGTAGTAGGCACACAAAAGGTTTGCCAGTAAGAGGACAGAGGACGAAAACAAACACCAGAACAAGGAGAGGTAATGTCAGAAAGACGATGGGTTCTGGTAGGAAAGCGGTGGAGAAAAAATAAAAAACATGGGTAAAAAAAGAATCGTAAAAAAAACAGAAGGAGACGGTGAGAGTAACGCGAAAAAAGAAATCCCGGCCGTTTCGAAAAAGAAAGTGACTGCTGGGTTGCTTTATGTTATTGCAAGCTACAATAATACCAGGGTACTACTGACAGATAAAAGTGGAAATGCCCTAGCATCTTCTTCTAGCGGAGCCTTGGGTTTTAAAGGAGCAAAAAAAGGAACCCCATTTGCAGCTGCAAAAGTAGGAGAAGTTGTTGGAGATAAAGCAAAAAATATAGGGATAAAGGATGTGGATGTCATTATAAAAGGAGTCGGGGCTGGCAGAGAATCCTCTGTTAGGTCTTTTATTAATAAGGGGGTAGAGCTCAATTCTATAAAAGATGCCACCCCCGTACCACACAATGGGCCTCAGGCTCGTAAACCAAGAAGAGTTTAATTTTTATAATAAATTTTTATAATAAAAATATGAAAGTAGGTCCAAAATATAAAATTTGCCGAAGATTGGGGTCTGATATGTTTGAAAAATGTCAGAGTCCAAAGTATGTGATATCTGAAGCTAAAAAAACAAAGGTGCAAAAAGGCAAAAGGCCCAAGCCTCTTACTGACTACGGCAAGCAGATGAAAAATAAACAAAAAGTCCGTCTGAGTTACTACATAAGTGAAAAGCAGTTTAGTAACTATGTAAAGTCAGCAATGTCTAAAAAGGGAGTTAGCTCTACACAAAAATTATACGAGGACCTAGAATCAAGATTGGATAATGTCGTTTATCGCTTGGGACTTGCAACAAGCAGAGCCTTGGCAAGACAAATGGTTTCTCATGGGCATATTGATGTCAACGGCAAGAGAATCACAATACCATCTTTTAGGACGGTCATCGGGAATAAAGTTTCTATCAGAGAAAGGAGTAAAAATAGTGCCTTGTTTAAAGATGTAACAGAAAAAATCACAACAAGTAGCATACCTTCTTGGATAAAGTTTGATTTAAAAAGTATGGAGGCCACCATCACAAATAAACCCGCAGGTGCCCAAACAAATCTTGATTTAAACTCAGTAATTGAGTTTTATAGCAGGTAATTAATTTTTATAATAATTAACTCTAATTTTAGTAATCTATGGACTATAATATTGTTTTACCTTCAAAACCAAAAGTTGTAAAAGAAAACGACTTTTCTGGTTCATACGAGATTGAGGGTCTGTATCCAGGATACGGGCATACTCTCGGAAATTCTCTAAGGAGAATTATTTTAGCCTCTTTGACAGGCTCATCAATCACAAACGTGAAAATAGACGGCGTTAGTCATGAATTTTCTACAATAAACGGTATCAAAGAAGATGTTATTTCTATCCTTCTAAATCTAAAGAAAATTAAGATAAAAATGACAGGGACTACTTCTTCCTCAATGAAACTAAAAGCGAAGGGACCAAAAGAAATAACCGCCAAAGACATAGAGGCTCCCGGTCAAATAGAAATATTGAATAAAGACCAACATATCGCCTCGTTGGTAGATAAAAATTCAGAGCTTGATATGGAAATAATGGTAGAATCCGGAATCGGTTATGTGCCAAAAGAAATGCTCCAAAAAGACAGGGTTGAAGTTGGCGTTATCACTATGGATGCATCTTTCAGCCCTATAAGAAGAGCTACTTATGATGTTGAACTGATGAGAGTTGGGGACAGAACAGACTTCAATAAACTGATTATATTTATAGAAACAGATGGCACTATCACCCCAAAAGAAGTGCTGGAAAAATCTATTTCCATAATGATAAACCAACTCAAAGCAATCGTAGGATTTAAAGAAGAAGAGGTCTTGCCAGAAGCAACATCCAAAACAGACAGCCGAACGGATGAGGATAGAAATGAATTTCTTAAAACAAGGATAGAATCATTGAACATTTCCGCCAGAACTCTAAACGCCCTGACAAATGCAAACATAAGAACTGTCGGAGGACTAGTTAGAAAAAAAGAATCAGACATTTTGGAAGTGGAAGGGCTTGGAGCAAAGGGGTTAGATGAAATTAAAGCATTACTTTCCGATAACGGGTTTGAGTTGAAGCCATAATAGACAAAATTTTAAAATAGTTTAATATATCCTTCTAAACAATGAGCTACAGCAACCCAATCAGAAAATTTGGCAGAACTAAAAATAAGCGTGAAGCGCTTCTTAACTCTTTGATGCTTTCTCTTGTCAACCAAGAAAAAATAAAAACAACAGAAGCAAAAGCCAAAGAAATAAGACCATTGGTAGAGAAAATGATAACAAAGGGCAAAAAAAATACCCTTGCTTCAAGAAGAATAATAATTTCTAGGTTAAAATCAGAAAAAGGCGCAGATAAAAT
>CAYHGJ010000015.1:0-14930 GCA_964356235.1 uncultured Candidatus Saccharibacteria bacterium | reverse complement strand
AAACTGCATATGAGATCTATCGGGCCATACTCGCTTATTACTCAGCAACCTCTTGGAGGTAAAGCCCAAGGTGGTGGCCAGAGATTTGGAGAAATGGAAGTTTGGGCACTCCTTGGATATGGTAGCGCTTATACTTTAAAAGAAATGTTGACTATAAAATCAGACGACATACTTGGACGCTCTGCTGCCTTTGATGCCATTGTAAAAGGAGAGAGAATCAAACACGCGAACATTCCGGCATCATTTAATGTTTTGCTGAACAACCTAAGAGGGCTTGCGCTTGATGTAGAACTTCACAACAAAGAAAACAAAGAGGTCGACAAAAAAAGGACGGCTAGTCAATCTCGTTAAAAAATTATTGCAATAATTTTTTGACTGATCAAAAAACTAATATGGAAAATAAAACAAATCAAAATAGCATGAAAATGCAAAAGATGAACCCATCGGAGTTTGACTTAATGTCCTTGAAGCTTGCTTCACCAGAGAGAATTTTAGAGTGGTCTTTTGGAGAAATAGTAAAACCAGAAACCATAAACTATAGAACACAAAGAAGCGAAAGGGGTGGACTCTTTGATGAAAAAATATTTGGCCCTGAAAAAGATTATGAATGTTATTGTGGAAAATACAGAGGCATAAGATATAGGGGCATTATATGTGAAAAATGCGGAGTGGAGATTACTCGCTCTATTGTTAGGCGCGAAAGAATGGGACATATTGAACTCGCTAGTCCGGTTTCTCACATTTGGTATCTAAAGGGTGTGCCATCTAGGATAGCTATGATACTTGGTGTTTCTTCTGCCGACGTTGAAAAGGTGGTCTACTTTGCAGGATACATTGTGACAGGGGTGAGCGAAGAAGAAAGGATGAAACTTCTCAAAGAGCTTGATAATGAATACAAAAACAAACTTAAAAGTATTGAGAAGGATGATGAAAAAGAAAAATTGAAGGAACTTTTTGCTCAAGTAAAGAAAGATATATCCAATATTGACCAAGGTCAAATATTGGATGACCTGACATACAACAGATTTGCTATGAAATATGGTGGACTCTTTGAAGCTGAAACTGGCGCTGAGGCGGTCTACACACTTTTTAAGAGAACAGATATGGAAAAATTAGCTGGAAAACTTGAAAGTGAACTTGAAAGATCTGGGTCAGTAGAAAAAGAAAAAATATATAGAAGGCTGAGTCTTATAAAGTCAATGAATAAGGCCAACGTACGCCCAGAATGGATGTTTCTTTCGCGTATTCCGGTCATCCCTCCGGCTCTTCGTCCAATGGTGGCGCTAGATGGTGGACGACATGCTACCTCTGATATAAATGATTTGTATCGCAGAGTTATAAACAGAAATAACAGATTGAAAAAACTTCTGGAAATAAATGCTCCGGCGGTAATTCTTAGAAATGAGAAAAGAATTTTGCAAGAAGCCGTTGATGCACTTATAGACAACTCCATAAGGAATGGCTCCTCTTACTCTGTGCAAACACAAAGTCAAAGAAGATCTCTAAAATCATTATCGGATAACCTCAAAGGAAAGCAAGGACTTTTCCGTCAAAATCTTCTTGGTAAACGAGTGGATTATTCTGGACGCTCTGTCATTGTTGTTGGACCAGATTTGTCGCTTGATGAATGTGGTTTGCCTAAACTTATGGCTTTGGAACTTTTCCGTCCATTTGTTATATCAGAATTACTTAAAAAAGAAGTCGCTTTTAACATAAGAGGAGCGAATAGGTTGATTGATGATGGTATACCAGAGGTATGGGCTATTCTTGAGGAGGTCACCAAAGATAAATACGTACTTCTAAACCGCGCTCCTACGTTACACAGATTAGGTATACAGGCATTTAAACCAATATTGATTGAGGGCAATGCTATTCAAATACATCCATTGATATGTACGGCCTTCAATGCCGACTTTGACGGAGACCAGATGGCAGTACACTTACCACTTTCTGATGAAGCACAAATGGAAGCCAGAGAAATTATTGCTTCTGCTAAAAACTTGCTAAAACCTGGAAACGGAGAGCCGGTGGCTTCGGCTAAGATGCTTGATATTGTGCTCGGGTCATATTGGGTTACAAAAATAATTATTGGAGAAAAAGGAGAGGGTAAATATTTTGCTTCTCCAAACAGTGCTATTACCGCCTCAGATTTTGGAATTATTGATATCAGAGCGAAAATAAAAGTGCTTGGTACTGACAGCCCAAGATACTCTATATTCAATGGGCAAGTTTTTGAGACGTCTGTTGGTAGACTACTTTTCAACAGTACTTTACCAAAGGATTATCCTTATATAAACAAAGAAATAGATGCCAAAGCTATGTCATCTATCGTCCACGATATCATGGATAAATACGAAAACTCAGAGGTTCCCAAAATATTAGATAAAATAAAAGACTTTGGTTTCAAATATGTAACAATTTCTGGTATTACTTGGGGCATTGACGATGTTACCGTTCCAGTAAAGAAAAAAGAAATTATTGAAAAAGGCAGAAAACAATCTGAAGAAAACTATGTCCAATACAACGAGGGTCTGTTATCAGAAGATGAAAGAAGGACAAAAAATATTGAAATTTGGCACGGTGTCAAGAATGAAATAGAAACGGTTATCCCGGATACGTTGGTGGACAACACTTCTGTGAAAGATATGTGGTTATCTGGTGCCAGAGGATCGCTCTCGCAGATAACACAGATGGTTGGTATGAAAGGACTCATTCAAAACACGGTTGGGGAAACAATAGAGGTGCCTATTCTTTCATCAAACAAAGAGGGCTTAAATCCCATTGAATACTTTATAGCAACACACGGCGCTAGAAAAGGTCTTTCTGACACAGCTCTAAACACTGCCGAGGCCGGCTATTTGACCAGAAGACTTTTTGATGTTTCTCAGGACGTCATCATAAAAGATGAAGATTGCGGTTCAAAAGATGGGATAATTATTAAAAATGAAAATGCCAGTGGCATGGTCATACCAATATCGCGGCATATATTCGGCAGAATCATCTTGGAGGATATCAAAGACAAGGAGGATAAAGTTATATTCCAAAAGGGGCATTTCTTAAACAAAAAAGATGCCCTTTTGGTGGAAAATTCTGGTATAATTGAAGTTTTGGTTCGTTCCCCTCTTTCTTGTAAAAATTTAAGTGGCATTTGTAGAAAATGTTATGGGGTAGACCTTGCTACAAACAAATTAGTAAATTTAGGTGAAGCCATTGGTACTGTTGCTGCCCAAGCTGTTGGAGAACCGGGTACTCAACTTACTATGAGAACCTTCCACTCCGGGGGTGCCGCTTCTGTTGGCGGAGACATTACTGCTGGATTGCCAAGGGTGGCAGAGATTTTTGACAGACGAAAGCCGAAAAATCCAGCTGTCATTGCTAGCGTCTCTGGAACTGTATATGCCATAGAAGAAAACGGCAAAGAAAAAATAATTTCTGTCATGCCAGATGAAGGTGAGAAAAAGAAAGGCACTGTAGATTTTACAGCATATTTTGGCAGAACTATATTTGTGAAAAAAGGGGACAAGGTAAACAAGGGCGACCTTTTGACTGATGGCTCGGCTGACCTTGAAGAATTGTTCAAATATGCAGGCAAGGAAAAAACAGAAAACTACATTATTCACGAAATTAGTAAAATTTACGAAAGGCAAGGGGCTTCTATTTCCAGAAAACACATTGAAGTCATTATCAGACAAATGTTTTCAAGAAGAAGAATCAAAGAGCCAGGGGGCACTATTTTTACAAGAGGTGATATAGTAGAAATGGGTGAACTTGTCGCAGAAAATAAGAGAGTCAAAGACCTTGATAAAGAAGAAGCCAAAGCAGAAAATTTATTGCGTGGCATTACCGAAGTGGCCCTTACTCGTAAGAGTTTCCTGTCAGCCGCTTCTTTCCAAAACACCCCAAGAATACTCATAAATGCGTCTGTGCGCGGAGCAAAAGATGAACTTAGAGGTCTTAAAGAAAATGTCATTATAGGAAGACTAATACCTGCTGGTACTGGATATGAGGGTAGCCCAAAGTTTGAAATGATTAAGAAACTCCAAGAAAAAATTGCCGAAGAAGAAAACTCAAAACTGGAAGTAAGGGAAGAAGAGCAAGAATAGAAACTTCAAGAAAGGGGCGAGGGGGGCTTAATTGTAATTTAGGATGACCACCGCAACTGAAAAAATTAAAGAAAAAATAGACATTGTGGAGCTTATTGGCTCGTATTTACCGCTTCAAAAAGCTGGATCAAATTTTAAAGGCAAGTGCCCTTTTCACAATGAAAAAACACCATCCTTTTTCGTGTCATATGACCGACAAAATTTTTATTGTTTCGGCTGTGGAGTAGGTGGGGATATATTTAGTTTTGTTGAAAAATATGATGGACTGGATTTCAAAGGAGCTCTGAAAGTGTTGGCTGATAAAGCTGGGATTGCGCTTTCTCAATATACTTTTGATTCCAAAGAAAAAGATGATAAACAATTGCTCTACGAAATAAACGAAAAAGCGTGTATTTTTCTTCAAAACAATCTCTCTTCAAACGAAAAAGCGGTTTTATACCTATATAAACGAGGATTCAATGATGAAACCATCAAAAATTTTCGCATAGGATTCGCCAATGCTTCTTGGGATGAACTTTGCAATTATTTAGTAGAAGCAGGGTATAAAAAAGAGAAAATATTTGAAGCCGGCCTGTGCAAGAAAAAGGATGATAGATATTACGATATTTTTCGTTCTAGAATAATGTTTCCGATATCGGATTTTTCTGGCAAGGTTGTGGCTTTTTCTGGGAGAATTTTTGGTGACGAATCAGAAGCCAAATATCTCAATAGTCCAGAAACTCCTATATTTAAAAAGGGAGAGGTGCTTTATGGGCTTGACAAAGCTAAACAAGAAATAAGAAACAAAAATTATTGTATTTTGGTTGAAGGTCAAATAGATCTAGTGTCTATGCACCAAAATGGATACAAAAACACGGTGGCCTCCTCTGGCACAGCTCTTAGTGAAAAAGGACTCACCTCCATATTGAGAATGACCACCAATCTGCTTCTGGCCTTTGATCCTGATGTGGCTGGTATCAGTGCTTCTGGCAGAGCTTCAAAAATAGCCCTGCCTATGGGGTTTAATGTCAAAGTAGCCCTTTTGCCAAAAGACTACGATCCGGCTGATTTACTGGGTAAAAACCCAGAATTATTGAAAGAGGCCATAAAGGAATCAAAACACATCATAGATTTTTATCTCGACCTCATACATAAAAGTCAATACGATGATAGAAAAAAGGCGTTAGAAACCAGGAGGATTGTGCTCCCGTATGTGGCTCTTATTGAAAACAAAATGGACCAATCTTTCTTCATAAAAAAAATAGCAGAGAAAATGGGTGTTTCAGAAGAGTCAATTTGGTTTGAAATAGCAAAGATTGAGACTACCCCAAAGTTTTACGGGGCGAATAAGGAAACAGAAAAAACAAACAACAACTATGATATAAAAAGAAACATCGCCTTGATATACAAATATCTAACATCCCAAAAAAACACAAAGCTTACATCAACTCTACTGTCACGCTACAAGGAGATTGTAGGAGAGGATATTCCCAACATTGATGAAAAAAATGATAAAGAAATGTTTGAATTTGACGCTCTTTTGTCTGAGACGGACACGCCGGTATTTATTGAAGAGATGTTAAACAGGTTGGAGCTTATCGTTTTACAAAAAGAACTTACTGACATGACGGAAAAACTAAAAAAAGCAGAAATAGCGGGTGAAGAAGATGCAGTAAGAGAACTCATATTAAAATCCCAAGAATTGTCTTTAAAACTTGAAAAAATTAAGCAACCAAACTATATTTAATAATAAATAAAAATATGCCAAAAAAGAAAAAAACATTAAAAAATAAAAAGAAGAGCACAAAAAAGAAGCCAGCCCATAAAATCAAGAAAAGAGATGTCCATAAAAAACCAGTCAAGCGCACAAAAAATAGAAAGAAGTCAGTTAAAGAAACCAAGAAAAAGAAAACATCTGGTCTAGTTTTGTCGAAAGACCAAAGAGCGCAATCTTTAGTAGATAAGGGAAAAGAAAGGGGGTTTGTCACTTATGACGAGATCCTAAAAGAATTTCCAGATGTTGAGACAGATATTTTATTTTTGGAAGAACTTTATGATAAATTTAGCACAAATGGCATAGATATATTAGAATCTGGCAATATCTTAGGAAGTAGCTCCTCTGGCAGTAATCTCCTGAATGATAGTCTTTATAGCGCAGATGGCTCTCAATACGATTCCATACAAATGTATCTTAAAGAGATAGGCAAATATTCACTTATAAAAGCAGTAGAAGAGAAAGACTTGGCTAAAAGAATTTTGACAGGGGATAGCGAAGCCAGAGATTTGCTTGTGAAGGCCAACTTGCGTCTTGTGGTTTCTATTGCTAAAAAATATGCCAATAGAAGCTCAAACCTGACACTCCTTGACCTCATACAAGAAGGCAACATCGGACTTTTTCGCGCTGTGGACAAATTTGATTGGACAAAGGGATTTAAGTTTTCTACTTATGCTACTTGGTGGATTAGGCAAGCCATCACCAGAGCTCTTGCGGACCAGTCAAGGACTATTCGTATTCCAGTGCACATGGTAGAAACTATCGCAAAATACAGAAGAATTGTCAGAAGACTTGCACAGGATTTGGGCAGAGACCCTCTACCAGAAGAAATAGCCACAGAGATGGGAGTAGATGTAAAAAAGATTTATCACATAGAGCAGATAAACCAAAACACCGTATCACTTGAAAGTCCTGTTGGCGGAGATTCTGATAATGATAAGTCAACACTCGGAGATTTTGTGATGGATGAAAAGATTCCTGCGCCAGATCAAGATTCATCTCACAGGATTCTTAAAGACCACGTCAAAGATATTTTGAAAGATCTAACTCTAAAAGAAAGAAAAATAATAGAAATGAGAACGGGGATTATTGATGGTATAAATCATACTTTGGAAGAGGTGGGGAAAGAGTTTGGGGTCACTCGCGAACGTATAAGACAGATTGAAGCTAAAGCGTATGAGAAGATAAGGCAATATGAGAAATCCGAGCGTCTAAAAAATTACTAAGACAACTTAAACAGCCCCTTTGGGCTGTTTTTGTTATAATAATCGAATGCCAAAGAAATCCGAAGTTTTACCTTTATAAATAAAGGTTGCGGTTTAAAAGATTGCAAATATTGTGTTCTTCTTAAATCCTCAAACTATAAAAATTCGTAAAGAGTGGTTAAATTTCTTCTTTTCCGTTATTTATTTAATAACGATTCTACCAAAGTGCGAAGTTCAAAATAGGGAAGTGATTCTGCTATTCCATATCTTTCTTCTCCTTTTATAACAACAGTAAATGGAATACCTCTAACACCTGCATTGTAGGCCTCATCATATTCTCTTCTTACTTTTTCTCTAACACTTTCCTTCAACAAACATTCATCATACAGACTTTTGTTAAGTCCAAGAAGTACTCGAAGATCGCTTGGGGTCAAATCTTTTTTGCTGGTTGTTGCTTCGTAGAGCTTCTCACTTGCTAGCCAGAATTTTTCTTCTCCACCGGTTGTTCCCGCGCATTCAGCCATAATAGCTTTTTCTGTAGCCCGCGAGTATATTTGGTCAAATGGCATATGCCTATGTATCCATAAAATTTTACCCGTTTTGCCAAATTCTTCCATTATTTTTTTCATATTTATGAAGTAACCAGCGCAAAAAGAACAATCGTAACCAGAGTATTCTACAAGTATTATTTCTGCTTTTGGATTACCCAAAAAGTGATCAGAGACTAAAAGGGTTTCTACTTTTTGCAGTAACTTAGTCTCTTCCTCATTGGATTGTTTATTATTGGCTTTTGAATATGACAAAAATAATGCCCCAGAGAGGACTAGGGCTGCAACAATAAGAGCTATGGGCACCCTAAGATTATTTTGATTATTATTTTCTCCCATAAATATGCTATGTTATAACAATAATATTAACATAAATATGGATATTACTAATTCAATAATACTTGGCATTGTTCAGGGGATAACAGAATTTCTACCAATATCTTCTACCGGACATCTTATCTTAGTGAGAAATTGGCTCAATATGGGTGATGAAAATGGTTTATTGTTTGACGCCATACTGCAACTTGCCACTTCTTTGGCAGTTTTGCTTTATTTTAGAAAAGATTTCTATTTTATATTGCAAAAGATTTTTAGTTTCTTCACTAGAAAAAAAGAGAACTACTCTTATTTATACGCTCTATTTTATGGGACATTGCCAGCGGTACTGCTTGGGCTTTTGTTAGAGAAAATGATAGGTGGAGTTTTTAGAGATGTGCGGGTTATATTCATAACTCTCATACTTGGGAGTCTTTTGTTTTTTATCGCAGAAAAATATGCAAAACAAAATGAAAATCTTAATCCTAAAAAAGGATTTCTTATAGGTCTTTTCCAATCTTTGGCATTACTCCCTGGAATGTCTCGCTCTGGTTCAACCATATCGGGCGGACTACTCTTGGGGCTTAGAAGAGAAGAAGCCACAAGATTTAGTTTTATATTATCTTTTCCTATAATATTTGGCTCTGGTCTTTATAAACTATTGGAGCTACTTTATAGTGAAAATGTTGGAAGTCTTGGCACACCTATTATTTTTGGCTCTATTTTTTCATTTATATTTGGTCTTTTATCTGTACACTATCTCCTCCAAATTCTAAAAAAACACACTCTAAATGTGTTTATAGTTTACAGATTGCTATTGGCTGTTGTTGTGGCAATAGTTTTTCTCTAAAAGGGGAGAGTATGGGTTAGAACTGTATTTTCTTTTTCTTCCCAACTTGATGTATCAAGCTTTACTTCTATGTTTCCAACACCATCAAAACATTTGAGGTGTTTATTCTTCAATGCATATTCATATAAATCTTTTGTAATTCTGACATCTTCTATGCAATATTTTCTAACTTTCTCCACATCTCCATTTTTCCACCAAACAAGAGCTTCAAGCCCATTGCCGATCTTACCTTTTCCTAGGGTGGTTTTTGCGAAATTATCAAGTTTAAATCTTTTACCAATACTATCTCTGGTTTCTTTTAAGAGGTCTAGACTTTTAATCTTTGTGAGATCCCCCGGATAGTATTTGTTCAAAAGTGGTATATCAAAGTGATCAGAGTTAAACCCGATAAGCATGTCAGCTTTTTCCAATATGGGCCAAAGTTTTGAAAGTTCATCTTCCAAATATGAGGAGTACTCGTCTTTTTCATAGTCATAAATAGCTATAAGAGACAAGTCTAAATCTGCCGGATTGGTGGAGCCAACTTCTGAGAAAATGTTTTTTGTTTCAATATCAAAGACGATTTTTTTCATTCTCATTCATAATGCTAATTCACGAATAGCACGAATGATACGAATAAAATGCATTTAAATTCGCGTCATTCGCATTCATTCGTAGATTAGCATTATATAATTAAATAATTATACTCTCTTTTTTAATACTGCAACTATTTGAGAGATATCTCCCTCTGTGATATCTCCCGTAGAGAGATTTTTTAGTTTAAATTGACCAGTCTTTTTTTCATCTTGACCATAGACAATAATGTAGGGAACTCCTCTTTTGTCTGCTGATTTAACCTTATCGCCAAGACTTTTGTTGCTTAGGTTTGTAAGAACAGAAAGTCCAAATGAGCGCAGATGTTCGGAAAGTTTGCTTACCTCTTCTAGAAAATCCTCTGACATAGGACAGATTTCAACAATAGCATTGCTCTTATATTTTGGCAAAAGATTGTAAGTTTCGAGCAGGTCTCTTGCCACAACATCTCCCATACCAAAACCAACAGTCGGCAATGGGTCAACACCAAATATGTTGAGAAGCTCATCATAACGGCCCCCACCACAAATAGCGCGCTTATTTTCACTCCCAGAATCATAAAATTCAAAAATAGTGCCCGTATAATAATCAAATCCTCGTATGATGTATGGGTCAAATTCAATCTGCGCCCCAAGCTCTCCTAGTCTCATTATAATTTTGGTGAGATTTTCACCAGGAGATAGCCCATCAAAAGAAAACTTCATACCTAAAAGTTTTTCCGCTTCTTCGTCAAAATTGTCTATTTTACTTTTCTTATCAAGAAGTTTCAGAAGCTTGTAAATACCATCGGTATCTAGCCCAAATTTTTTTGCAAAAAAATCAGCTATGATGTTTCTATCGTTTATTCTTATTTTGAATTGTTTATCGGTCAGACCAAGTTCTAACAAAACTTTTCTTGCCAAGCTTAAAACTTCAATCTCTGCTTCCACGCCAGATATGCCAAAAACATCAGCATTGAGCTGGTAGTGTTCTCGCAAACGTCCTTTTTGCGGTCTTTCATATCTAAAAAGGTTTGGTATTGAATACCACCTTATAGGGAGGGGGAGTTCGCGTCTTCTACCGGCCACCATTCTGGCAACGGTAGGGGTCATTTCGGGGCGCAGTGTAACATCCCTGTCGCCTCTATCTTTAAAAGAGTACGTCTGTTCATTTACTATTTCTTCACCAGTTTTTGCCTTGTAGAGCTCGGTTGGTTCAAGTATGGAAGCATCATACCTTTCATAGCCGTATACCTTTGCGGCGCGAGCCATGGCTTTATAGATATGTTGCTGAACAAAGTAGTCTTCCGGATAGAAGTCGCGTACTCCCTTGTATGGTTCTGTGTTTTGTTTGTTATTTTTGTTTGTCATTGAGAATATATTACATCATCAGGATAGAAAAAGAAAAACCCCCACCCTAGTCGGGCGGGGGGTGTTCTCTTTTTATCAACTGCTGGGCTAGGGTTATGCCCCACTCCACAGCAGAGACTTTGCCATTCTCTTTCCTCTGCCCGTAGGCAGAGGAAAGTGAGATTGACGCCGAGAACGGTCTAGGGGTTTTCAGTCCTGCGTCGGACTTACGACCATACACCAGACACCTTTTCACACGGGAGGGGACGCACCCTCACATGTTACTAGGGGGCGCCTCACTCCTGGTTCAGTCTGTGTATAGTATAGCATACCCACAACCATTGTCAAGTATTTTTTCATTTCACATAGGGGTGGCCTATGGAGACGGCTTTATAGAGCCATTTTGTGAATATGTGGTAAACTTAAAATTATAAATAATATTTCATAATGCGAATTCACGAATAGCCTGCCCGTCATTGCTTCGCTTATGCGATGGCGAGCGGGCACGAATGCTACGAATTAAATACGAATTAAATGCATCTATATTCGCATCATTCGCATTCATTCGTAGATTAGCATTACACTTAATGATTTTAAACTTATACAAAAAAGAAGGGGAGACGCCACTCGAAAGAATAAGGAGGTTTACCACAGAAAATCCAGAATATAAAAACAAAAAAATGACCTATGCCGGTCGCTTGGACCCAATGGCAGAAGGCGTTTTAATAATACTTACCGATGAAGATGTCCACATCAAGGATAACTTTCTACGCTTAGATAAAGAATACGAGTTTGAAGTCCTTTGGGCGGTTTCTTCAGATACCCACGATATTCTTGGAGAAGTAAGTGTCGGCTCGCGCGCTCCAAGTGATGAAAACATAGAAGAAGACCTCGGAAGCTGGCAAGGTAAAATTGAACTTCCGTATCCCGCATATTCCTCTCGCAGTATAAAAGGAAAACCACTTTGGGTTTATGCTCGTGAAGATAAGCTTGCCGAACTTGAAGTGCCTAAAAAAACAATGAATATCATTGATATAAAATTTTATGATTCAAAAGAGGTGAAGGGAGATATATTACTTAATTATGTCAAAAAGAGAATAGAAACTGTGGCAGGAGATTTTAGGCAACACCAAGTCATTGACTCTTGGCAAAGGGGCCTAAAAGAAACAAATGCAAATGATTTTAAAATATCAAGATTTAAAGCAGTGGTTGCCTCGGGCACCTATATAAGAAGCCTGGTGGTAAGAATGGGAGAAAAATATCACACAAAAGCTCTGGCTTGGAGTATAAAAAGGACAAAAGTTGGAAATTATCAGATGACAGATTCAGTTGTTTAAATACCCATGATTAAACAAACTCGTAATCTATCGTTTTGTCCTTTGGATTTGCTCCCGCCACTTTTATTTTCACTTTATCTCCAAGTGAAAATTTCTTTTTATTTTTTTCACCAACAATACTGTAATTTTTTCGATTTAATACATAAAAATCATCACCCAAGCTTCCAAGCCGTATCATCCCCTCCGATTTTGTGGTGATTTCCTCCACATATATTCCCCAATCAGTAACGCCAGAGATAATACCCTCATAGACTTCGCCAATATGGGCTTGCATGTATTCTGATTGTTTATACTTAATAGATTCTCTCTCAGCGCTAGCGGCGTCTATCTCTTTTTCTGTGGCAAACATAGCCATTCTCTCATAAAAGAATATTTTATCCTTTGGTATATCTTCATTTTCTAAAAATGCGTGGAGCAAGCGGTGCACCAAAAGGTCGGGATACCTCCTTATGGGGGATGTGAAGTGTGTATAGTGTTTGAATGCAAGACCAAAATGCCCTGTATTTTTTATTGAATAGATAGCCTTGGCCATAGAGCGTATAGTGGCCGTCCTTATAAGGTCCTCCTCATCGGTTCCCTCTATTTTTTGAAGAAGTAAGTTTATATCTTTTGGAGATACAGGTTTATCTGTTAGGTTAAACTCATAGCCAAGAGCACGTAAGTACAAAGAGAGCTCTCCTAGTTTTTCTTGATTCGGAAGATCGTGCACTCTATAAAGAAAGAAACCTTTGCCTTTATTTTTTATTTTTTGATAAACAAAAGTAGCCACCTCTCTGTTTGATAGAAGCATAAAATCTTCCACCATCTTGTGTGTATCGCCTCGGATTTTTTTGTATATGGCGATAGGTTTGCCCGCATCATCCAGTTTGAACTTAACCTCATCGGACTCAAAGGCGATAGCGCCCTTATCAAATTTTTCTTTACGGAGTTTATGCGCTAGTGCATTTAAGGTCATAAGTTCATTGGCGAAAATCCCGCTTTTTTTGTCTAGTATTTCTTGGGCTTCTTCATAGCTGAACCTTTTATTTGAGTTGATTATTGTTTTGCCAAACCATCTGCTTAGGATTTTGCCACCGGGTGTGATTTCAAAAACAGAAGAAAATGCCAGTTTATCCTCATCTGGGTTGAGAGAACAAAGATCATTTGAGAGTATCTCCGGAAGCATTGGTATTGTTCTATCTACAAGATACACCGAAAAACTTCTATCCCCAGCTTCTTTATCAAGCTTTGTTTTTTCTAATACAAAATGAGAGACATCGGCAATATGTATACCTACCTCATAGTTGCCGTTTTGTAGTTTCTTGAATGATATGGCGTCATCAAAATCTTTGGCATCTTCTGGGTCTATTGTGAAAGTTGTTATTTGTCTAAAATCTTTTCTCTTTGAAATTTCTTTTTTTATGTCAAAACTGCTCTTAATGTCATGCGCTTCTTTTTCTATGTCGTCATCAAACTTTATCTCTATGCCACGTTCAAGGACAATAGAGCGTATTTCAACATCATGTTCTCCGCTTTTGCCGAGAACTTCAAGTATTCTACCCTCAGGATTTTTCCCTGGGTCATTCCATGAAGCGATTTCAACCAGAACCTTGTCTTTACTTTGGGCCTTTTGGGCTTCTTTTTCTGGTATAAAAAAATCAACATACACTCGTCTATCATCTGGATCTACAAAACCATATTCATTTCTGCTTTCAAATATTCCAACAAATTTGGTCTTGTTTCTTTCTAGTATTTTTTCGACTCTTCCGTAAGCCTTGCCCCCTTCTTTTTTAATAGTAGCTAGGACCTTATCTTTCGGCAAAGCGGTATTTAAAAACTCTCTGGGAACTTCTATATCCTTTTCAAAATCAGGATGCGCCAAAAAGCCAACTCCCTTGCTGTTTATGCTTATGACACTTTCTATTTGTTTTGCTGTAGGTTTGCTTTTCTGTTTTTTCATCTATAAATACTCTATAAATACGGAGATGTGTAACTAACACAAAATAACACGGATTGAGTAAATGCGCAATACTTAAAATACACACAAAAACAAAACCGCCCATATGGGCGGTCTGAAAACATCACAAGGAAAGATTCTGGGCAATGAACTGATCACGATCCTGTCTTCCACGAAAGGCTTCGCCCCAACATCTTCCACCAGGGCCATCATAGAATCTGGTGAAACCACTGTAAAGTGACTCTGTCCATCCATGAGATACAAGAACACGTCGATCTGCATCAGACAGATCTTTCCAGTAAATAGTGGTTTTGATTTTATAAGTTTTACTGATCGGTGCCCATAGGGTCATGCGATCATAGACGAATTCTGCTCTGCAACCATCCCTTTGGAGTAGGGACAGGGCGGCACGCACCTCAGGTTTGATGTCCACTTTTTTGTGACCTCCTTCTGCTAAGTACATTATCACATGAATGAGTTTTGTCAATACTTAAAATAATGCTAAAATAGCAAACAATGGACAAAAAAGAGAAAATTTTTGTGGGCCTCTCTGGCGGGGTAGATAGCTCCGTATCAGCAGGGCTTCTTAAAGAGGGGGGCTATGATGTCACTGGTGTTTTTATAAAAGTCTGGCAACCATCATTTTTGGAATGCACATGGATAGAAGATAGAAGAGATGCTATGCGAGTTTGCGCGAAACTTGATATTCCATTTAAGACCCTAGACTTGGAAGAAGAATACAAAAAAGAAGTGGCAGAATACATGATAAACGAATACAAAGCTGGTAGAACTCCAAATCCAGATGTTATGTGCAATAAAGAAATAAAATTTGGGGCATTCATGAACAAGGCCCTTTCTCTTGGAGCTCATTGTATTGCCACAGGGCACTACGCAAAAACTGATGGAGAAAAACTTTTTGTTGGTGCCGACAAAAATAAAGACCAAAGTTATTTTCTTTGGACTCTGCGAAAAGAAAAACTGG
>CAYHGJ010000014.1:0-16032 GCA_964356235.1 uncultured Candidatus Saccharibacteria bacterium | reverse complement strand
GTGATTTTCAAGCTTCAGCCAGAGGCTTATGAGCCTTTGGCTCAAAGTGCCCAAAGAATGCTCGTCTATTCTAAACTAAAAACGTCTAAAAATAAAGAGCAATCATTGTCTCACAATTTTTGACAGATTTTACATTAGGCTATATTATCTATTATCTAATAACTAATATCTAATAATTAACATGTTTCAAATAGATAAACCGTTTAATGAATTTAAGCTACTGGTGTATGATCCGGTCAAAGACTCTATAAGAGAGATAACGAATAAAACATTCAAGGACAAAATACTTGTTTTATTTTTCTACCCTGCGGATTTTACTTTTGTTTGTCCAACGGAGCTTGCTGATATGCAGGCAAGGGCGCCGGATTTCAAGGAAAATGGGGCAGAGGTGGTGGTAGTATCCACAGACACGGTTTATAGTCACAAGGGTTGGGTGGAGACAGAGGAGCTTATAAAAGGGTTCAAATATCTTATGGCATCAGATAGGGGAGGCAAACTTTCTCGTGAACTTGGCATATATGATGAAACAAGTGGTATGGCGGGCAGGGGAGCTTTTATAATAGATGGCTTTGGGATATTGCGTGGAGCTGATATAACAGCTGACCAGATAGGAAGGAGCGCTGGGGAAATCCTCCGCAAAGTGAAGGCTACAAAGTTTGTAAATTCTCACAAGGGCCAAGTATGTCCAGCAAGCTGGGATGAGGGCTCTGCCACTATCAAGCCGTCTATCAAGATATCCGGCAGGGTTAAGAAGAATATTGGGAAATAACTAGTCATATAAATAAAGGCAAAATCGGCCCAAACGGGCCGATTTTGTTAGTACAACTTATTTTTGTATTGTTATATAATTGTCTGATAAATTAGCAATTATATAACAATACACAATGTTGAACACATTAAAAATAATAGGTAAAAATGTTGCTATGGTGGCTGTGCTTCTTCTTGTCGCCACACTTGCCAATACGGTGGTTAGCGAGACATATCCATTTGGATATCCAACAGGAGTACCGCGCTGCCAAATAACTGACCCTATAAATAGCGGGAGTATATTTATGACTTATCCATTTCCTGCAAGTCATGATGTTTATATTAGTGAAAGGATAGAAGTGGCCAAAGGCCAGATTCCGACTACATATCCAGTGAAAAGCTTTAGAATGGAATGGTCAGTAGTTACGGATAAGGCAGACCAGAGGAATAAGTATGATTTTCTATATGGTTCACAGGGGTATACCGCAGAGCTATCAAGCAATGCAAGCGGTAATGATGGAGTTACTCCTATCAAAAATAAAGCAGTAGACCTCACAGGGTCTATGACGACATCCGTTAAGAATGACCCAGTCAAATACACAATAACGGTAAAAAAAGATGGCTCGTCCGTTGCCACCTGTTCTGTAAATGTTACCCATAGAGTATCTTGGAGTGAAAGATATGAAGTACCTGCGGAAGCGGTTAAAACTAACAACCCTCTTTTTCCTTACACAGTGAAAGATATTCTAGGAACTCCATATGTCAACAGACCATTTCCAACACCAACAGATTATTCATCACCTGTGAAAAGATTTGTTGGTAGACTTTTAGATGGGTCTGGCAGTTCTGGGTGTTTCCCAGATTTTTCAATAGGGTATTATTTTCCTTGCCTAACGGGTGGGGATACCATTAAAGAAACATCAACTAAAGAAACATCAACCAGTCTCATAATACCCATGTCGGCTACAATGGTCGCATACAACAAAAACAATCTCATCTCTCGGCTTGAGAGTGAACCATTACTTTTTTTCAAAGGTACCACATATAAAGGAAGATATAATGATGCTTTGATCCCATGGAGTAGTATGTTCCATGTGCTTGACCCTAACAACGGCGCGAAGGTACTTCTCCAAGATTCCCGCTATGGCATTTCTGAAGATTACGATGTGGATAATAGGGGCTTTATATATTTCTTTGTGCAGACCGGTTTTGGGGGGGTCTTCATCATCAAAGACGAAAGTTCATCGCTGAAGGGGGTCGTCCAGATGATAGATCCTAAATATGTTCCTCCTCCAGGCGAAACATATTACAATTACGGCCAGAAAGCTAAGACTGGTGCTATCAAAATAATAAGTGATGGTGGGTATCCTATGGGTAATAGAATAGCAGTTTATAAAGCCGACGGAAATTATTACTTGTTTGTAACTGGGACAAATACAGTGGTGTACAATGTTAACGATCCATCAAATCCACAATTTCTCCGTACAGAAGCAAATGCCCTAACGGCTGTTCAGGCTGGGAATAGTATAGCGGCACAAAACGGTCTTAGCGATATCAAGATATACACTGCTTCAAATTATGTTAAAGGTTTATCATCGCCAACCGTGCCAACCGTATTTTCGGTTGGGGAAAAATATACCTATACAGATTCAATTGGGCGAACACGAGATGGCGAGACTGGTATCTATTATGGTTTGGTAGGAGATAACGCTTCTGGTAAATTTTTCTCTCTTCATCACACTATGACCAAAAAAACATCTAGAGATGGTTCTGCTGATGTAACTGCTGTTGCTTTGTCTGTATTTTCTCCGGGAACGGGTGGAGTTTATACTGAGGAGAGGCATCCATTGGATTTAGGCAAATTTGTTTCTGACAGTGGCAACTATAAATATAAACTGACTCAATACCACAATGGTCATCTGTTATTAAGTGAAAGCGCTGGACATCTTGGAATCATAGTTATGAAGGATGGCAAGCCGGTTGTTCTTGATACTGATTTGATGAATACATCTATGGATAAATATTATAACAAGAAGTATACAGAAGAGGGTAGTACAAAAATGTGGGATGCAATTGGGTTAAATAGTAAGACCTCAATCCACACCTTGGGAAGCAAGGATTATTTATTTATTGGTTCAAGCAAAGTTATAGATGTTTATGAACTTGAAAATATAAGTAGAGATATTCCTAAACAAGTCGATATTTGTGATTCTGGTATCCCCGGAATACCATGTTTTGATGGCAATATTGGGGGAGTAACAACACCCGAGCCGTTTAAATCTTGTGAAGAATCCGCCGGAGATGATCCGCAAGACCTTGCTTTGTGTAAACAAATAATGGAAGTGCAAACCAAGAGTTGTAGATATATTCCATCACTTCCGTTTTGCCCTCAAGGTGGAGGAAAAGATGAGGGTAACAGAGACCAAAATCTTTTCTAGATCTTTTCTAAACAAAAATTAAAAAAACAAAACACCTACTCCGACCTAAGTCGGAGTGGATGTTTTTTGTTGTGGCCACAGATATTTCCTCGTCAACTCGGAAATTCCGCGACCCCACCTCGCGGTTTCGCCTGCTGGCGAAACATTGCTGCGGCTTCCACAAAAGCACAAAATCCCGCGCAGGCGGGATATTTGTGTCTTTTGTGGACCCACGGGGAGTCGCACCCCGGATTCGTCCATGCCATGGACGCGTGTTACTGCTATACCATGGGCCCAAATTTTCACCGATTGACCAGATGCCTGCCCAGTAGGAAGTTTTACTTTCCTACTGGGAGCTAGTGGCCCCTTTCTCTGGATTATAACAAAAATAATTTTTGAACATTTACCCGCACACTAACCCCCTCATCGCCTTATTGTTTTTGTGTTAATATCAACACTTATGTTAAACACCATATATAATAAACCAAGTTAATTATATAGACAAAATAATGACAGAGTTAGTGTGCGGGCAGGCCTCTTCCTCTGCATCATTTTTTTAGTTATTATAAGTAGTGATGTTTGATACTTTATCTTTTATAGGAACAACCCTCGGCACTATTTTAGGGGTTTTGTACGTCAGCTCTCCAATCTGGCTCCCCATCCTTTTGGTTGGTTTTTTTTGGTCTTTGTGGTTTGACTATATAAAAAGGAAGGGGATAGCCAGTCGCGAATATATCTTGCTTGAAATCCGTATACCAAAAGAAATAAAAAAGTCCCCGGCTGCTATGGAAGTGGTTTTTGGGGCAATGACAGGAAGTGAGGGCAACTGGTTTAAAAAATATTGGAAGGGGGAGACAAGAGCGTGGTACTCACTTGAAATCATTTCTATCGGCGGAGCCATACACTTTTTTATTTGGCTTGATAAAAAATCAAAAAACTTATTGGAATCTCAGATTTATTCTCAATATCCGGGTGTTGAAATATATGAAGTGGAGGATTATACAAATGGTATTTTCTATGACCCGGAAGTCAATAGTCTTTGGGGTACAGAGATGATACTTACACAACCAGACCCTTTTCCTATCAAAACCTATGTTGATTATGGAGTGGCCATAGACAAGGACGATAGCATCGACCCCATGAGCATAACTCTTGAATATCTAGGGACTCTGCAAGAAGGTCAACAAGCTTGGATACAGATAATGGTGCGCTCTCAGGTCAAAGAGAACGACAAAGACGCATGGAAAGAAGAAGCCAAAAAGCAAATTGAAAAAATACTTGAAGGAGCAAAACTAAAAGGTGCTGGTGATGACCCTAAAACCCCCAAAGTGGCATCTCTTTCGGAAGACCAGAAAGAGCAGATAAAAGCCCTTGAAAAAAGTACAAACAAGCCCGGCTTCCAGACAGGCATCAGGTTGGTATTGTTTACTGATAAGGACAAATTTGACGCTACGCAAATAGGAGGACTTCTCAACACTTTCAAACAATATGGTTCCTCAAACCTAAATGGGTTTAAGCCAAACAACACAACCTCTGTTAAATTTCCTTGGTATGACATCTGGGGCAAAAAAGTAAACAAGAAGAAAAGGAATATATTAGATGCTTACAAAAGACGCTCGTATTTCCACCCGCCATATAAGGAGAAACCATTTGTTCTAAACACAGAGGAGCTTGCCACTATTTATCACTTCCCAGGAAGAGTTGTTGCCACTCCTACGATAGGCAGGATTGCGTCAAAGAAGGCAGAACCTCCAGCTAATTTGCCAATATAATAGAAATGGAAAATTCCGCGACCCTCGCTCAAAAAATACTCTCATTTTTGAGGACTGCCCTGACAAAAAAGCAGATTATTGTCTTTTCAATATTTGCTTCGGCTGTTTTTTATTCTTACTTTTTTATTTGGCAAGCACCCTATGATTTTCCGGTAGGGAAGATAACAAAAGTGGAAGAGGGAATGTCTTTGAAGGCCACTAGTGCTTTTTTGGAAAAAGAAAAAATAGTGCGCTCTGGTTTTTGGCTTGGCAACTTAGTGATTTTGTTTGCGGGGGAAGATAAGGTGATAGCCAGAGATTATTATTTTGAAAAACCAATATCAATATTTAGAGTAGCACTTTTGCTAACAGATAGGAGTTATATTGTGTCTTCTTTCAAAATAACTATACCGGAGGGACTTTCGGTCAAAGAAATTACTGATATATATGATACAAAACTTATGGGATTTGACAGAGCAAGTTTTATAGAAAAAGCCCTGCCTTTGGAGGGCTATCTTTTCCCGGACACTTATTTTTTCTTTCCGACAACATCAGAGGACGAAGTCATAGAAAAAATGAAAGAAAATTTTGACAACCAGATTAAGAAGATTGAAAAGAATATAAAAAATTCTGGCAGAACACTTCGTGATATTGTTACCATGGCTTCTATTTTGGAGCTTGAAGGGGACAATTATGATGATAGAGCCATTATCTCTGGTATTTTGTGGAAAAGAATAAATATGGGCATGGCGCTTCAAGTGGATGCTTCCTTCATATACATAAACAACAAAGGGTCGCTCCAACTGACAAACGATGATTTGAAAATTGACTCCCCATACAATACTTATAAGTATAGAGGGTTACCGCCTACTCCTATATCAAATCCCGGTTTAGAATCTCTTTTAGCTTCTGCTGTGCCACAAAAAAGTCCATACCTGTATTATCTTTCTGATAGTGATGGTGTTATGCACTATGCGCGGGGTTTTGAGGAACACAAGAGAAACAAGAGAGAATATCTCCAATAGGGGTTTTTCTAGCATTTTATCGCGTCAATCTTGTGCACCGGGGCGTTTTAAATAGTCGTGTTTTCATTCTTTAAATGCTGTGTTGTATAGCTAAAACCGTGTTGAGAAAAGATCGGCGTGGGGGTAAAATATAGTGGTATTAAAGATATAAAATCATGATAATAAGCTATTTTGGCAAACAGTTTTTTAAGATTACACTCGGGGATTTGACCATTGCCCTTGACCCGTTTGGCAAAGATTCAAAGGAAAAGGGGCCTCGTTTTGGGGCCGATGTTGCAATTTCTAGTATAAATCATCCCGACATGAATGGCACGGACCAAGTTTTTTTTGGTGATAAAAAGCCGTATGTTATATCCGGACCAGGAGAATATGAGATAAAGGATGTATTCATAAAAGGTTTTTTGTCCAAATCTTATTATGGAGGAGAAGAAACACAGAACACCATTTATGTTATAAAACTTGAAGACATAAATGTTTTGTTTCTGGGAGCGTTTGGAGAAACGGATTTGCCACCTCTACTTAAAGAAGAGCTTGAAGATGTTGATATATTGTTTATACCGATAGGCAGTAATGGGGTTTTAAAACACGCTGATGCATCAAAACTTGCAACTAAACTTGAACCAAAAGTAATAATCCCTATGGCGCATACTCCGCTTGAACTCAAGAACTTCTTAAAAGAAGAGGGGGAGGAAGATACCAAGTCGGTTGAGAAATTGGTCATAAAAAGAAAGGATTTGCTTGAAAAGAGCTCGGACATAATTGTTATTGAGGCCTCTTCGTAAAACTAGATGAAATGTCTTTTATTTTTGAAGCGATAGAAAATATCAGAAGTAAGCCACGAGGTGCTAAGCAAAGAATAGCTTTATTTTTGGCTGTTTTTATGACCCTCATTTTGTTTTCGGCTTGGCTGTACACTGCCCCGAAGACACTAGTAGAAAACACAGACAAGACAATAAGTGAAGAAATAAGCCCAAATGTTGATATCGCCACCCCATTAGAAAATATAAAGGAAGAAATAAACAATTTGGGACAGATTTGGAGCAGTTTTGAGAGCCAATTTGAGAATGCTTCAAGCACAGAATAATGTCCAAAAAGTTTGAAAAAACGGCTTAAATAAGCTATAATTTACTCATGGCTAAAGACAAAGAAACCACCAATAATGAGCCGGGGAATGATATTACAGAGAGAGTAATATCCAAAGAAATTTCTTCAGAAATGAAGGAGTCTTATCTAAATTATGCCATGTCTGTCATAACAGCCAGGGCTCTTCCTGATGTTAGAGACGGATTAAAGCCGGTTCATAGAAGAATACTTTACACGATGCATAGGATGGGTTTGTCTGCGTCAGCCAAAACTACAAAATCTGCCAAAGTCGTTGGGGATGTTTTGGGTAAATATCATCCGCATGGAGATACGGCAGTTTATGATGCCATGGTAAAAATGGCTCAAAATTTTACACTTCGTTATCCACTTGTTATCGGGCAGGGGAACTTTGGTTCAATAGATGGGGACAATGCCGCTGCCATGAGGTATACGGAAGCAAAAATGTCCAAGATATCTAGTGAACTTTTGCGCGATCTTGATAAAGAAACAGTAGAGTGGCGAGGCAATTATGACAACACTCTAAAAGAGCCGGTAGTTTTGCCTAGTGCCACTCCAAACCTGCTTTTGAACGGTACACTTGGTATTGCTGTTGGTATGGCTACAAATATTCCACCTCACAATCTAAGAGAGGTGATGGATGCTGTCATTTATTTGGTAGACCACGAGGATGGCACCACCGAAGATTTACTTCAATTTATAAAAGGTCCTGATTTTCCTATTGGGGGTATCATTTTTGGAGGTAAAGAAATGCACCACACTTATGCAAATGGCAGGGGTGGGCTTGTGGTACGCGGTGAGGTTGAGATAGTAGAGCAAAAGGCGGGGCAATCCCAAATTATTATCACATCCATTCCATATAGGGTAAACAAAGCAGACCTTATCCAAAAGATTGCTGATTTGCATAAAGAAAAAAAGTTGGAAGAAATAAAAGATTTGCGCGACGAGTCTACAAAAGATTTGCGTATTGTTATAGACCTCAAAAATGGGGCATATCCCCAAAAAGTTTTAAATTATCTATACAAGCATACGCAACTTGAAGATGCATTTCATTTTAATAATGTTGTTTTGGTAGATGGTATTCCGCAAACCCTTTCTCTGAAAGGTATTTTGGAGGAATTTATAAAACACAGAGTAATAGTCATACGAAGGAGAACGGAGTTTGATTTGAGGAAGGCAGAGGAGCGTGAACATATTTTGCTTGGTCTTAAAAAGGCACTCGATAATATAGATAAAATAATCAAGACCATAAAAGCCTCAAAAGATACTCCGACAGCCCACAGCGCTTTGAGAAGCGAGTTTAAGTTTTCTGACAAACAAGCAACTGCTATTTTGGAGATGAAGCTCCAAAGACTTGCCGGTCTTGAAAGAAAGAAGATTGAAGATGAGCTCAAAGAGGTGCAGGCTCTTATAAAAGAACTACAATCCATACTTTCAAGTGAGAAGAGAATTTTTAGCATAATAAAAGAAGAATCAAAAGAGATTGCCAACAAGTATGGCGATGACAGAAGAAGCAAGGTTTTGAAAAAAGGCGCCGAATCTATATCTGTGGAAGACACCATTCCGGATGACGATAGTCTATTGGTCTTAACTTCTGGCGGATACATAAAACGCACAAAACCAGAAGAGTATAAAAAACAAAAAAGGGGAGGGGTTGGGGTTGTAGATCTTGATACAAAAGAAGAAGATTTTGTGACTACATTTCTGCGAGCCACAAATCTCTCTGACTTGTTATTTTTCTCTGACAAAGGTAAGGCATACCAGCTCAAAATGTATGAGATACCAGAGGGCAAGCGCGCCACTCGTGGCAAATCTATCATGAATTTTATTTCACTTTCTGCTGATGAAAAGATTACCTCCATTCTTGCAGTGCCAAAGAATTCTAAGGAAAATAAAACACTATCACTTGCCATGGTCACAAAAGATGGAGTGGTCAAAAAAGTGGAAGCTGGTAGTTTCCATGATGTTCGCCGAAGCGGTATTATCGCTATAAAGCTATCCGCAGGTGACGAACTAGTCTCTGCCTTTTTTGTTGATAAGGGAGATGAAATCATGCTTGTCAGCGCGCGTGGTCAGGCCATAAGATTTAAAGAGGGGAATGTAAGGGCGATGGGTAGGACTGCTGGTGGCGTGCGGGCTATGAAGATGCCTAAGAGTGACGCTATTGTGGGTGCTTCTGCTGTCTCTGGCACTGATAAGGACAGAGAAATACTTGTTGTTAGCGAAAATGGATTTGGAAAGACTACACATATCAAAGAATATAAAGTGCAGGGAAGAGGTGGCACTGGCATCAAAACTGCCAAAGTCACTCCAAAAACAGGTAAGCTTATTTCCTGCTATGTATTGAAAGAAGGTTATGATGAGCTTGTGGCTATCTCAAAGAAAAGCAAAGTTATTCGTCTTGGATTGAAAGAAATACCATCTCTTGGCAGACAGACACAAGGTGTGCGTATAATGAAGCTCAAAGATGGAGATGCTATCGCCTCTATGATTTGTATATAGAATAGTAGATATAAGTTAATAGTTATAAGTTAGGTAAATAAAATAATTAAAAAAAGAGGACGGGCGGTCTCTTTTTGCATAGTTTCAACTAATAACTTCTAACTTTCATCTTTCAATTTACTTTGTATATAATATAAGTGTGGATAGTTTTTCAGATCCAACAAAAAATGTAAGAGAATTTGGTGTAAGTGAAGGTCAAAAAGTGGCTGACTTTGGTGTTGGCTCAGGTTTTTATTCGTTTGCTTTATCGGGCATGGTGGGAGATGCAGGCAAGGTCTATGCAGTTGATATACAAAAAGACCTTTTAACGCGCCTCAAAGATGAAATAAAAAGGAGAGCTATAAAAAATATAGATGTTATTTGGGGAGACTTGGAGGCAGAAGGTGGCAGCAATCTATCAGACGATTCACAAGACGCAGTTATTGCTTCCAATATTTTTTTTCAGCTTGAAAATAAGGAGATATTTGTTAGTGAAATAAAAAGGGTGCTCAAAAAAGGTGGCAGGGTGCTTGTTGTAGATTGGAGTGATTCATATGGAGGGATGGGACCACACATAGACTCTGTAATCAGTAAAGAAAAAATATTAGAATTATTCAAACAAACTGGCTTCTCTTTTGAAAGAGAAATACCGGCTGGGGAACATCATTTTGGTCTGATTTTTAAAAAAGTTTAATTCACAACATGCAGAAAAATTTTCAATATATAGTTTTAGGACTCTTCATATTTTTTGCGGTAGTAGGGGTGGCCGCTTTTTCTCTTTTTGGTAAGTTTGGGGGGGGTAAGGGTGATGGGCCACAAGCCGAGCGTGTTGGGTGGGGATGAGGGGATGAATAAGGTTTTGGGGATTTTTTTGGTAAGATTGGTGTAGGGGCGGCAGGTGTCTTGAAGCGTCAGTATGTCAGGAAATCTGCGGAGGAGTTTGACCAAGCGCTTATCGAGGCGTTGGCTTCTGGGGTGGGCCCAGATATGATTATATTGCCTCAGGATAGGATAGCTCGCCATAGAGACAAGATTTATCAGATACCATATGAGTCGCTCTCTGAGAGGGATTTTAAGGACTCCTTCGTAGAGGAGGGTGAACTTTTTATGGGAACAGGAGGAGTGTATGCGGTGCCTTTCTCACTTGACCCGCTGGTTATGTATTGGAACCGAGACATATTTACAAACAACTCTTTATCTCTACCCCCTACCTATTGGGATGAATTTTTCAGTAAGACCATTCCTCTATCAGAAATAGACAATTCTAGGAATATAAAACAAAGCTCTGTGGCGCTAGGAGAATATGACAATATCAACAACGCCAAAGAGATTTTGTCTGTCCTACTTCTACAAACAGGCAACAAAATCGTTACAGTAGAAAATGGCAGGTTGGTATCTGTGCTTTCCAATAATTCAGAAGACGGTGTGGCGATCGCAGAGTCAGTCCTTCGTTTTTATACAGAATTTTCCAATCCGTCCAAAGAAGTATATTCTTGGAACAAATCGCTTCCACAAGCAAAGCAGGCCTTTCTCTCTGGGGATTTGGCTATTTATTTTGGTTTTGCATCAGAAGCATTTGAAATACAAAGCAAGAATCCAAACTTAAACTTTGACATAGCTCTTTTGCCACAAGTGCGAGACGGTTTTAAAGCCACTTTTGGAAAAATATCCGGTGTGGCTATCCTAAAAAGCTCAAAATATGTAGGGGATGCTTTTTTGGCGATAGGGATACTGACTTCGGAAGAAAGCGCGCTAGATTATTCTAGTGTTTCATTTTTGCCACCACCAAGGAGAAAACTACTTTCCAAAAAACCAAAAGATGCCATAGGCGCTATTTTCTATGAGAGCGCTATTATTTCAAAAGGGTGGATTGACCCGGATAGGGAAAAGAGCTCGGGGGTTTTCAAAAAAATGGTGGAAAATGTGACATCGGGCAGGTTAAAATTGAGCGAGGCGGTGGACAGAGCATCCGCCGAGCTTAACTCACTTATAAAATAGGATGATTAAATTTTTTAAAAAAATACTAATCTATGCCTTTGTTTTGTTTTTACCCGTTCTAACTTTTGCTGTGGGGGAGGGGGGAGAAGGTCTTCTAGAGCCAGATTGTGATGGAGTGGAAATACAATGCACTTTTGGACAATTTTTCCGCTTTGTACAAGATATTATAGAATTTTTGATTTTTTATCTTTCTATCCCTGTTGCTGTTTTGCTTGTCATTTGGGCTGGCTGGTTGTATCTGACAACAGGCATTGTGGACAAAAAATCAAAAGCAAAGGATATTTTATGGGCAGTGTTTATCGGTTTTGCTATAATGTTAAGCGCTTGGCTCATCATAGACTTTATTTTAGGTGTCTTTTTGAGTGAAACTTATAGGGAAGTGCCAAATGTTCTTTGATATACGTCAATCTTGTTTTTACTATTAAAAAAATATGAAAAAAATTACATTTATAATACTGATACTTATGATGGTTCTTGTTTCTAGTGTTTTATTGCCGAGCTTGGTTTTTGCCACTTCTCATGGCGACACGGCGGGAGGCACCACTGAAGGTATACCACTTAGTCTCAATCCTCTAAAGGGGGGCGTTGATACTCTTATGGGACTTCTTACTTTGGTGGTGGATGCTGTTATGTATATTGCTGTGCCTGTAATAATCATTTTGTTTATCTACGCTGGCTTGAAGTTTGTGATGGCGCGCGGAGTGCCTGCGGAGATAGACAAGGCCAAGGAGATGTTCAAGTGGCTTGTTATAGGGTCGGCCATTATTCTTGGCGCTAAACTTTTGATAAGTATCTTAGAAAATACGATAAACTCTTTAAAGCCGTAGAATGGAAAATAAAATAAAAAAACATCTTTTATACGCTCTATCTTGTCCGCCCCTTAGCAATGCCATAGGACCACAAAACCTGGATTTTAAGTGTTTGGTTTACAATATTATAGGTTATATACAGCAGATTGTGGTTGTTATATTTGCCATGTCTGTGCTCATTATTATCTGGGGGATATTCAAGTATATTTTCTTAGCACAGGGGGATGAAAAACAGATAGATGAGAGTAAAAATGTGATGTTTTGGGGTATTGTTGGTCTTTTTGTTATGGTTTCTGTCTGGGGTTTGGTTAAAGTACTTGTGGGGACTTTTGGGTTCTAGCATTATGGTATAATTTATAAGGTAGATTTTATTAAAGGTCGCTTAGTAAATAAGCAAAAAAATGAAAAAATTATTATTGTTGGGCTTAGCTATTTTTACACCAATAATGTTTGCTAATAGTGCCGGAGGCTCTCTTGCCAATGTCGATTCCTTGATAAACAAAATATCTGATTGGATTGAGTTGTTGATTCCGATTGTTGTGTCTTTGGCCATACTAGCTTTTCTTTGGGGTATATTTGTGTATGTTATAGCCAAGGATGAAGACGCAAAGGGTCGTGGGAAGAATATAATGATATGGGGTGTTGTCGGAATATTTGTTATGGTCTCTGTCTGGGGATTGGTTAGTTTTATACAAACAACATTAGATATAGATTCAGACAGTGCACCGACTGATTTACAGAATCTTGTCCCTAGATAATTTTTGGCCATCTCTAGCGTTGCTTATATGGTCATAGTTTATTATTATATAAGTATTAAAAATTAAAAGGTCGCTTAGTAAATAAGCAAAAAAATGAAAAAATTAACATTATTAGGTTTGGCTGTGTTTTTACCAGCAGTAGCTAGCGCTCAAGTGACAGATGTGGATAGTGTTTTTGATCTAGTCTCTGGCTGGATAAACACCCTTGTTCCAATAATCATAGCTCTTGCCGTTTTGGCATTTATCTGGGGAGTATTCCGATATGTTGTCGCTTCATCAGATGATGATAAAGCAAAGGGTAGAAATATGATGATATGGGGAGTTGTCGGTATATTCGTTATGGTCTCTGTTTGGGGACTTGTCGGTGTGTTGAAAAACACATTTGGTCTAGACAATAGTGCCATTGATACTCCAGAGTTGCCAACCAACTAAATTTGTTTCTATATGGAGACAGTTATACAACTACTAGCCAAAATCAATGATTCTATTTTGAATCCGTTGATAGCGCTGATGTTTGCTGTAGCCATAATGTATTTTCTCTGGGGTATGTTTGAGTTTATAAAAGGTGCTGATAATTCTGAAGCTAGGAAGACAGGACAAAGCCATATGATATGGGGGGTTATAGGACTCTTCATTATGGTTTCTGTGATCTCTATACTGAAAATTATTATTAACACCTTAGGTGTTGATACGCCAGAGAATTTGAAATTCAAATAAAAACTTGCAAAATAAAAATACCCCTCCGCCTTTGGCGGAGGGGTATTTTGGTTCGACCATTTGTCGAACCAAACAAAACAAACAATCATTTTTTATCTTTGAGGGAGACCTCGAAAGAGGAGACTTTTCCACTTCCGGTATGCTCCACCCCCAAATACATCGACGAAGAATACTTCTGGATACGAAATGTCCCAAAGACATTTTTCTCTTTGTGTTCTCGCCACCACTTTCCTTCTCTTTGGCTCTTTTCCCAAAGATAAATGTCTTTGCCATTACTGTTGGAACAGGCCATTTCAAATCTCGCGGGCGAGTCTTTGACATCGCAGATGGCCCGAGAGAAATCCCTATTTGCGTACCCCTCCCTCGAGCCTGGCATCACAGCCAAGTTCCTCACCCACACTTTTTCTTTGGGTTGTTGGGACTCCACAAAAAACACAATGATGAATAGGATTACCCCGAGGACCATTGGTCCAAAGATAGCCAGAAGCAAGACCCAAACCCACCAAGGAGTTTTGCTCTTAGGCTTTTCCTTGGTTTTGGATTTTTCTGATGGGTCCTCTTTTTTTGTGCTGTCATCGTCGGTGGCCTTTTTATTTTTTTTGCGGATATGATACAGCATAAAGAACATCACCGTGAGAAATATCGCAAGAATGATGCCAAGCACCCAATAGGTCAATACCCAGTCAATTTGCCACGGACCACTTCTCCACATAAGGTATGCCACTCCGGAAAGAAAAAAAATAATTCCGATTATCCATTTCATTTCTGTTTCTCCTTTCCTATGTGTGTCCTAGGATTTGTCGGAAACAGAAATGAAAATCTTGCCGTCTTGCGCTAAGGTACTAAGTTCTCTCGGTAGCCCTTCTGCGATGCCCCTATTGAGAATTCCGACACTGACCAAATCTGCGTCTGCGCCAGCGTCAATCAAGGGCTGGGCTTTGGCCCTATTGGCCTCGCCATCCGCTTCACCCTTTGTCTTGATTGTGAAGGCCTCGCCCTCTGCCTGTCTCTTGGTGGCGTAGAGTGCGCCGTCAGCCGTTGCCCTGACGGCTTTGGCTTGGAGTTCGGCTGTTTCCGCGGCCAACGCGGCTTGCATCTGGGTTTCTTGTCCCGGAGCAAGCGCGATAGCATGAAGATAAGCCTTTTCGCACTCAAGACCGAGTGCTTTAAGACCACTATGGATCTTCTTTTTTAATTCTTTAGCAAATTCACTACCGTCCCCCTTATCTTCCTGGACATATTCGGTGTACTTGTATGACCGTCCGGAGCTCTTGCTTACGACCATGTCATTTAGCACCGATTCGGTAATGGCGTTAACCATTCTGAAAAAATCACCTTTATAGGTAAATACTGGGATATACGGGTCAACAACCCGCAACATGAGCATGACAATGTTATCAACCCTGAAGGTGTCCATCATTTCCGTACCCTCAACCAGAACTGGTCTGGGGAATCGGGTACGCAATGACCTAACTTCTCTTTTGTCTTGATACATCCACTCCCGAAGTGGAGCACCCTCTTTGGGTTTTTCCTTCCCTGCGCCGGAGCCGTCTTTGAGTCCTCCGGCCATGACAGTGAACCGATGGACTTTAACAAGAGGATAAAGCCAGCTCGTAAAGTATCGCCCGGTTCTCCTTGCGATAAGGGATGTTGTTCGGTCAACCCATTCAATACCACGGGTTTCAAGGGACCTTGTAATCTTTTCAAAATGTTCTCCCCTTGGGAGACCGATAATGCATTTCTGCGGTTCTCCACCCCTGACGATAAAAATAACATCAGTTTCTTCAATAGTGGTGAAGTGCCACTCCAAGACACCGATGTCCAAGAGAAGAGAAATAATCGCGACTGCAATAATAGCAAACAACATGAGAAGTGCCATGAACATACTCCCTCCTTGTTTGATTGTTTGTTTGTCAACGAACTAAAACGAACTCCTAACCTCTTATTACCATAAAATATCTTATAAGTCAATACAATAAAAAACTCCGCCGAGGGCGGGGTTTTTTATTGTATTGGTGGGCAAGGGGAGACTCGGTCACAACTCTCATCTTTCGTGAACTCAAGATGAGGTCGCGACCCCGCCTCCTCCGACCTAGGTCGGAGTCCGGCTTTCGAGTCTCCCACAACCAAATATCAAAAAATCACCCCAAGATAGAAGTGATTTTTTAATATTGTGGGCAAGGGGAGACTCGGTCACAACTCTCATCTTTCGTGAACTCAAGATGAGG
>CAYHGJ010000013.1:0-16172 GCA_964356235.1 uncultured Candidatus Saccharibacteria bacterium | reverse complement strand
TCTGGGCATGTTTTGACATGAGATTTGAGCTCTGATATTTCTTTTACTAAATCTTCTAAAAAATCTTTATCACGAGTGAGCAAAAAATAGACGAAGCGCTTGGCCTGTCTTCCTCCTATACCGGGGAATTTTGAAAATAAACTAGCAAGATTGTCGATGGAAGTCATATTGTTTATTAGGATACTTCTGGTTCATCAACATCATCACCTTTTGTCTCTTGCGGATTCCAATCAGCCATATTACTTTTTTCAATGTCGCTGAAACTTGACATGGTTTCGTTGAAAAATAATTCCACTTTTCCTGTTGGGCCATTTCTGTGTTTTTCAATCAGTATTTCGGCTATATTTGGTTTGTCGGATTTCTCTCCACGGGTCTTGTCATCTCTGTGTATAAACATGACCACATCCGCATCTTGCTCAATAGAGCCAGAATCTCTAAGGTCAGACAGGCGGGGTTTGCCACCTCTTTTTTCCACATCACGAGATAACTGGGATAGGGCTAGTACTGGGATGTTTATTTCGCGAGCCAAGTGTTTCAATGACCTTGATATTTCTGTCACCTGTTGCACTAAAGAGTCAGAGGCTTTTGTGCGGGAGGGAACCATGAGTTGTAGGTAGTCAACAATAAGGAGGTCTAGATTTTTTTGACCCTTAAGTCTTCTAGCAACAGAGCGCATTCTCAAAATATTTTGGCCTGGTTGGTCATCTATGTAGATTGGAGCATCAGAAAGTCTACTCATGGCACCAGCTAGGTGTGTAAAATCTCCTTCACTTAGTCTCCCTGTGCGTAGTTTCCAGAGGTCTACACGGGCTTCAGCGGCAAGCATCCTGTCCGCTAGTTGTTGGGAACTCATTTCAAGAGAAAATACACCGACAGATTTGTTGTGTTTTATGGCGGCATTTCTGGCAATATCCAAAGCGAGGGATGTTTTACCAACAGATGGGCGAGCCGCCAAGATGATGAGGTCAGAGTTTTGAAGACCGGATAATTTTATATCAAGTCCGTGAAAGCCGGTAGGTACGCCACGGATACCTTCTTTTTGTTTGTGAAGATTATCTATTCTTTCCCAGGCTTCTTCAAGCGTATTTTTTATTTCTATAAATTTATGAGCTGTGGAAGAATTTGTCACTTCAAACATTTTCTTTTCTGCTTCATCCAGGAGCTCCTCCAAGTCATCAGACTCTTGATAGCCAAGCTCGTTTATATGAGCCGATGCCTCTATGAGACGTCTCATCATATATTTTTTTTGCACTATTTCTGCATAATGAGTAGCGTTTGAAGCAGAGGGCACAGAGCTTGAAAGTTCAGAGAGATATCCGGCGCCACCTATAAGTTGAAGCTGGTTTCTCTCTTTTAATCTTGAAGAAAGAGAAAGCATGTCTATTGGGTTTGCTTTTGCAAAAAGTTCTAGGATGGCGGTGTATATAATGCGGTGTTTTTCAACATAAAAGGCTTCTGGTGATATCATGTCAAAAATATCGTGCATTACTTCTGGACGTATCATAATGGCTCCAAGAAGAGCTCTCTCGGAGTCTATGTTTTGTGGGGGGATGCGTAGGCCCGCTATACCTGCATACCCAGATTTTATTGCTTTTTTTTGCTCTGACATTATTACTATTTTAGCACCAAACAAAAAATGGCGATATGCCAAATGCTGTGGATTGGGGGTGGACAAGAAACCTAAACCTGTGGAATTTTGTTTATATCCTGTTTATCCTTGTGCCCTTATCGGTATCTTCAACTGTATAGCCAAGAGTTTTTATTTTTTCACGTATTTTATCTGCCTCTGTCCAGTCCTTGTTTTTCCTTGCGGTTTCTCTTTTCTCATTTAATCTTGTGACTTCTTCTGGGATTTTAAGTGGTGCAATGAGGTTTAATCCAAGCCCGAGTATCATATCAAAGAGGAGCATTGTTGCTCTTTTTGTATTATCTGCCAATTCATCATTCTTTATTACCTCGTGTAGCACTGAGAGGGCAAGCGGTGTATTGAGGTCATCAAAAATGGCTTCTTCAAATTGTTTTACATATTTCACATCTGGGGTACCATCTTTGTCTTTGAGGTTTTGAAATTCAGCATATATTTTGTTCAGAGCATTTTCTGATGCAGAAAGTGAATCCCATGTGAAATTTAGTTTACTTCTATAATTTGCTCCAAGATACAAATACCGTAGCGAAAGGGGAGAGAAATTCTTTTCTTCTACATCTTTTACTCTAAAAGTGTTGCCAATACTTTTGCTCATTTTTTGACCATCTGCGGTCAAAAAATCGCTGTGGAACCAAAAATTTGCCAAAGTCTTGCCGGTGGCGCCATAGGCCTGCGCTATTTCATTTGGGTGGTGCACATTTATATGGTCTACTCCGCCCGTGTGTATATCAAAGGTCTCTCCAAGATAATGCGTGGACATTGCGGAGCATTCTATATGCCATCCCGGAAATCCTTCGTCCCAAGGAGATGGCCAGTGCATTATGTGGTCTTTGTATTTGCCAACATTTTTAAACCAAAGAACAAAATCAGAAGCATTTTTTTTGTGCATCCCTGTGTCCACATCTTCTCTTACGGCTACCTTTTTTTCGGATAATTTTTGCCCAGAAAATTTTTCGTATTCGGGATATTTAGAAACATCAAAGTATACGGCTTCTGGCGTGTCGTATCCAAAACCATTTTTTAATATTTTTTCTATCATCTCTACTTGCTCTTTTATGTGTCCTGTCGCTTTGCAGATAATATTTGGTTCCAAGACATTGAGCTTACTCATGGATGAATAGAAATCATCTGTGAAAAATTTGGCTGTTTCCCAGACGCTCATTCCACTTTTTTCTGCTCCTTTTTCTAGTTTATCATCGGCGAAATCTTCATCAGCACTTAAGTGGCCAACGTCTGTCACATTTTGTACATGGTTTACCTCATACCCTATGTACTGGAGCGTTCTTTTTAGGATGTCATCCATGACGTATTTTCTGCCGTGTCCGATATGAGCATAATCATAAACAGTCATACCACAAGTATACATTCCTACTTTTTTGGGATTTATTGGTGCAAATTCTTCAACTTTCTTGTTTTTAGTATTGTAAAACTTGATACTCTGCATTTTCTATATTTTTATAGCCATTTCTTTCTTTTGAAATACCACATCACCGCGAAAGTGATAAAGAAAGCCCCTCCGACTATTATCCAAAAATCATTCTCTCTGCCGATAATCGGCGTGTATTTTGTGCTCATATTGAATATTCCAGAAATAACAGTGATGGGCAAAGCGGTAAAGGCTATGATTGTCAGAGCTTTCATTATTTCATTTTGTTTTGTAGAAAGCAGGGAGTTGTTTGTCTCACGAAGCTCATCCAAAAACCTCTTTTCATTTTCTATCATATGATTTACTTTATAATATTCAGAAAGCATTGCTTTTAGATTGTAGTTGAAATCTTCGCCAAAAAATATTTTCCCAGCTATTTCAAAAGATTCCAAAACATCTTGATGGGTGCTAGTCCCTTTTTGGAAGGCGAGCAGGAGTCTTGATATTTCAGAAAGCTCTTTTACCACCTCTACTTCTTTTCCTTCGAATATTTTATTTTCTGTATTTTGTAGTGAAGTTTCTATGTATTCAAGCTCGTGTATCAGAGATTTATAAAGTTTTTTAATCATATAAAAAAATATGTATCCAGCGTGGTCTCCCATATCACTTCTATCCAAAATAGAATTGACCTCAAATATCTTGGAAAACTTGTGCATCGGGTCAATGGTGTCATATCTTGTGGTGATAATAAATTTTTTACCTATTATAAAATCCACCTCTTGGTTTGGGTTTCCAGTGTAAGTGTGTCTTATGGCAGGGAAGTGGAGGATAAGGTATATGTAGTCTTTATAAAAATCTACCTTTGGTTTTAAACTCGGTAATAAAATCTCTTCGGCAACGGTGGTGTTGATGCCAAACTCCTGCATAAGAGAGCGAACCTCATCTTGGGTTGGGGATTCAACATCTAACCATAGGAGGTCTCTATATGTATATCGTGTAATCATGCAGTATTCATTATATTAAAATCATGCTTAATGTTAAAGTCCACGTGCGGGGTTGCTAATAAGGTCGACCTTTGCAATAATTATGGAACTAAATGGAAACAAACTTAAAGAAAAGATTTATATTTGTGTCTCTTTGTATGGTACTGGTGGCGGGGTCCTTTTTGTTGGGAGTTTATTTTGGGTTTGAAAATAGGCCAGAAGTGGACAAAATCACAGGAGTTTTAGGCAAAGAAGACAAAGCGCCTGTTGATGTAGATTTTTCTGTATTTTGGGAGGCGTGGAGAGAGCTTGATAATAAATTTGTTTCTACAAATGGAGAGATAGATAACCAAACGAAGGTGTGGGGTGCTATAAAAGGACTCGTGGATTCCTATGGTGACCCTTATACTGTCTTTATGCCACCAGAGGAGGCGAAAATATTTGAAGAAGATATATCGGGCAATTTTAGCGGTGTTGGCATGGAAATAGGCATAAAAGATGGCATTTTGACGGTTATAGCTCCGCTAAAAAATACACCGGCTTATAATGCCGGCATAAAAGCCGGAGACCAGATTTTGAAGATAGACCAACACATAACATCTGACCTTTCTGTGGACGAAGCCGTTGGATTTATTCGTGGAAAGGAGGGGACAGACGTTCATCTTACTGTCATAAAAAAAGGAGAGACTAAACCAAAAGAAATCATCATCACCCGCGCGGTTATTACAGTGCCAATGATAGAGACGGAGATTGTTGCAGGCGATATATTTGTTATTAAGCTTTATAGTTTCTCTGGCACTTCCCCAAATCTTTTTAGGGGAGCTCTTAGAGAATTTGTAGATTCAGGGAAAAATAAATTGATACTTGATCTGCGTGGCAATCCCGGTGGATACTTGGACGCCTCTATTGATATGGCGAGTTTCTTTTTACCTCCTGGTAAGGTTGTGGTGCGGGAAGATTTTGGAGGAAATAGAAAAGAGGAAATTTATAGAAGTAAGGGGTATGATGTATTCAATGACAGCTTGAAGATGGTCATATTGATAAACGAGGGCTCTGCCTCGGCTTCTGAGATATTGGCAGGGGCGCTTCAAGAGCACGATATTGCCACACTTATTGGACAAAAAACCTTTGGCAAGGGCTCTGTGCAAGAGCTTGTAAAGCTTACTCCTGATACTTCTCTTAAAATGACGGTGGCAAGGTGGCTTACTCCGGACGGCAGATCTATATCCAAGGAGGGGCTTATGCCAGATATTGAGGTAGTTATGGACAAAGATGAAACAAATGATGAAGTTTTAGATAGAGCCGTTGAATTTTTAAAGTCAAACTAATTTTCATCAAAAATATATGAAAATAATACTACTTAAAGATGTGGCAAGACTCGGCAGGGTGGGGGACATAAAGGATGTGTCCGATGGATATGCAAACAACTTTTTGTTGCCACGTAAACTTGCCATAATAGCAACACCAGCAAGACTTAGAGAGTTTGAATTGAATAAAGAAAAAATGACAAACACAAACTCTGAGAGACAGAATGTTTTGGAGGGAGCGCTTGGTGCCATAAGTGGCCCAATAGAAATAAAAGGGAAAGCCAACGAAAAGGGCCATCTCTACAAAGAAATCCACGAGAAAGACATAATGAATGCCCTGAAAAAACAATATAATATAGAGCTTCCACCGAACTCCTTTGATAGCAAATTGCATCTAAAAGAGCTTGGGCAATTTACAGTTGAGCTTATGCCATTTTCTAAAAAGTTTCCGATAGTTGTAAATGTAGTAGGGGAGTAATCTGTAAAATCAAATCAAAAAATCGCTCCGATCCGCCAGTTGGCGGATCGGAGCGATTTTTCATTAGTTTACATGAACTATTTTCTTTGAGATATTTCTGCCGTGGTAGTTGGTTTTTCTTTTGTTATCAAACTTTACAACACCATCAGTCTTGGCGTATAGGGTGTGATCTTTGCCTATGGCCACATTTCTACCAGCTATTATTTTTGTGCCTCTTTGGCGGACAATAATATTGCCCACTTTGGCCTTTTGGCCATCGTGGAGCTTTGTTCCTAGATATTTTGGATTGGAATCTCTGAGGTTTTTCGCTGTTCCTCCTGCTTTTCTATGTGCCATGTTGTTTTATATACTATATAATTAAGAAAGCCCATTATAAACTAATAAATGACAAAAGGCAAATGGAGAGAATAGGGAAGTGGAAGCGAATAATCGTTGGGTATGAACCTAGGATATTTATTGCCGGGCTTATTATTCTGGCTGTTTTTGGTGGCTTTATAGCTGGTCGGGCGTCTGCTTTGGAAGGTAAAAAGATAGAAGTCAAAAGTCTTTCGGCGACCAGTCTAAATGCGACAATAAATAACAACACTAGCCAAGATATAGAAATAATAGAAGATGTGTCCATAAAAGCGGGTGGGGCAGTGGTTGCTTCAAAAAGCGGTACAAAATACCACTTGCCGTGGTGTTCTGGTGCTAGCACTATAAAAGAGGAGAATAAGATATGGTTTGACTCGGTAGAGGAGGCTCGTAAGGCGGGCTACACCCCAGCAGGGAATTGTAAGGGAATTGAGTGAGGGTTACCAGTTATGAGTTACCGGTTACGGGGAAATACAAAATTTGACAAATTTTAAATAAAAAAGTAATCTACTTCTAGACTTGGTAGGGAAGGAGAGAGACATGGATTGGAGAAACTTACTTGGCCAGAAAATTACTTTGACCAAATTTGATGCATCAAACAAGACTATAACAGTTAAACTCCGCAGCGGTAAAAAATTTGTTTTTTCCACGCTCACTCAAGAGGAGGTACAACATCTCCAACGTCGTGTTCGTGATTTGGAATGGGAACTCTTTCTGGCAAATAGACGAACAATGCTTGATCATCTTCCAATTTGAGCCCCGCAAGGGGCTTTGTCATTTATCATAAGGGGAAACTTGACAAAGTCTAAATAGAAAGTAATGTGGATATAGATTTGAAAGAGAAGGAGAGAGACATGGATTTCGACTCAATCGCGCGACTTGTTAGAGGTCAAAGTATACAAGGGATGGAGGCGGACGGTGATGCTTGAAGGTAAGACTATCCAAAATTTTGTTCCAAGCGCCACTGGTGACACAGTGACTATCTGCACTTCTGATGGGGAAGCATATATCATCTTTTGGGATGAAAAATTCCACCAATTGCTTTATGGGCCTATCCGCATCGGGATTCTAAACGAGGATAGGAAACTTATTTCAGCACAACATGCTAATTAAACCTAAAAGCTAAACCTAAAAGCCCCCACGTGGGGCTTTGCCATTTGAGGGGAGAGGTGTTAAGGGTGGGTTTCTCCTAGGATAGTAGTGTCGCACAACATTTCTTTTGCGACATAGCCCATGGCCCTATATAGGGCCCCCATCTCCCCCACCTGTTTTTTTAATTTCCTGACTGCCAGATATTATTTACATTATTCCAAAATATTCCGATTATTATCTCATTCCAGACGTACACTATCCCCTGGTAGATATACCCCCAAATATTTTTCAAAATATCATAAAAGTAATTTAAGTTTTGTTGCGTCAGTGGCGCCTCTATTATCTTTTTCAAATCAAAGCCAAAATAGCTCAAAATGATGAGCGCTATGATAAGAGATATCAGTAACTTGATAAAACCTCCTTTATTGTTGTTCATATGACCAAAATTACAAAAATTATTATTTATTTTCGCTTTTAATTATAACACTATGATTCTAAAAGTAATCCAGTGGGTTTAAATATGCCTTAGGGTCAGCTACTGGTATGGTATAGATGGCGCCTTTGCAGGATGAGCTTGGCAATGATCCAATCTTCATACCTTGTGTGGCAAATATTGTAAGATGCAAGTGAGGTCCAGTAGAATATCCGGTGTTTCCGGAATAGCCGACTTTATCCCCAGTTATCAAACTTTCTCCTTTGCTTACACTTATGATATCCAAGTGAGCATACAAGCTAGATAGGCCGTTTGCGTGTTTGAGCAGTACCCATTTGCCATAGGAAGCGTTTGGGCAAGTTTTATCCGTGTCGCCTGTCGCCTCTACTGTGCCTGATAAGACACTTTTTACTTTTGTTCCTATGGAAGCTCGAAAATCTACACCACTATGCGAGCCGGAGACATAAAGAATTTTTGCATCAACTGTCTTGCCAAATCTTTGAGTGATGTATATCAAATCAAGTGGCCAAAATAGTACGCCTTTGCCGGCGCTTGGTATAAGAGATGGGTCTATTTTGATTTTTAACTCTGACTCATATAAAAACAATTCATTTTCAAATTGTTTTTTATTTGCCACTTTTTCTTCAATTAACTTTTTATATGCCGCCTCTTTGTTTTTAGTCATAGCAAGCAATCTGTTTTTTTCGGCTTTGTTGTTTTCCACTATTTTTTTCTGGTCTTTGAGGTCATCGTTGTAGCTTATAAGAAGAGATTTTCCCACTTCTGCCTTATCTTTATCTTTCTCCAAGGCGTCCTTCAGGCTTGATAGGGCCTTTATAGCGTCTCCCAATCCTTTTTGCAGTGTTTCAAGATCAGATACGCCACCAAAATAGTCTGATAGTTTGTTATATTTTAGGACAGTAGCAAAGAGTGATTCTCCCGTGATTTCATTTATCTTTCTTATGGAAAGTGCTATGGCGTCGCTACTTTGTTCTATTTTTGATTCTTTGTCTTCTATGTTGTAAGAGATCTTCTTTATTTCAAGACCAAGTGCCTGTATTTTGTTCTCCGTTAGTTTTATTTCTTGTAAATATTTATTTCTTGATATGTTTAGTGACTTTATAGTATTTTGCAAAGTCAATGATTCTCCTTCTGTTTTTGCGAGCTCTTGTTGATATTTTGTTATTTCAGCTTCAATAGCTTGAATTTTATTATTTCTATCTTCTATTCTTGCTCTAAGGTCATCTATTTCGGACGCATTCGTAGAAGAGATAACAAAAAAGAAAGCAAGTGTGAGTATCACGGCTAGTGTCGCAAAATATTTGTAAGGTCGCAAAAATTTCATAATATTAAAACTTAGAGCATTTTCGAGGCGTTTCTTAGACGTCTTATCGATTCTTCTTTGCCCAAGATATATGAAAGAGTAAATGGGTCTGGGGATTTTTCTTTTCCAGACAGAGCAAATCTTGTAGCCCAAAGGACATCCCCCCTTCCCCTCTCCTCTGCATAAGGGAAAATACAGTTTTTTATTTTTGGTTCTGTGAAATCTTTTTCTTCAATCTTTTCAACAATATCCGCGACATCTTCTAAATATTTTTTGGTATCAGGTGTTGTTGTCTTGCTTTTTTTCCAAACCAAATCTTTTGGTTCGTATTTTGGAGTGTTTGTGTAATAATCCAAATCTCCGCTTTCTCTTAAAATATCTAAATCTCCGTATTTGTTTATTCTTTCAAAAAGAGACGGGGCTAGTTTTTTTGCAATTTTTTCGTCGATATCTAGTCTTTGGATAATTTCTTTTTCTACCTCTTCCCAAGATTTTCTTTTCAAGTGTTCTTTGTTAAACCAATCTAATTTTTCAATATTAAAAATGGCGCCACTTTTTTGGACTTTAGAAATATCAAATTTTTCTATAAATTCATCCATGCCGAATATCTCCTGGTCTCCTCCCGGATTCCACCCCAAAAGGGCTAGGAAGTTTATTATAGCTTCTGGCAGGTACCCCCTTTTTTTGTAGTAGTCTAGGGAGACAAACTCCCCATGCACCCTTTTGGAGAGTTTTGAGCGGTCTGGGGCTAAAACAAGCGGTAAATGGCCATAAATGGGCCTAGGAGCCCCTATCGCCTCTTCTATGAGGATTTGCCTTGGGGTATTGGAAATGCCGTCCTCACCCCTTATTACGTGTGTTATACCCATAAGGTAATCATCCACTACTACACTAAGGTGATATAGGGGTTCTGTCATGGATTTGGCTATAACAAAGTCTCCAAGCTCCGTGGTATCAAAGCTAATCTCTCCACGGATTATATCCTCAAACGATATTCTTTTATTTGGATTTTTGAAACGTATAACCTCTACTTCATTTCCGGCCTCTTTTTTTGATTCTTCTTTTGAGAGATATGCCTTGTCCTCGGCTATCATTTTTTCCAGATAGGATTGATATATTTTTGTTCTTTCACTTTGTCTTATCACTTCTCCCCTATTATCATAATCAATATGTAGCCAATCCATGCTTTTTAAAATATCTTCCTCAAACTCTTTTTTTGAGCGTTCTTTGTCAGTATCTTCGGAGCGAAACAGCATTTTGCCATTATTATGTTTTGCAAATAAAAAGTTAAAAAGTGCAGTTCTAGCACTTCCTATATGAAAATATCCTGTTGGACTTGGCGGGAACCTAGTTATAATTTTTTGCATGATTTGGAAACTTTAACTTTCATGTTGGAGAGCAATACGCAAGAGCTCTCTGGCTATCTTTTTGGCAGAGTCTACTTTGGCAAACTTCTCTGCGCCAGCGCTCATTTTTTTCATAACACCGGCATCATCCAGTATCCTGCTTATTTCAGAATATAAAACACTTGGCGTTAGATTTATTTCTTCTATCACACTTCCCGCTCCGAATCTTGCATAAGCAAAGGCATTTTTTCTTTGGTGGTCTTTGTGAGATTCTCTTATGGGTATTAGTATGGCTGGGGTTTTCCAAGAAGCTATCTCAAATATAGAAGAGCCGGCGCGAGAAACTACTATGCTTGCTACTCCGGCTGACATGCGTAGCGCCAGTTCATCAAGATATTCAAACGTTTTGTATCTGTCTTTAAATTTATTATTTGTCAAAATAACATCAGCAATCATCTTGGTTTCTTTGAAGTTTGTCTTACCAGTCTGGTGTATTATTTGGTATTTTTCTAAAAGACGCGGTAGCGCTTGTAGCAGGGTATCGTTTATTATTTTTGACCCTTGTGAACCACCCAAAATAAATATTGTTGGTATATTTTCGTTCAATTTTAAAAATTCATGGGCCCCGCTTCTTAATGGTTTCATCACATTTTCTCTGATTGGGTTTCCAACGACAGCAATCTTATCTGTGTTTTTAGGACCAAAGTTTTCTATCGACTCTGGAAAAGAAACTGCGATTTTTTCTGCAAATTTTGAAGCCCAGAGATTTACTTTACCGGGCACTATATCTGATTCGTGGATTATGACTGGGATGCGAAACAGCTTCCCAGCAAAGAGGGCCGGGAAGCTGGCGTACCCCCCTTTGCCGAATATGACATCCGGATATATGGTGAAAACTCTAAATATAGCCTTCACTATTCCCCACCCTGTTTTGAAAAAGTCTAGAAAATTTAAAAAAGAAAAATAAGGTCTGATTTTTCCTGCTGGCACCTGCACAAATTTAAGACTATGTTCATAGAGAAGTTCCACATTGTATGGTTTTTCTGACATGAAATAGAGACTCGGTGGCAGGAGTTTCTCCTCTTTGGATATTTGGTTTATGGCCTCTGCTACAGCTATAACTGGGTAAAAATGTCCACCTGTTCCCCCTCCTGTTAAAAGTATTTTCATATTAGTTCTTATTTTATCAGATTTTTGTTGAATAGTAAGGTTATTTCTGGGGATTTTGTCAGTCTTAGGAGAGGTTGACAAATTTTTAGATAAGAGTATAAAAATAGGCGGAGGTGTAAGCCATGAGCGACATAAGCGATCTTACTTCCCTTCTCATACTTTTATGTTTCGTTTTTGCGGTGATGGCTTGGGTGCTTGGCTATATGGCTGGCAAAAACAACAACAGGTGGGCCATTCCAGACTTCAAAGAATTGCCCATCGGCGGTGTTTATATTTTTATGGTCAAGATTGATAATGGGGAGGATTACGTTATTCTTTTCGGTAGGCTTGATGGCTATGTTTCGAACATCTATTATCTTGTTCGATGCTCAAAAAAATCAACTGATTTTGGTATGTCGTTTGATATGCTTCGTGTCGGTCAAACTTACAAAAAAACTATCACTGGCATGATCCAGTGCTAAAAATCATCCCGATTTGCCAACTGGCGGATCGGGTGTTTTTATTGTGAGTGTGGAGAATACCCCGATCCTCTCCATCGGGGATAGTAGGACGAGGCCAAACTTTATTTTTAAACCGACAACATCTAACTGACTTTCTTTTGATATTTAGAAATATTTAGAATCAAACCCATCTCTGCCAGAGCAAAAAGCATAGAACTACCACCTTGGCTTATGAACACAAGGGGCGTGCCACTTAAGGGTATTACACCGAGCATTGAAGCAATATTTACAAAGGATTGAGTAATTATCATAGTCATGATGCCTATGATAACAAGGCCAGACCACATATTTGGACTATTGGTTGCAATTTTAAACCCACGTAAAGTAAGCAGAACAAAAAGTAGTATGAGAGTAACACTACCGATAATCCCCCACTCTTCTGCAAAAACAGCAAATATCGAATCTCCCATTGGCTCTGGCAAGTAGGTGTATTTTTGCAAACTTTTACCAAATCCTCTGCCAAATATTTCCCCGGAGCCTATTGCTATCAGGGATTGTCTAAGCTGATATCCAGTGTCTTGTTGGTCAGCTGTCGGGTTTAGATATGTAGATATACGCGCTTGAAGGTATGGTTTGTTGTAGAGCAAAACAGCAAAGCCGATAAGCCCGATGAGTATTATTATCAAAATGTCCCTCCATCTTGCGCCAGATGCAAAATACATAGCCACGGCGCCTATGGCTATTATTAGAAATGTGTCTGTGTCTGGCTGTAAAAGTAGCGGTATGGCCGTTAGCCCAAGAATTATAAAAAGAGGCAAAAGCCCAAATTTGAATTTATCAGTCTTATCTTTAAAACTTGCAAGCCATGTGGCGAAATAAATAACAAAACCGAACTTTAATATTTCTGCTGGCTGAAAAGTGATAAATTTCAAATCTATCCATCTAGTAGCTCCACCGTGAGAAAAACCTAAGTTTGGTAGAAAAACCAAAAAGGTCAAAAATAATGAAAATAAAAATATATAAAGAGAGCATCTATTCCAAAAAGAATAGTGTATTTTAGAAAAAATAAACATTAGAACAAGACCAAGTACTACCCCGAGCACAAGTTGTTTTCCAGCTATTAGTCCAAAAGTGTTATTTTCTTTTGTTAAGAGGGCAAGAGATGCTGATGAGAATATAAAAAACCCAACAAGCATGAGTGTGATAACAAGTATGAAAAATGGTTTATCTACTTTAGACATTATTTTATCCAATAAGCGCAATAACTACTCCAAGAAGCGCAAAAACTATGCCTATAACCCAAAATCTCATTGTCACTTTGTAAGCTGGCCAGCCGACTGCTTGGAAATGGTGATGTATTGGCGCTACCAAAAATATCTTTTTGCCGTGTCTAAATTTTTTGGAAAGCAGTTGCAGAGAGGATGAGCCAGAAGCCAAAACAAGCGGTAGCGCAATTATAGGTAGGACTACGACTTGTTCTGTAAGAAACGCGACGACGGTTAGGGTAAGTGTCAAAGACATTGTCCCCGTGTCAGATAGAAAAAATCTTGCCGGGGGGATGTTAAACCATAAAAACGCAAGTAAGGAGCCGACGATTGTGAAGCAAAATGTGGATAAGTCTATTTGGTTTTGAGAGAAAGCAATTATGCCATAGGCGGAAAAAATTATTGAGAAAATACCACCAGATAAGCCATCAATACCATCAATCACCCCGCCTGAGTAGGTGCTTATCATAACCAGCATAAAAAACGGAATAAAGTAAAACCCCATATTCCACTCACCAACAAACGGTATCACTATATTTGCTGTATCAAGTTTTACATAAAACCACCATGCTCCGATTATTGAAACCAAAAAGACGATTGTTAATCTTTTAAACAAAGACATTCCACCTGCAAAATAATCAATTCTATCACTTACCACAAACCAATCATCCACAAGACCTATAAGTCCGCCAACAATAAGAGTAAACAATGGGAGCCATGTTTGATTTCTAGATAGAAAAGATAGTTTTGACGCGATTTCTCCATCAATCATCGCGTACAGACTAAAGAAAATGATAGTTAAAAATGTGACAGACCAGACCAGCACACCCCCCATTCTTGGAGTTTTTCTTTCTTCATCACCATGAAGCTTTGCTGTTATGGGGGCGTCTCTGCCATCAGTTGCTTTTGTGACACTTTTCTTTTTCCACATCTTGTATTTGTAAAGATAGTGCGTCAAAAGAGGGGTCAGCGCCATGCCAGCAAAAAAGGCGATAGTTGTCGGCAATATTACTTTTATTGTGTTTAAAGTAAGTTCATCCATCCCGTGTGTGTCGAGTCGTGTTTACACGACCGTTTATTATTACTTAATAAATTATAAGGTATTTAAGTGCCTCTTGGAATCCCGCATATTTATGCCAACATACATCACATTCGGGATAGATTTCTCAATCTTATTTCAAAAAGTGTGGCTTTATGCAATTTTTTAATCTCACTAAAACGATCTTCTTTTGTAGAGCCTAAGACTATTGCTATGACCGGATGTGTCGGTCCCACTTCGAAGATTATAGCAAGATTTCCTCCCGAGAGGTCTGTGAATCCGGTCTTTGAAGCAACCAAGCCGGATAATTCTCCTGTTATCTCATTGGTGTTTTTTATATTATGTTTTATACCAGAAAGGGATTCTATTTCTATGTGAGCTCTTGAAGTATTTTCTATTATGTCTTGATGATTTAGATGGGCATAATTTAGAAGATGAGAAATGTCCTTTGCTGAGCCATAGGCTCCGGCAAAATTTTCTGAAATATCTAATCCATAAGAATTTACAAAATAAGTTTGATTCATGCCAAGCGCCCGCGCTTTTTCGTTCATTTTTATAATAAAACTTTCTTCCGGTGTCTGGTCTGCTTTCATGTCTATTGCTCCGATGGCTGAGGCAATAGCCAATGCCCCATCGTTTGAAGAAGAAACCAAAGAAAAATCAATGAGATCCGCCAGATTCCACCATTCACCGCTTCTTATATCTCCTCCTCCTCTATCTTGCAACAGCACATCAGCAGTTCTGATAGAAAAACCACTCGGAGCGTTTTCTTTTGCCACGATTGCTGTCATAAGTTTTGAGACAGAGGCCAACGGCCATTGCATTTCTTCATTTTTTGAATACAAAACTTCTTTTGTCTTTATATCAAATACATATACACTTTTTGCATTTAAAGTTAACAAGTCATATGGGCTAGCTACTATTCTCTGATTTTCCTTATACTCTATTTCTATGATAGAAGCTCTTGCCCAGATAGAAAGCGCCACCAGGACTATAACCGGTAGGGCAATCAATATTTTTTTATCCATTTTTTCTATTTTGTCTCTCATTGTGTTTCGGTAATAGTTTCTTCTTCTATTTTTTGCTTTTGGTTTTGAAAGTTTTCAATTTGGTCTATTATGTTTTCTTTACTTGGTAGCTCATCAAGTGTACTTATTCCCAAATATTGCATAAGCTCAAAGGTTGGTTTATAGACAAATCCCCTGCTATCCTTTGGATTTTGGATACGCTCCAATAGACCCCTTATAAGCAGGTTACGCAGTATGAAAGAAGAATTTACTCCTCTTATATAATCTATTTCACTGCGAGTGACATGTTCTTTGTACAAAACGATGGCCAATGTTTCAAGGCCGGCTTTTCCTATATCTTTTGAAAGTTCCTCCTTTGCCAATTTTTCTATTATAGTTGAAACTCCCACATTTGTTGTTAGCATAACTTCATTTTCCTTTCTAACCAGAGTAAGACCTCTCTCTTTCAAAGAATCTTGGAGATCTTTCAAAGCCCTCTCTATCTCTTCCTCTGTTGTACCCAAAATAACAGCCAGTTTTTTTATGGCCACCTCATCTGTTTTATAAAAAAGGATTGCTTCTATTTTGGATTCTAGTTTCATCTTACTAATATACCCCGTTAGAAAATTAACTCAATGTTTAGTACTACTTTGTTTACTTATTGTGCTCTTAAAATAAATTTGTAACATTATACTATACCCTGATTTTCTAACGGGGTAAAACTAATTATAATTTGGGACCCCTGGGCTGTTGTGCTCCATCTCTATATCCGCAAAGTTTTTATTCTGCTTCACCGCTATCACTCCTCTTTTGACAAGTTCGAGAAGAGCCAAGAAGCCGACGATAGCATTTATCTTTTCTTCTTTATCGGCATAATTTTTGAAACTCATTTTTAGATTATTTTGGATTCTTTTTGCCAAGTT
>CAYHGJ010000012.1:0-16446 GCA_964356235.1 uncultured Candidatus Saccharibacteria bacterium | reverse complement strand
ATACTCTCATTAAGCACGCCATACTTCAAGGATCATCAGATATTCATATAGAGCCAACAGAAAAAGAGGTGGTGGTCAGGTACAGAATAGACGGACTCCTTCATGATGCTATGGTTTTACCCAAACAAAGCGGGGCTTCCATAACTGCGAGAATAAAAGTTCTTTCCAACTTAAAGCTTGACGAAAAGAGGTTGCCACAAGACGGCCGTTTCAAAATAGAGTTAGAAGGAGAGAAAGTTTCTTTTAGGGTTTCCATTTTGCCTGTGTATTATGGCGAAAAAACAGTTATGAGAATTTTGCGAGAAACTGGGCAGGGTTTTACTCTTGAGAGTCTTGGTTTCCACGGGGAAGGTATGGATAGAATCTACAATGCCACAAAACAAACCACGGGGATGATACTTGCTACTGGCCCAACCGGCTCTGGAAAGACCACTACTCTCTATACTGTTCTTGATATTTTGAATCAGCCGGATGTAAATATTTCTACTATTGAAGATCCGATAGAATATCAAATGCCAAGAGTAAATCAGACACAGGTCAAGCCAGAAATAGGGCTTACTTTCAGTAATGGTCTGCGCTCTCTTGTTCGTCAGGACCCGGACATACTTATGGTTGGAGAAATAAGAGATAAAGAAACCGCATCTCTTGCCATAAATGCGGCGCTTACCGGACACTTGGTACTCTCAACTCTCCACACAAACTCTGCGGCCGGTACCATGCCAAGACTCATAGATATGGGGGCAGAGAGTTTTTTGATTGTTTCCACTATAAAGGTGATTATAGGACAAAGATTGGTTAGAAAACTTTCTAAAGATGTGGATAAATATTTTTTGAATAAAGCAGAAATAGCAAACCTTAGTAAACAGATAGACTTAGAGAGAGTACTCAACCTTTTGATTGTGGAGAAAATAATAGATAAAAAAACCACTTGGGAAAAAGTGCCATTTTATAAACCCAAAAAATCCAAAAAAGAAGAAGACGGATATTCTGGACGAATAGGCATACATGAGGTCTTAAAAATGTCTGCTACTATAAAGGATTTGGTGATGAAGGGGGCGACTTCCGATGAAATAGAGGCGCAAGCTAAAAAAGAGGGGATGACGACAATGCTTGAAGACGGCATCTTTAAAGCTGTCCAGGGTGTGACTTCTTTGGAGGAGGTGCTTCGTGTTGTCACAGAATGATTTTCAACTTTATGAACTTTATTAACTTTATGAACTAACCTTGACCATTTTTCACTATAAAGCAATAAAACCATCTGGGGAAGTATTTGAAGGAGATGTGGAAGCAAAAGATAAAAGTGATGTTTTTAATATTATAAACACCGGCGGTATTTCTCTTGTTTTGGCGGAAGAAGCGGAGAAAAATAAAAAAATATTAACTAAAATAAACGAGTTTCTCTCTACCGTAAAAACGCAAGAAAAAATAATTTTTGCCAGAAACCTAGGAGCCATGATAAAGGCTGGACTTTCCGGCGCCAGAGCCATTTCTGTTATGGAAAGGCAGACCAAGAACAAATTTTTCAAGGAAATCCTTTTTGAGGCGGGAGAACAGATAAAAAAAGGGAGACCTCTTAGTGAAGCGTTGAAACTTCATCCAAAAATATGGAGCAACCTTTTTGCTGCGATGGTCAAGGCCGGAGAGGAGAGTGGAGATTTGGCCGGCTCTCTCTCTGAGATTGCAAATCAGATGGAGAAAGCCAATACTCTTCGGAAGAAAATAATAGGAGCCATGATATATCCACTCATCATATTTTTCGTGATGATTATGATAGGGGTATTGATGCTTATATATGTTGTGCCCACCCTAACAGCTACATTCAAAGAGCTTGATGTAGAGCTCCCTATCACTACAAGGAGCATCATCTTCACGAGTGATTTTATGAAAGGCAACAGTTTTGTTTTTATCCTTATTCTTTTGGCAATATTTTTGGCAGGATATTATTTTTACAGATCAAAAAGGGGTAAAAGATATCTTGATTTTATCTCTACACGGATACCGCTTATAGGCAATCTTGTAAAAGAGAACAACTCGGCCAAGACGACAAGAACTCTTTCTTCCCTACTTCTCTCTGGGGTAGAGGTAGTCTCTGCTATCACAATCACCAAAGATGTTATAGGAAACGGATATTACAAAGAGGTGTTAGATGAAGCCATCTCCGGTATTCAAAAAGGAACCCAGGTCTCAGAAATTTTTGAAAAACACGAAAATCTTTATCCAGTATTTGTGGCAGAAATGATAGCGGTCGGAGAAGAGACTGGTAAACTCTCAGAGATGCTTGTTAGAGTGGCAGAATATTATGAAAGCGAGATAGAACAGCAAACAAAAAATCTTTCTACTATTATAGAGCCCTTACTTATGGTGGTTATTGGGGTAGCTGTTGGTTTCTTCGCTGTTTCTATGATTATGCCAATGTATTCTTTGGTAAATGGATTGTGAAATATTTTAATGAATAATATATTTAAAAAAAATGGCTTTACCCAGACACCAAAGACGGTACTACGTAAGCAAGGTTTTTGTTTTTATTAAAATTTATGCTGAAAGCATCTTAAATGAACAAAATTAGTTATACTACATTTGATAGCACGCAGAAAAAACGGATGCCGTCTTTGGTGTCCGGGTTTACTCTTATTGAGGTTTTATTTTCCATAGCAATTCTTGTTTTATTATCAACAATCATTTTGAGTGCGCTCCGTCTTTTATCAGGCAGAGAGAAGATATCTACTGAGGCAAAAAAAGTGATTGTAGCTATTGAAGAAGCAAGGGCCAAAACGATATCAGGGGAAGGGGGGCAAAGATTTGGCGTCTATATAATGCCCAACCAGCTGATTATCTATGAACATCCTTACTTGGAAAATAATCCAAATAATAAGGTGTTGTATCTTGAAGGAGGAATAAGTATTTCTTCTTACACAATTTCTGGTGGCGGAAATCAAATATTATTTAATAAAATTTCTGGCGAGACGAATAATGATGGGACCATCACCTTGTTGTCTAAGTCGGGCGATACCAAGCAGATAAATGTTCAGAAAACGGGGAGTGTCTATGCAATAGAATAATGAAAAACAAAAATCAAAAAGGAATTACACTCATGGAGGTTGTTATAGGTGCTTCGATAGTGGTCCTTATTTTTTCTGGGATAGTTTCTGTTTTTAATTTTTATCTAAGAAGGTCTATAAATACCACTGATAATGTAAAAGCGGAAATTTTGGCAGAGGAGGGACTGGAAGCGTTGCGTATTATTAGAGATGGAGGGTTTTCAAGTCTATCCAATTTGTCTAAAAATGCTGATTATTATTTGGAATTTAACGGCAATACTTATCTTTCTACCACCACAGAAGAGTTGATAGACAACACTTTTTATAGAAAGTTTAGACTTTATGAAGTTTATAGAGACGGAAATTTAAATATTGCCCCAAATGGCACACTGGATGCTGATATTGTCAAAGCGTCAATTTTTGTATCTTGGTATGAGAATGATGCTACTACTACCAGAGAATTATCAACATACTTTGCAAATATTTTTGAAATATAGCGATAATACCAACATGAGACTGCCACAAATACCATACATAAATAAGACTTCACAAATAGCTTCTACACGAATGAGAAGAAAGGCTTTTAGTTGGGGGTTTTCTATGGTGGAGATGATAATATATGTGGCCTTGCTGTCCTTTTTTATGATAGTGGCTATAAATGGAGCGATTATAATGATATCTTCTTATTCAAAAGCGCAAAGTGCGAGACTTTTGGATAGCAGTATTAATCTTTTGGTTTCAAAAATCGGTCGAGAGGCGAGGGGCGCCACTTCTATAAATGATGCACTTAGTATTTTTAATCAAAGTCCTGGAAGAATTTCGTTTTTTACAACAAATGCTGGTGTTTCTGTGCCACTAGAATTTTATATAGAAGGAGGAGTTTTGAAGATGAAAAGAGATGGTGTTTTCATCGGCGATGTCACTTTGCCCGGAGTATCGGTAGATGAGATTTTATTTAAAAAAATAGACAATTTTGGACGACAGGCATTTAAAATGACCATAACTCTAACGGCCAACAAATCTGGGCAAACAAAAACAGAGAATTTTTACTACACCACAGCTTTGCGTGGCGGATACTAAACGATATGAGAAAAATAAAAATAAATTTTGCATCGGGGCTGACCCCGAACGTAAAAGGTCGCCATGCTTTTAAATATCCAATATGGTGGTTATATTTTATGAAACGACACAGCTTGTTTTTTAAAAATAGTATGGAGGCGACCGAAGCAAGGCGTTTACGTACGGGGCAAGCCATGATAACAGGAATAATGTTTCTTCTTTTTGCCTCCCTTATTTTAATTTTTGGTATTTCTTTGCCTCTTCTCTCTCAAATGCGAATGTTTGGAGGTTTAAAAAATTCCAATCAAAGCTTTTACGCATCAGAGGGGGCGGTGGAGGACGCCGTCCTCAAGGTCAAAAGGGGGCAAAATGTTTTAAGTCAAAGCTCTCTGTTTTTAAATGACGCGGAAGTCAGTGTTTTGGTTTCTGATATTTTGGGTGGTAAAGAAATAACAGCTGAAGGAGATAGTGATAATCATATAAGGAAAGTTAAATCTTCCGTTAGTGTTGGTGAAGGTGTGACTTTCCATTATGGCGTACAAACAGGCAATGGTGGTTTTATTCTTAGAGGGAACGCCGGGGTGGTGGGCAATGTTTATTCAAACGGAAGTATAACAGGAGATAATGGCGCCTATATTAGTGCTTCTGCGGTATCAGCAAATAGCTCTGCCCTATCTTCCAACCAGACAAACAATATCCCAACGACTCCAACAGGTGGTATCATTTTTGGGCAAACAAGCGTCGCCGAAGATATTGCGCAAAGCTTTATTGTTTCAGAAAACGGACCCATAAATAAGGTGCGACTAAATTTAAGAAAAACTAGCACTCCTGGCAATATAACGGTTCGTATCATGTCTGATTCAAATGATTCCCCAAGTTCCACCACTCTCACCTCGGTCACCCTTGGCGCTTCTCTTGTGACCACACAATTTGGTTTTGTTGAAGTGGTTTTTCCAACAAACCCAGAATTAACTACGGGCACAAACTATTGGTTGGTGCTTGATGTTTCAAACAATTCAAATCGTTATTATGAATGGGCAAAAAACACAGACTATACATCTGGACTTTTAAAAAATGGCAGAGTTGGATCTTCTTGGGGAGTGGTTTCTCCGTCGGCTGATGGTTATTTTGAAATTTATCTCGGCGGTCTTTTGGGAAGTATTGATAATGTTGATGTTGGACAATCTGGCGTTGGAGATGCGTGGGCGCATACTGTGAATAATTCTAGCGTGGCAGGAAACCTGTATTGCCAAACTGGTACGGGGAATAATAAATCGTGTGATGATACCACGCAGCCAGACCCTTCTGCCACAGCTTTTCCTATTTCTGATGCAAATATAGCAGAGTGGAAAGATTGGGCGCTTGTTGGGGGGACTATTTCCGGGGATTATTCTGTTGATGATACCTCGGCGACTCTTGGTCCCAAAAAAATAAATGGAAATCTAACTGTTAGTAATGGTGGCAGACTTGATGTAACAGGGACACTATGGGTCACAGGGAATATAATTGTTCTAAACAATGCCACGATTGCGCTAGACCCAAGTTATACCACAACAGGAGGTATTATTGTTGCCGATGGTTATATAGATTTATCTAACAATGTTGTGTTTTCAGGTTCTGGGGTTGTTGGAAGTTATATTTTACTTCTGACGACATCAGATTGTGCTGGAGGTGTCACCTGTGGAGGCAACTATGCCATCGCTGTGGAGAATAATGTCGAAGCCGCTATTCTTAACGCCCAAAAAGGAACTATAAATATTGCTAATAATGTTGAAATAAATGCTGCTACCGCAAAAACAATTAGAATGGAAAATAATGCCACTGTCACTTATCTAAGCGGTCTTGCTGACCTCTCCTTTTCAAGCGGGCCATCTGGCGGTTATGAGATTAAGTCTTGGGCGGAAGTGGAGTGATTTTCTTGGTATAATATTGGGATAAATCCGGTAGTGAAAAATGGCATTGTTATTCTAGCTATCTAAATACAGGTCATATGTTATTAACTAATTACACAAAATGGTTTGTCTCAATTTGTAGTGAAGCTATGGCGCCATTTTCTACTGCGGGATGAAAAAAATTATTATTGCCAATTGGAAAATGAATCCAGAATCTCTCTATTTGGCGCGAAAAAATATACAATCTATCCTCAAATACTCGCCACTTCTCGGGAAAGTTGGATTGGTTATTTGCCCGCCATATGTTTATCTTTCTCTCCTAAAAAAAGAATACAAAAAAAGAAAAATGTCTTTTGGCGTTCAAAATATTTCTGACAAAAAAGGGGGCGCTTATACTGGTGAGGTTAGTGCAGAAATGGCGAAGGATGTTGGTGCTTCCTACTCAATAATTGGTCATTCTGAAAGGAGAGACATGGGAGAAACAGATGATATGATCTCTTTCAAAATAAAAAATGCCCTTAATGTTGGTCTTGTACCGATTTTATGTATTGGAGAAAAAGAAAGAGACCATAATGGTCAATATCTTAGTTTCCTCTCAAAATCTCTGAAAGACTCCCTATATGGTGTTTCTAAGAAAGATATAAGCAAGATAATAATTGCATATGAACCTGTGTGGGCTATAGGTAAAAATTCAAACGGAGCAATGGAGCCAAGGGAAATACACGAGACGGTGCTGTATCTAAGAAAGGTGTTGAGTGATATCTATGGCAAAAATGAAGCGATGGGTGTAAGGTTTGTATATGGAGGTTCTGTTGGTGGTGACAATGCCGGGGCCATAATAAAAGATGGAGATGTTGTCGGTTTTTTAGTTGCAAGAGCGAGCTTGGATACAAACCAATTTATAAAAATAATAAAATCAGCAGTCTAGATATGAATTTCCAAAAAATAACAGACTTACCCATTGACATGGTTTCTGGCAAAAGGATTTTGGTCCGTATGGATTTAAATGTGCCGATACAAGGAGGAATGATAGCTGATGATTTTCGTATAAAAAAGTCAGAACCGCTACTCTCGTGGCTTTCAAAAGTTGGAGCTAAAACAATAATCATAAGTCATCTAGAAGACGTTTATTCCAAAGAAGGAGGGCTTTCAAGCAATCGTCCAATATATGATTATTTGAAACAAAAATTTAATATTCGTTTTGTTGAAAATGTTGACCAGGCGAAGGAAGAAGAAAAAGAGCTTTCTGATGGAGATATGATTTTGCTTGAAAACCTAAGGTTTGATGATAGAGAAAAAGAAAATAACCAAGATTTTGCAAAGGAGCTGGCTTCTCTTGGAGATATTTATGTAAACGAAGCCTTCTCTGTTTCTCATAGAAAGCACACTTCTATTGTTGGAGTGCCCAAACTCTTGCCTGCTTATGCTGGACCATTATTTTCAGCAGAGGTAGTGAATCTTTCTAGGGTGGAAAATCCGGACCACCCGTTTCTTTTTGTGCTTGGTGGTGCTAAGTTTGAAAGTAAACTTCCTCTTATAGAAAAGTTTGTGAAGATTGCTGATAAGGTTATGGTAGCGGGGGCTTTAGCTAATGATTTTTTCAAAAGTTTAGGATATGAAATTGGGAATTCAAAAGTTTACGGCAAAATTGATCTTTCTTCTTTATCCAAAAATCCAAAAATATTATTACCTGTGGATGTTGTGGTATGGTCTGATGCTGGTTCAATCACAAAGTTGCCACAAGAGGTTTTGCCCACAGATATTATTGAAGATATAGGTCCAAAAAGTTTAGAAATGCTTGCACCAATGTTAGAATCATCAAAATTTATTTTATGGAATGGGCCACTCGGAAATTATGAAAAGGGTTTTAGAGAAAGAACTGTAAAGTTTGCCGAAATGGTGTCTGATGCAGAAGGTTTTTCTATTGTTGGAGGGGGCGATACTACGGCTGTTATTTCTCATATGGATTTTGAAAAGAAATTTGGTTTTGTTTCAACGGGTGGTGGGGCGATGCTTGAATTTTTAGAAAAAGGGACGCTTGCAGGGATTGAGGCCCTCAAAAAAACCGCCTAGGCGGTTTTTTTGAGGGCATCTTTTATCTTTTCAGATATTGAAATTATTTCTTCTTTATTTTTATATTGTTTACCGCCCCAGTGTCTGTGACCATCATTTTCAAATCTAGGAATTATATGAATATGGGCATGGAATACCAGTTGGCCAGCTACCAGGTCGTTATTCATTGCTATATTTATTCCTCCTGCCCCCAGTGATTGCTTTATCGCAAAAGAAAGTTTTTTTATCAGTGGAGCTATTGTTGATATAAGCTCGTCTGGTATATCAAATATATTTTTATAATGTTGTTTTGGTATGAGAAGTGTATGGCCGTGGTTTACAGGTGTTATATCCAAAAAAGCCAAAAAATCGCTATCCTCATATATTTTTTCGGCCGGAATTTCTCCGTTTATTATTTTGCAAAATATGCAATTTTCATCACTCATATGATTAATTATACCAGAAAATATACTCTGGTATAATTGAGACCATGACCATATATAGCTTGAAAGAAGAAGGAGAAGGACATAAAAACGAGCTCAAGGAATACCCGCCACTTTTGGCCAAACTGCTTTCATTTAGGGATATAACAACTTGGGAAGAAGCGGAAAAATTTCTAAACCCTTCATATGAAAGGGATATTTATGATCCATTTTTAATGACAGATATGGAAAGGGGGGTGGAAAGGATTTTAGAGGCAATTAAAAATAATGAAAAGATTTGTATATTTAGTGATTATGATGCCGACGGAATACCTGGCGGGGTGCTTTTGAAAACTTTATTTGAAAAAATCGGCTATTTGAATTTTTTTAATTATATTCCTGATAGACACTTTGAGGGCTATGGGCTTTCTGTCATTGCTATTGAAAAGGTTGTCGAAATGGGTGCAAAAGTTGTTATAAGTGTGGATTGTGGCATCGTTGATTTTCTTCCGGCAGAGAAGTGTAAAAAGCTTGGCATAGACCTTATTATCACCGATCACCACCTTCCTCAAACAGAATTACCAAAGGCATATGCAGTAATAAATCCAAAAAGAGAGGGCGATAAATATCCTGATAAAATGCTTTGCGGGGCAGGGGTAGCTTTTAAATTTGCCACAGGCATAATTCAAAAAGGAAATTTTGATATTAAAGACGGATGGGAGAAGTGGCTTCTTGATATGGCAGGACTTTCTACTATTGCTGACATGGTGCCGTTATTAAATGAAAATAGAGTATTGGCGCACTTTGGGCTAAAAGTGCTCCGTAAATCTCGTCGTCCCGGTTTACAACAGCTTCTTCGTAAAATGAAAATAGACCAGAGACATCTTAGTGAAGACGATATCTCTTTTATGATAGTACCTAGGATAAATGCCGCTTCGCGTATGGATGAACCAATGAAGGCTTTCAATCTTCTTGCAACAAATGATGAAAAAGAGGCGGAGACTTTGGCGGAATTTTTAAATCATATAAATAACGAGAGAAAGGGGGTTGTCGCCAACATGGTCAAAGAAATAAATCACAAATCCGACAGATTTTCTGATAAAAATATAATAGTGATAGGCAACCCCGACTGGCGTCCAGGACTCTTAGGATTAGTTGCAAACTCGGTGATGGAGCATTTTGGTAAGACCACCTTTGTTTGGGGTCGTGATGGACTTTCGGGTATCAAGGGCTCGTGTCGTTCCAATGGCAGTGTCAATGTGGTAGAGCTTATGTCTACCACTGCTGTTTTTTCTGAATATGGAGGACATAAATTTGCCGGAGGGTTTTCGGTTTCCGAAGAAAAGATACATTTTTTGGAGAAAGAAATAGAAGAAGCATACGAAAAGGTTAGAATAAAAAATTTTGAAGAAGAGGTTATTTTAGCAGATGCCAAGCTTACTTTTTCTGAAATAAATCTTGATACTTATAGGATGATAGAAAAAATGGCGCCCTTTGGAGAAGGAAACCCAAAACCCATTTTTTTGTTAGAAGGGGCTCTTATAACAAAAATGGGTCAGTTTGGTAAAGATAAAAATCATTTTAGCATTACTTTTTCTGATGGAGGCAAAAAAAGCATAAATGCTATAACTTTTTACTCATCATCAGAAGATTTCAAAAAGATGCCGGAAGTGGGCAAAAATGTAGATTTAGCATTTCATTTAGAGAAATCACTTTTCAGAGGATACCCAGAACTCCGACTTAGAATTTTGGAGATTTTTTAGTATTGAAATACAATATTGGAATGGTAAAAACAATTATTTTCACAGATGGTTCATCAAGGGGCAACCCAGGACCTGGTGGATATGGGGCGATACTTATTTTAAAAGATGAGAATAGAGTCTATGAGCTTGGGGGCAGAGACCCCAAAACCACAAACAACAGGATGGAGCTTTTAGCTGTCATAGAAGCTCTTAAAAAAACTGAGAATGATATAGAGGAAACAGAAGTGCATACAGATTCAAGTTATCTTATAAATGGTATTACCAAGTGGGTGAAAAATTGGCAGAAAAATAATTGGAAAACCAAAGAAAAAAAAGATGTTTTAAACAAAGACTTATGGCGTAAGCTCTTGGAAGTGACAAAAGATAAAAAAATAAAATTCAAACACATAGCGGGGCATGCTGGGATAGCTGGGAACGAAAGAGCAGATACTATCGCCACCTCTTTCGCGGATAATAATCCGGTAAAACTCTATCGTGGAGCGTTAGAAAATTATTCAAAAGATATTTTAAACTTTGCAAAAACCAAAACATCCACGTCAGAAAGTTCTAAGTCAAAAAGTGGAAAAGCTTACTCGTACGTCTCTATAGTTTCTGGAAAAATTGAAACCCACAAAACTTGGGAAGAGTGCGAGAAAAGAGTTTTTGGCAAAAATGCCAAATTTAGAAAGGCCCTTTCTCCAACAGATGAAAAAAATATTATAAAAGAATTTTTGTCCCGTTAGAAATATATGGTGGCAATAATGTTGTTTAAATAATGAAGTATAAATACCCGATACTTTTTACTAAATTTGTAGATAGTTTCGCTTGCGAAACATATTTCTAACGGGATGAAATTTCCTGATTTTTTTAAAAGAAATTTTTTAACCTATGCTTTTATCGGTTTTATCCTCGGGCTTTTATCAGAGCACTTTCATTTTTTGGATTTTTATATTTTTAGTTCGTTTTTGTTTCTGCTCTTGGTTTTTATTATTTATCTTTTTAGGAAGACGCCAAATATAAAAAGTTTAGCGTTTTTGTTTATTTTTGGAACAATCTTCTTTGTCTTGGCAGGATTTCGTTATCAAGAGGTTGTTCCAAAAGAGTCAGCGATTGTAAGCGATCTTTTTGGGCAAAATACAAAAATAAAAGCAGAGGTTATAAATTTCCCCAAGATTGTTGAGAGTGGACAGAGGGCGTACATTAAAAGTGGAAAACATAAAATCTTGGCATATTTGCCACTTTATCCAGAAGTTTCATACGGAGATTCTATCATTGTTAGTGGGAAAATTGAAAAACCAGAAAGTTTTAAAACAGATACTGGCAGGATTTTTGATTATGTTGGGTATTTGGCAAAAGACGGAGTGGGTTATGTCCTTAGAGCAAATAAAATAGAGATTATTGGAAGTGGTGAAGGGACGGCGCTTGTTTTGAGGTTATTTTCATTAAAAAAAGCGTGGATTTCAAAAATAAATGAAGTATTACCGGGAGACGATGGAGCGCTTCTCTCCGGTATTCTTCTTGGCCAGAAGGTGTTGGATAAGAAAAAGGAAGATAATTTTAGAGTCGTGGGGCTTTCTCATATTATAGTTTTGTCTGGCTACAACATCGCTATTGTTATTTTTGGAGTGAAATCGTTGTTTAGAAATTTTGGCAAAAAGAAAAAACTGATTTTGTCAGCAATTTTTGCCATTCTTTTCACTATAATGGTTTCATCTGGCGCTTCTACACTACGGGCTACACTTATGGCACTCTCTGTGATGTTTGCAGATATGTTTGGACGGTTGGTTTCGCCTCAGCGCGCTTTATTTGTTGCTATCTTTTTTATGATTTTACACAACCCACTCATACTTTTCTATGACCCAGGCTTTTTGCTTAGTTTTCTAGCCACATTTGGCATAATCTATTTTTCAAAACCTCTAGCGGGCAAGTTTTTTTATTTAGATAAATTGCCATCATTTAAAGAAATTTTATCCACTAGCCTTTCTGCGCAGATGTTTGTTTTGCCATACATTATCTATCTAAGTGGTCAAATACCTGTGTTTTCTCCATTGACGAATATTTTAGTTTTGCCGACGCTTCCTCCTCTTATGGCGCTTGGCGCTCTTGGGGTTTTAATATCTTTTGTTGGAATCTTTTTGGCACTGCCTTTTATTTTGCTATCAAAGATGATTTTATTTTATATTTTAGAAGTGGTGGAAATTTTTTCAGGACTCGGCATTGCTTCTGTGAAGTTTATTTCCATTTCACCAACTATTATTTTTATAATTTACTCATGTATGATCGGAGGAACAATTTTGTGGCACCAAAAAAGAGTCTCAAAGAAACTGGAGACTCTTTTAGGTGTAAATACGCAAGTCGGTTGACTTTTTAGACCAAACTTTCAAAATTTTTAGAAACGATATTCCAATTTATATTTTTTAAGTAATTTCCCACATATTTTTTCTTGTCGCTGGGGAGATAATCCACCATATATGCGTGTTCCCAAACATCTACCACAAGGACAATAGAAAGACCAGCCAAGTGTCCAATACTATGCTCGTCTACCCACCTCATTAAAAAATTATCGTTTGTTTTGTCATAGTAAAGTATTGCCCAACCAATACCTCTTGTTAGACATATTTTTTTACACTGATCTTGCCACTTATCAAAACTGCCGTATTGCTTGATTAGTTTTTGTCCAAGAGAGCTTTCTCCCGAAAAAGGAGAGGGGCCATTTTCTAATGAGCAAAAATATATCTCATGAAGACGCATCCCATCCCATTCAAAGCCGAGCCTCCTTCGGAGCTCGCTTATAATGTATGAGTTTTTGGTCTCGTCCATCTCAAGCTCTGAAATTTTCTCATCTATCAAATTTACATGTTTTACATAGCCCGAATACAGCCCCAAATGAGCTTCCAACTGCTTTTTTGATATACCTTGGAGCTCTGGCAGGTCAAACTGCCTTTCCTCGTATTTTTGCATAATTTTAGGTTATTTATAGGTATTAATAATTTGACCACTTGGCGGTCAATATACCCTTATTTTAACACACTTTTTTGGTATTAGCACAAGCTATTTTGGGGTAAAAGTGGTTGACTTTTGAGCTCTAATCTGCTAGTATAGATGGTGACGAGAGTGGATGAGTAACGGCCCAGTTTATCTGATAAATTGAGGTTTTTTTATTGAAGGGCTTGCCCTTTGGCAAAAAGACGTAGCCATTACTTTCGGAAGCTTTGGTCAATTATGACAAAACAGAAATATGCTCTTGTATTTGTCCTTGCCTTCTATTTGTTTACGTCGGTTGGTTTTCAACTTCAACCGATTAAGGCAGCTGGATTTAATATAAGTGCAATCAAAAGCGCTTCTTCTGGATTGTCTCGTGAAGAAGAGGAAATCCTCTGGCTTGCGAGAATAGTATATTCAGAAACAAAGCGCCCGGAAGAGCAAGTCCTTGTGGCTTGGGTAGTCAGAAATAGAGTTGAGAGTAAATACAAGGGGACTTCTTATAAAGATGTTGCTCTTCATGATTCTCAATTTTCTGGCTTAAACTCTTTCGACAAAAACTATCGTTATAACATCACTAAAAATTATAACGACAAGGAGGAGGGTTGGCAGAGCGCAGTCTCTGTGGCTAGTGCGGTTTACAATGCGGACGAGACATTAAGACCTTTGTCCAAAGATGTAAAACACTTTTACTCTCCTATCAGCGTAAGGAACAAGCCCTCTTGGGCAAAAGGCGTAGAACCTATACAGGTTGTGCGTGACCCCAAGAATAATGTTGTTCGTTTCGCTTTTTACCAAGATATCAAATAATCATTACTAATTAACAAAAGCCCTAAGTGAGCTAACCGCTTGCCTGGGGCTTTTGTTTAATCTTTGGAACGAGTGATATTATTTATGTATGGATATAAAAAAATGGAGAGTCCCCATCTTGCTCTGTCTTTTTTGTTTTGAGCTTTATTTTATGTTTGGCATCTTAGGTCAAAACTCAAATCTTTTGGAAGTTTCTTTTTTAGATGTGGGGCAAGGAGATGCTACTTTTATAAAAAGTCCAAGCGGTTTCAATATGCTTGTGGACACCGGTGTGTCGGATAGGGTGTTTGGAGAAATTTCAAAAAGATTGCCTTTTTATAGTAAAAAAATAGATATTTTAGTTTTGACACATCCAGACTTAGATCACATCGGTAAGGCACCAAAGATTATAAAAAGATTTGATGTGGGCAAAATAATTTTAAGCGGAGATTTTAATGACAGCGATTCTGATAAAGCGGTGTATCTCGAAGCTAGGAAAAAGAATATAGAAATAATTTATGCAAGACGGGGGCAAGGAATAGTTTTTCCTGATGGGCTTTCTGCTCTTGTGCTTTTCCCAGATAGGGATGCGGAAAAATTTGAATCAAACACAGCATCCATTGGGCTTAAAGTAAGCTATGGTGAAGTAAATTTTATTTTGACAGGGGATATGCCGAGCGCGGTTGAAAAATATTTAACAGGTCTTGATAAAAATTTACTAGACAGTGAAGTGTTGAAAGCGGGGCATCATGGCTCAAAAACATCTTCAAATAAAGAATTTGTGAATATGGTTTCACCTTTGTACTCCATCATTTCGGCTGGCAAAGACAATCGTTATGGTCATCCTCATAAGGAAGCATTAGATAATCTCTCTGTCTCCACAATTCTTGGAACATATGATTTAGGCACTATCACGTTTAAAACCGATGGCGTTAACCTCTATTTGAAATAAAAAATATTTGAAATGATGAACTCTGAAAAGGAACCCTGAAAAGGAATGGCGTATAGGAATAATAAAATATATCAATATATCAATATATTTAAATTGCTCACTTGGAAACCGGGTTTCCAAGTGAGGTTGGTTGCTGTTTTTTTGTTCTCTGGTCAAGAGTTTGTGAATGGTGCGGTGTGCTTGCTACTTGACATATTATAAAACTGGTGTAATTTGATACATGGAGGTGTCATATGACAGAATCGAGTAGGCGCCAGAATTCCTTGTTCCTCATGGTCTTTTATGGCGTCATTGTGGTACTTATTGGAGTGGTTATCGGGTTACTCGTTACCCCTTCACATAAGGTAAATTCTCCTAATTCTCCTCATAATATGTCTTCTGATAAGAGGCCGGCAGAACTTATCGGCACAAGTGTTCGTTTCGTGTACTACAACAACAGCAATATCTGTTTTGCATATTTTCAAGGACGTTTTGCCGAAAGTCTCACATGGTTGCCATGCGAGCGTATTTCGCCACGAGATGTACGAGAGCGTGTGTATTTAGTCAATGGGGCGGGTTATGTTTCTCGTCCACGAGAAGGATTAGTTTTTGATTCTAATGGTAGATTGGTTCCTGTTCCCCCATTTCCTGTTGGGTCAAAATAATAATGAAAATAACCCTCGCTCCGCCATCTGGCGGAGCTTTTTGTTTGACAAATTTTGGAGATGGAGTAGATTTGGGGGTAGAAAAGGAGGGAGGAGAGAAAATGATTCATGTGACTGTAAGACATGGAGATATTCCGGAAGACAAGCTACTGGAATTACAATCATCTCTGCCGTATCTTGTGGCGAATTATCTCCTTGTGTCGTATTATGAGAAAGCAAGCGATTATGTTGAATTGGAATTTGTTCGTAGGGGTTTAATGGATGTGTCTCGTTTTAGATTTACGATTTCTATTTTTGTACCAATCAGTCTTTCTGGTGATGCGAAGGTTGATACTAATACCTTAAGCGAGAGTGCCCGAAAGATCGCTAAGGGTATTCACGAGAACTCAGCTGGTGGCGAGCGGGATTTCGCAGTGAGTATTTATCCATTTGAATGTCTCGGATATTTCTTTGCTTAATCACGGTCACTTATTCTAAGTTCTAGTCTAAAGCCACGGTACGCCGTGGCTTTTGTGTTTATTTTAAAATTATAAACTCATAACTGGTAACTCGTAACCAGTAACCATATAAAAAATCGAGCAAGCGCTCGATTTTTTATATCAGATTGGCTTCCTTCAATGTTTTATACACTCCTCTTTTTTCTAGCGTTTTATATCCACGAGTAGAAAGTTTCAATGTTATAGATTTATTTAGTTCGGGCACAAAAATCTTCTTTTTCTGTATGTTAAGCTGGCGCCTTTTCTTACCAGTAGGGTTGAATTTTGTGGCACGGGTTCTGTTGCTATATCCCCCAGCCATCTTTGATGTTCTATTTGTGACCGCGCATGTTTTAGCCATGATTTATTTTTACAGAGCTCAAGCGACGATAAAAATC